>DATDGC010000069.1:0-94869 GCA_036522275.1 Burkholderiales bacterium | reverse complement strand
AGGGCTGTGCCCGGTCGCGATCCGTTATTACAACGCGCAAGCGGTGTGTGAAGTGCAGCTGGGCGAGGAATGGCGGGTTAATCTCGATGACAATTTGCTGCGCGATTTATGCGAATGGCTGGAACCTGAGAACGTGGAAGTAATCTACTGAATCAACGGCTGCGCAATATCTCGAAGCGCGTAAAATTTCCTTCCCCTTCCTCAATTTCAACACTCTCGACCCGTGCCGTTTCAGGTCCGTGCTGCACCCAGGCGATGATGGCATCCAACGCTTCAGGGCTTCCCTGCACCACCGCTTCCACGCTCATATCGAAACAATTGCACACCCAGCCGGTTACGCCGAGCTTCTCCGCCTGGCGGCGCATGGTTTCGCGGAAAAACACGCCTTGTACCATGCCGTAAATGCGCAAATGCTTGACAACCGCCGCCATGACTAGCTTTGGCTTTTTATCGCGGCGAGTATGCCTTGCATGATGGCAAGCGGCGTGGGCGGACAGCCTTGCACTGCGACGTCCACCGGAATCACTTTTGCCACCCTACCGCAGCTCGCGTAGTTTTCGCCGAAAATCCAGAATCTGCGAGCGGTGATGAGACAGCTTCCAAGGTGCTCACTTCACCTTCATTCCTGGCTGCGCACCGGGATCGGGTGAAAGCAGATAGAAGCCCGGTCCGTCGCCTGATGCCACCAGCACCATCCCTTCCGAAATACCGAACTTCATTTTGCGCGGGGCGAGATTGACAACCGCTACGGTGAGACGTCCTATTAGTTGCTCCGGAGCATAGGCCGGTTTGATGCCGGCGAACACAATGCAGGTTTGGTTGCTGCCGACGTCCAGCGTGAGCTTCAATAATTTGTCCGCACCATCAACATTTTCAGCTTTGACAATGCGTGCAATGCGCAAATCAACTTTGGCGAAATCGTCGATTGATATAGTGTTGTCCACTTGTGCCTCTCTAGTGACGTGTTGCTGGTGCTCAGCATGGCGCTGCTGCGAGTGTGTCAGTGACGCCGGCCGCAAGCTTTCCTTGTTGGCTTCCACGAGGGCGGTGATCTGTTTGAGATCAACGCGAGTCATGAGATGAGAGTAAGGGTTGGTCATGCTGGGCAATGCAGCGGCATCGTCCCACATGAACGCGTGTTTGAATCCAAAAAACTCCCGAGCTACGCGCTCCGCCGTCTTCGGTAGAATCGGTGCTAGTAAGACGGTTAGCAACTTAAACCCGTAAAGACAACGCGAACAGAGATCTTGGAGTTCGGAATGTTTATATGGATTCTTAGCAAGATTCCACGGTTGTTGTCGATCAAATCCTTCGTTGATGCGGTCCGCGATCTGCATCGCCTGGCGAATAACTTTTCCGAACTCGCGAGCATCATAGGCTTCCTTAGCCAGAAATGCAGACTTGATCGCACCATCCATTAAAGGTTTTGTATCACCGAGGTACGCAAGGCCGCCATTGAAATGCTTCGCAATGAAGCTTGAGGCCCGACTAGCAATATTGACATACTTCCCGACGAGATCGCTGTTCACCCTCGCCACGAAATCTTCGAGATTGAGGTCGATATCCTCCATAGTGGAGTTAAGTTTGGCCGCATAGTAGTAGCGCAGCCACTCGGGATTCAAGCCCTGCTTAAGATAGCTTTCTGCCGTGATGAACGTGCCGCGGCTCTTCGACATCTTCTCGCCGTTCACGGTAAGAAAGCCGTGGGCGAAAATCTTGGTTGGCGTGCGGTAGCCGGAATATTCGAGCATCGCCGGCCAGAACAGCGCGTGGAAATAAAGAATATCCTTGCCGATAAAGTGGTACAGATCGGTTTTGGAATCCTTTTTCCAATAGTCATCAAACTTTATTCCTTTGCGTTGGCAAAGGTTCTTGAAACTCCCCATGTAGCCGATGGGCGCATCGAGCCAAACGTAAAAAAACTTCTTGCTATCTGTGCCAGGGATAGGAAAGCCGAAGTAGGGCGCGTCGCGCGAAATGTCCCAGTCGTGCAGCCCCGCAACGAACCATTCTTTGAGCTTGTTCGCCGCTTCCGGCTGCAGGCGCTCCCCCGACTGAGTCCATTTCTTGAGGAAAGCCTCGCATTTCCCAAGACTGAAAAAATAGTGTTCTGATTTCTTTTTTACTGGCGTCGCACCCGAAACCGCTGAATAGGGATTGATCAGTTCGGTGGGCGAATACGCCGAGCCGCATACCTCGCAGGCGTCGCCGTACTGGTCCTTGGAGTGGCATTTGGGACACTCTCCTTTGATGAAGCGGTCGGGGAGAAACATCTCCTTGACTGGATCGTGGTATTGCTCGATGGCGCGTTTTTCAATCAGCCCCGCTTTATTGAGCTTGGCATAAATATCGTTAGCGTATTCCTGCGTTTCCGGCGAGTGGGTCGAGTAATAGTTGTCGAACTCGATATGAAAACCCTTGAAGTCACGCAGGTGTTCACCGTGCATGCGTTCAATCAAGGCTTCGGGTGTAATGCCCTCAGCTTCAGCGCGCAGCATGATGGGGGTGCCGTGGGTATCGTCAGCGCAAACGTAATGGCACTCGTGCCCTTGCATTTTCTGGAAGCGCACCCAGATGTCGGTCTGAATGTATTCGACCAGATGCCCCAGATGAATCGCACCGTTGGCGTAGGGCAAGGCGGAGGTGACGAGAATTTTGCGCGTCATGAGGCCGGACTGGGCTTAAGGTATCAAATTGTAACAAAGCATAGCCCTGAACAGTATTCGCGGCGGGTATAATTGTTAAACTTTACCGTTTGGCATGTGGTGCAGAGGTTTTAGAGGAGAGGTAATGGCTATATCGGAGCAGCTGGTGCAGGACGCGCTGAAGGAAATCACGGATCCCTACACCCACAAGGATTACATTTCCAGCAAGTCGGCCAAGAACATCAAGATTGACGGCAAAGATGTGTCGCTCGACATCGTCCTGGGGTATCCCGCAAAAAGCGTGAGCGAGCAAATCCGCAAGCAGGTTATGGCAAAGCTTAAACCCCTTGCAGGTATCGGCAATATCAACATCAACGTTACTACCAAGATCGTCTCGCACAGCGTGCAGCGTGGTGTGAAGCTCGTCCCCAATGTCAAAAACATCATCGCCGTGGCCTCAGGCAAAGGCGGGGTGGGGAAATCCACCACCGCGGTCAACCTGGCGTTGGCGCTCTCGGCTGAAGGCGCGGCGGTAGGGATACTGGACGCGGACATTTACGGCCCATCGCAGCCTACCATGCTCGGCATCCAGGGACGCCCGGAATCGCGCGACGGCAAAAGCCTCGAACCGATGGACGGACACGGCCTGCAGGCGATGTCCATTGGTTTCCTGATCGACGTGGAAACGCCCATGGTATGGCGCGGGCCGATGGTGACGCAGGCGCTGGAGCAGTTGCTCACCGAAACCCGCTGGCGCGAACTCGATTATCTGGTGGTGGACCTGCCACCAGGCACCGGTGACATCCAGCTGACCCTTGCCCAAAAAGTGCCAGTCACCGGCGCTATAATCGTGACCACGCCGCAGGACATCGCGTTGTTGGACGCGCGCAAGGGGCTCAAGATGTTCGAAAAAGTCGGCATTCCCATAATCGGCATCGTGGAAAACATGAGTACCCATATCTGCTCCAAGTGCGGCCACGAGGAGCATATTTTTGGCGCGGGCGGGGGTGAGAAGATGTGCAAGGATTACAACGTGGAATTTCTGGGTTCACTCCCGCTCGACATTAACATCCGTGAGCAAGCGGATGCAGGCAAGCCGACCGTGGTAACCGACCCGGACGGGCGCGTGAGCCAGATTTACCGCAGCATTGCCCGAAAAGTGGCGCTCATAATCGCCGAGCAGGCGCAGGATAGAACCGCGTTGTTCCCCAAGATAGTCATTCAGAATACCTAACAACTTTTCCCGCCATGTCCATCAAATCCGACAAATGGATCCGCCGCATGGCGGAAGAGCGGGGCATGATCGAGCCGTTTGAACCCAATCAAGTTAAAGAGGTAAACGGCCACCGCGTAATATCATTCGGCACTTCGAGCTACGGCTACGATATCCGCTGCTCCGACGAATTCAAGCTCTTCACTAACATCAATACCACCATTGTGGACCCCAAGAATTTCGACTCGAATTCGTTCGTGGATGTCAAAGGCGACATCTGCATCATCCCGCCCAATTCGTTTGCCCTCGCCCGCACAGTCGAGTATTTCCGCATCCCGCGCAATATACTCACTCTCTGCCTCGGCAAATCCACCTATGCGCGCTGCGGAATCATCGTGAACGTGACGCCCTTGGAGCCGGAGTGGGAAGGATTCGTAACGCTGGAATTCTCCAACACCACGCCGCTGCCGGCGAAAATTTACGCCAACGAGGGCGTGGCGCAGGTAGTCTTCTTTGAATCCGACGAAGTTTGCGCGACTTCGTACAAGGATCGCGGCGGCAAATACCAGGGACAGCGCGGCGTGACCCTGCCTAAAATTTAAGCAGCTTTCTCTCCAAATATTTGTAGCAAATACGGGAATCAGCCTTGTTAGGTGGGAAATCGCGGTGATTCAGTAACTTAAAATTTTTCTTGATATTTTCTACTACCCTACCTACTATTAGTAGTGGTTTCACCCGAAAAATTGTCTTGCATCCCCGGGCCACGGGGGTATAATTCGCCACATTTTCTATTGCACAGCACTTGGCTCAAGAGGAGGTCATCATGACAAGAGAGAGGAAATACTTCAGCGTGGTTGTTGACGGTCTTGTCAACGTACATATTCCTGTTACGTAGCGCCTCGCCTGAAGGAGATTTCAATGCAAATGCGCACTGCCGTACGACGAAGGTTCAAACACGAAGAAATCTTCGATACTCACCCGGAAATCAGCCTGGACTTCGAACATGTCCGGCGCGCCCTGGAAAAGGGTTACAGCAAGCCATTCCTGCTGGTTGATTCTAGCATCGTCCGCAACAAAATCCGCCGTTTCAAAGCCGCCATGCCGCGCGTGCATCCGCACTACGCGGTGAAGGCCAATCCTCATCCGCAAGTGCTGAAGACCCTGATCGAGGAGGGCGCGGGCTTTGAAATCGCTTCCGTTGCCGAGTTTGATCTCCTGCTCAGCCTGGGAGTGAAGGCGCAGGAAATCTATTACAGCAATCCGATAAAGTCGCGCGACTCTGTGCAGTACGCAGCAGCCAAAGGGGTAGAGTGGTTCGTGCTGGACAGCGTGGAAGAGCTGCGCAAAATCGTGAACGTCAAGCCCAATGCCAAGTTGTATTTGCGGATTGACACCCCGAACATCGGCAGTGACTGGCCGCTTTCGGGAAAATTCGGCGCCCACCCCGCTGAAGTGCGCGAAATTATCAAGACCGCGGTGGAACTGAAAGCCGACCTTGCGGGCGTGACGTTCCACGTCGGCTCACAGTGCCGTAACCCGCAAAACTGGCGGGTCGGCATCGAGAGCGCGCTCAAAATATTCCAGCAGATGCGGGTGGTCGGTCTCAACCCGCGCCTTTTGAATATCGGCGGCGGCTATCCGGTGCGCCATGTCAAACCCATTCCCTCCATCGAGAAAATAGGCGAGGTTGTGAACGAGGCGATTGCCTGCGTGTCGGACAGCATACGCATCATGGCCGAGCCGGGGCGCTATCTGGTAAGCGATGCTGCATACTTTGTGTGTCGCGTCGTGGGAACCGCAACGCGCGCCGGCAAACGTTGGATGTATTGGGATGCCGGCGTGTTTGGCGGCATCATCGAGACTCAGGAAGGCCTGATTTATGAGGTCCGCACCGACCGCAACGGGAGGCTTATCCCGTGGGTGGTAGCCGGGCCGACCTGCGATTCAATGGACGTGCTGATGCGCGATCACTTGTTGCCGGAAGACGTGCAGGAAGAGGACTACATCTACATCCCCAACGCCGGCGCCTACACCAGTTCCTACGCCAGTAACTTCAACGGCTTTCCTTTACCGGGTGTAATCGTAATTTAGGGCTTTTTTGCGCGAGAAAGCGGATTACGGTTAGCGTTGTAATCCGCTTTTTATTTCCACAAGCATTTCAGCTTCTCTGGTAAACGGAAAAATGGTAATCATAAAGATTTTTTGCGTCAGCTTTGAACACTTGTGTAGATATCTGCTTCCACCCCGCTAAATCAAAATCCGGCATGGTGGTGTCGCCCTCGACTTCCGCCTGAACCGTGGTGAGGTAAATGCGGTCGGCGAGAGGTAACGCCAATTCAAACAATTGCGCACCGCCGATGATGAAAACTTCATCGTCGGAGCCGCACGCTGAAATCGCCGCTTGCAGTGAATTCACCACAATTGCACCCGCAACCTTGTAATTTGGGTTGCGTGTGACAATCACTGTCGTGCGCCCAGGCAACAAGCGGTTGAATGATTCGTAGGTTTTGCGTCCCATCACCATGTGATGTCCCATCGTAACTTTCTTGAAAATTTGCAGCTCACCAGGCAAGCGCCAGGGAATGCGGTTTCCTTTGCCGATCACGCGGTTCCTCGCCATCGCGGTGATAATGGAAATATGTCTGCCGGGATTACGCGTTAAAGCTGCGAATTCGGTAGGAGCGTGGCTTGGCATGGTTATGCTATCGTATTGAGGGAAAGGAAACTTAATGACCAGCGTATTATAAATCACGGCCGCAGGCACTGCAGTGAAGATCTATTATCCGAAATCATTTTTGCAGCTCATTTTACTGGGGTTCGTCCTGGTCTCGCTGCCGTTGTTTTTTGCGTTTTTAAATGCGGCGCTGTATGTGGACCGGCTCGCCAATCAAAGTCAGAAAGCGGTGTATCAGGCGGTACAAGCGACCCAGGGGAGCCGCATCTTGGTGGAGCAGCTCACGCAAATGGAGCGCACCGTACGGCAGTTCATCATTCTCGGCGACCAGAGCTTGCTTGGAGATTACGCCAAGACTCACCAGAACTTCCGTGAGACGGCTACGGAGCTTGCCCGCTTGCCGCTCGACGAGGAACAAAAAAAAGAATTGGATGAATTGGCGGAGCGGGAGCAGATACTGTTTGCAAGTCTGCAGAAAAATCCACGGAACCCAGGCAATAGCAAATCCATGGCGCTGGAGTACGTGCTGCTATCCGATCTCGCCCAGTCGCTTCTCGCGCAGAGCAACCAGCTGATAGACCGGGAAGTCAACGTGTTGCAGCAGACAGCGTCAGAAGCGCAACGGATTTTGCTTTGGCAGGTTCTCGCCTCGGTTCCGATTGCGGTATTGCTGGCAGTGGGTTTCACCATTTTGATTGCGCGCCCAATCAGGCAACTGGATAGCGCAATACGTAGGCTTGGCAGCGAGCAATTTACCTCTGCAATTGAAGTCAAAGGGCCGCAAGACCTTGAAAACCTGGGGCAAAGGCTGGATTGGCTGAGGACGCGACTGATCGAGCTTGAACAGCAGAAAACGCGGTTTCTACGGCATGTCTCGCATGAATTGAAGACACCGCTTACCGCGATACGCGAGGGAAGCGAATTGCTGAGCGACGAGGTTGGGGGTAAATTGACCGAGCAACAACGGGAAATCGCCAGCATCATGCGGAGTAACAGCATACAATTGCAAACGCTAATAGAAGGTTTATTGAGCTACCATACCAGCAAGTTCCGCAATACCGCCCTCGACCTCAAGCCGGTCAATCTCAAAACAATCATTGACAAAGTAGCGGCAGACCAGAAGCTGGCCTTGTTGGCAAGGGGCCTGGAATTGAAAACACGTTGTTGTGAAACCATTATTCTTGGCGATGAGGAAAAACTGAGAGTGACAGTCGATAACTTGCTATCCAACGCCATCAAATTCTCCCCGGCGGGTGGGGCTATAGAAATCCGTCTTGAGCGGGATGATAAAGTGCTGCTGCTGGATGTCATAGATAGTGGTCCTGGCATCACCGAAGAAGACAAAAGCCGGGTATTCGATGAATTTTTTCATGGCGAGCAAGCTCCCGGCAGCCACATCAAGGGTACCGGCCTCGGCCTGGCGATTACCAGGGAGCATATTGTTGCTCACGGTGGCAGCATAGAAATCCTCGACGACGTGACAGACGGCGCGCACTTCCGAGTCACTTTGCCGTGCAGGCGGGCGGGTGAATGAGATTAAATAGCAGATTTCTCGCGGGTGCGGCGCTGTTGTTATGCGGCTTATTGTTTGGCGGCTGTTCCTTTGTCAAAAGCCCGCTTGACACCAGCACGCCTAAAACTACCAGGCAACCCCATGATGTTGACGGCTATCTGGCGTATTTCCGTTACGCTTCGAGCATTTCCGGTGAAGAGCTGAAAAAAGAGTACACAGTGATCAATCAAGGTTATGCCAAAAACAAAAATGACAGCAGCCGATTGCAGCTCGCGCTTCTATTGAGCCTGCCCAACACCGGCTTCAAGGATGATGCCAAAGCGCTTGGCCTGCTCAAGGAGTTTCTCGCCAACAAGGCAAACGAGAGCTCCCAACTCAAGGATTTTGCCTTGCTGCTTTCCTCCCATATAGCCGAGCATAAGAGGCAGGAAGAGAAGCTTAAAACCGAGCAGAGCCGCAACGAAGAGCTGGAGCAAAAACTCGAGGGATTGAAAGATGAGCTTCAAACCGAGCAGACCCACAGTGAAGAGCTGGGGCAAAAACTCGAAGAACTGGAGCAAAAACTCGAAGCACTGAAAGTGATTGAAAAAAGCATAATAGAACGTCAGCAGTCACAGCCGGTTAAAACAAAATGAGCGCTTCCAAACCGCACATTCTGTTGGTGGACGATGATCCCGGGCTGCTGCGCCTGATTTCAATGCGGCTTAATGCTTCCGGGTATGAAGTGGAAACCGTGGAAAGCGGCGAACAGGCGCTTGCCAGGCTTTCCATTTCCAAGCCCAATCTGGTGATCACCGATTTGCGCATGGGCGGCATGGATGGCATGGAATTATTCGAGGCGATTCACAAAACCAACCCAACACTTCCGGTGGTTATTCTAACCGCGCACGGCTCCATTCCAGATGCAGTGGATGCCACCAATCGCGGCGTTTTTGGTTTTCTCACCAAGCCGTTTGAAAGCAAGGCGCTGCTGAGCCAAGTGGAAGCGGCAATCAAGCTAGGCGGAGCAACCGGAATCAGTCCCGGCGAGCAGGACAGCGCGTGGAGAAAGGATTTGCTCACGCGCAACCCGGCCATGGAGGACGTGCTTTCCCAGGCACGCCTGGTTGCGGAGAGCGATGCCAGCGTGTTGATTCAGGGCGAGAGCGGCACCGGCAAGGAGTTGCTGGCGCGCGCCATCCATCGTGCGAGCGTGAGGAGCGGTAAACCGTTTATCGCGATAAACTGCGGCGCGATTCCCGAAACCCTTTTGGAGTCCGAGTTGTTTGGTTACATCAAGGGCTCTTTTACCGGAGCGACCCAGGACCATAAAGGATTGTTCCAGGCGGCAAACCAGGGCACGCTGTTTCTGGACGAAATTGGTGACATGCCGCTCGCTTTGCAGGTGAAGCTGCTGCGCGTGTTGCAGGATAAACAATTGCGGCCGGTCGGTTCCACTCAGTCTATTGCGGTTGATGTCAGAATTATCTCTGCCACCCACCACAAGCTGGAAGAACTGATGGCGGAAGGGAAATTCCGCGAAGACCTCTATTACCGGCTGAATGTTGTGTCCCTGAAGATCCCGCCGCTTTCCACGCGCCGCGAAGACATCCCGCTGCTAGCCGGCCAGTTTCTCAAGACGCTCACCGCCAAATACAACAAGGAGATAAACGGCTTTGCCCCGGAAGCACTGGAACAACTGGTGAGTGCGCCTTGGCCAGGCAATGTCCGGCAGTTACTGAATGTGGTGGAACAAGCGGTCGCGCTGTGCACAACCGCCATCGTGCCATTGACCCTGGTGCAGAAAGCATTGCGCGGCAATGAAGAAAGCGGATATTCATCGCTCGACGACGCGAAGAAGAAGTTTGAACGCGAATATTTGGCACAGCTGCTGAAAATTACCAACGGCAACGTGACTCAAGCTGCGCGCTTGGCGAAGCGCAACCGCACCGAGTTTTACAAGCTGCTCAAGCGACACGCGCTTGATCCTGCGCTGTTCAAAACCCCGCGGTACTAGAATCCTTCCCGCTGTCGTTGTTTAAAGACAGCAAAAGCGGCAGCCTATCAATAAGATAAAGGGTGCCCGCCTATTCATGTCGTGTCCCAGCGACGTTTACAGCGAAGTTTTGCCTCTCAATTATCTCCCATCCGTTTGTTTTATATGGCAATTAACTTTCTGGCACGCAGACTGCTGCGATATGTGTTGCACAAGCTTGGTTGGTACTAACCGTGTTGAGAGTGGAGACAGATCATGAACGCGAGTTTTTACAAAGCTACTTTGGGAATCGCGTTGCTGGCGTGTATCCCGGCCTTTGCCGAGGACGAGCCGGTGAAAGTGAACGCTAACGTTGAATCAGCATTTAAGAAATACGATACCAATCATGATGGCTATCTCAGCAAACAGGAAGTGAAAGAGCGCAGGGATTTGTTGCGGATATTTCCCGATGCGGATGCCGATCACGACGGCAAATTGGATTTGGATGAATACGCCGCCGCAGAATCAGCCCTGCACCGGGCTAAAGCGGAGCGTTTCGCGGAAGACGGCATCATCACCGCCAAGGTCAAGGCCGCTTTGCTTAAAGACCCGGACATCAAATCGCTGGATGTGAGCGTTGAAACCTACCGCGGTCATGTGTTGCTGAGTGGTTTCGTTGAAGATGAAAACCAGGTGCGCAAGGTTGCACGCATCGCTTCGGGTGTGCGCGGTGTGGTATCGGTGAAGAACGCCTTGATTGTAAAGAGTTAGATATACCGTGAAGGGGGAATGCCATGCGGAGCTTACTATTCAAAACCAATCCACTGGTCATCATCGCTGCGGTTTCGGTGATCATTTTCAGCCTTTTCGGAATTTCCGCGATCACAGGAGATATCCCTGCAGTGAATTCCGAAACTAGTGAGCCTGCCGCACGCGGCAAAGTGTCGGGTATTAAGCTGAAAATCACGCCGAAATTTTTGGAAAAACGCGCCTCCGCACAGAAAGTAGAGCAACCCAAGCCCTGTGCCAACTGCGCGGTGGTTGACTCTATCATCGTGAATGAAGTTAAAGGAGATAGCGGCGGAGTGGACCGGGTCGCCAGTGGTGTGGCCAGCGGAAAGACTGCCGCCACGTCAGCTTACCAGGTCAAGGTGCGCATGGATGACGGCACTTACCGCGTCATTACACAGCAAGACCAACCCGTTTTCAATGTCGGCGAGAAAGTTAAAATCGTCAATGGCATGGTAGTTCAACTCGAAGGGACAGCTATGATGGACAAAAACCGGATACTTGCGCTGATGCTGGCTGCGTTAACAGGCCGCATTTTTTGAAGGATTGAGGCGCCAAGGGACGGGAGCAATTCCGTCCCTTGTTGTTTCTGGCAGACTAGACCGCGATTGGTGCTTTGATCGCGGGATGAGGTTCGTAGCCTTCTAGAGAGAAATCCTCGTATTTAAACTCGAATATATTTTTGACCGCAGGATTGATGTTCATCACTGGCAGTTTCTTTGGCTGCCGTGACAACTGTTCGCGCGCCTGTTCCACATGGTTAAGGTACAGATGGGCATCGCCGAAGGTGTGGACGAATTCGCCGGGTTTGAGCTTGCACACCTGGGCCATCATCAGGGTCAGCAGGGCGTAGGAGGCGATATTGAAAGGCACGCCGAGAAACACATCGGCGCTGCGCTGGTAAAGCTGGCAGGAAAGCCTGTTCTGCGCGACGTAGAACTGGAAAAACGCGTGGCATGGCAGAAGCGCCATTTTGTCGAGGTCCGCCACGTTCCAGGCTGAAACCAGGAGCCTCCTCGAATCCGGGTTCCTCCTGATTTCCCCGATGATTTTCGCAATCTGGTCAATATGCCGTCCGTCAGGCGCGGGCCAGGAGCGCCACTGGTAGCCGTAAACCGGGCCGAGATCGCCTTTTTTGTCCGCCCATTCGTCCCAAATGGTGACGTTATTGTCCTTGAGGTACTGGATATTGGTCTCGCCTTTGAGAAACCATAGCAACTCATGAATAACGGATTTCAGATGGATTTTTTTGGTAGTGAGGAGCGGAAATCCGGCATTGAGATCGAACCGCAGTTGATGGCCGAAAATACTTAGGGTGCCAGTGCCGGTACGGTCATTCTTGGGCACACCATGATTGAGGATGTGCTGCATTAAGTCGAGGTACTGGTACATGGTTGAAAAGCGTAAGTCAAAAACGTTTAGCGGGCAACTGGGATGAAAATCTTTTAGTTCGTAAGTCCGAGGCTTGGTTATAATCTTTGGAATCTCTGATGAAGTCTACCGCGATGGTACTTAATTAGGGGTTCCCTATCATTTTACCGCATTGGAGTATCCATGCTGGCCAAGCTTGAGACGCACGCATCAATCCTGTCTGCAGTGGCGCTCGCGAAAACTTCCCACGTTCTGTTGGTGTTGCCGAAGAGCAAACAACTTCCCGTTTTGCCTGGAGCGGGAGCGTTGCGCGCATTGTTGAAGCGCCGCGCCATGAGAGCCGAAAAACTAGCCGAGACGCCATTGTGCGCCACACTCCCGCACGGCGGGTTGGCGGCATGGGTGATGCTGGATTCGGCTAAATCCGTGTTCGAGCAGTACACGCTGCTGCGCAAGGCACTGCAACCGCTGCTCGAGGAAAACCCGCAAACACTTTGCATTTCGGCTCACGGGAGCCCGGACGAGCGCGCCAAGGCGGGACAGCTTGCAGTCTATGCGGCCTGGGTGAACGGCGCCAAGCTACCACAAAGAAAAAAGAAGCCGCCATCCAAACCGCTCGCCAGGATCGTGCTCTACGGATGCCAGACAACACATGACTTTAATGAATTGCTGGCCCAGGCTGAAGGCAATCTGCTGTGCCGCGAGCTTACCGTTTTGCCCCCCAACGAACTCACCCCAGGGCTGTATCGCCAGCGCATCAGGAAAATCGCTAAAGAATGTGGCTGGAAACATGAGGAATACAGTCTGCAAAAACTGCGCAAAATGGGTGCGGGAGCATTCGTCGCTGTGGCGCAGGGCAGTTTTGAGGAAGATGCCGCGATTGTGCATTTGCACTATCGCCACAACCGGGTCAAGCAAACGCTGGCGCTGGTTGGCAAGGGTATCTGCTTCGACACCGGCGGGCACAATCTCAAGTCCGCCCGCTCCATGCACGGCATGCACCAGGACATGAACGGCTCGGCGGTGTGCCTTGGGATTCTGCTCGCCGCGACCCGCGCCAAGCTGCCGGTGAATATCGACTGCTGGCTGGCCATTGCGCAGAACCACATCGGCCCCAAAGCCTATAAGCAGAACGACGTAGTAAGGGCGTTGAACGGGACCACTATTGAAATTGTGCATACCGACGCTGAGGGGCGCATGGTGCTGGCCGACACGCTCACGCTGGCGGCAAAAGCCAAGCCTTCATTGATCATAGATTTTGCGACGCTTACCGGCAGCATGGCGGTGGCGCTGGGGGAGCGCTATTCTGGCGTGCTTGGCAATCGCGAGGCGTTGCTCGCGCAGGCGGTCGCAGCGGGCAAGGCGAGCGGTGAACGGGTGTGCGCGTTTCCGCTGGATGAAGATTACGAGCAGGCGCTGGAAAGCAAGATCGCCGACATCAAGCAGTGTACGCTCGATGGCGAGGCCGACCACATCCTCGCCGCGCGCTTTTTGCTGCGTTTTGTCGGAAACGTGCCGTGGCTGCATGTGGATTTATCGGCAAGCAGTTGCAAAGGGGGTCTGGGCGCGGTGGAATCGGACGTTACCGGATTCGGCGTTGGCTGGGGTTTGGAGATGCTTAAGAATTCTTAATTTGTGCGGGGGAAAGCACATGAAACCGTTCACCAATTTCGCCATAGCAATTTTTATTCTGATTGCGGTGATGCATTTAATGAGGCTTGTTTTTGGCTGGGAGGTCACCCTAAACGGCCTGGTGATTCCCATGTGGGTGAGCGTGATAGCGTTATTGGTTGTGGGCGCGCTGGCCTATTTCCTCTGGCGCGAGGCCTACAAGTCCAAATAGCTTTTGCGCTAATTGCGCAGCACGATTTTACCGCAGGCAATCATCAGCACCCCCTTCATTTTGGCTTCCTGTCCCACACGTAGCGCACAAAGCGCTGCCAACGGTTTTGCTTCTGCGCTAGCTTGTTTGCGGTTTTTCCGGCTTGGCGATCGCGCTCGGCGCTGCGCTTCACTTGCTCGTGAATTTGCCGCAGGGTCAATCCGCCGGGGCCTGTCCTGAGCTCCGGCGAAGGGCCCTTAAGTTTATCCGGATCGTTTTTGGAAGACATCGTTAATCCACTGAGAGATGGAAAGAATATGTTAAACTTTAGTGTTATTTTTTGCGAGATAAATCATGTCAGGTAATACTTTAGGGCGGCTTTTCTGCGTGACTTCCTTCGGTGAATCCCACGGGCCGGCCATCGGCTGCGTGGTGGATGGCTGCCCGCCGGGAATGGCGCTTTCTGCCGAAGACATTCAAAAGGAATTGGATCGGCGCAAGCCGGGCACATCGCGTCATGTCTCGCAGCGCCGCGAATCCGACACAGTAGAAATCCTCTCTGGCGTGTTCGAAGGTAAGACCACCGGCACGCCGATTGCGCTTTTAATTCGCAATGAAGACGCGCGGAGTAAAGACTACGGCAATATCATGGACACCTTCCGTCCGGGGCATGCCGATTACACCTATTGGCAAAAATACGGTATTCGCGATTACCGCGGCGGCGGCAGGCAATCGGCGCGCGAGACAGCGGTGCGCGTCGCGGCGGCGGCAATTGCCAGGAAATGGCTGCATGAAAAATACGGCGTGATGATCCGCGGCTACATGTCGCAACTCGGCCCAATCGAGATCCCGTTCAAAACCTGGAATGTGGTGAACAGCAATCCGTTTTTTGTGGCGGATGAGAGCGTGGTGCCGCAGCTTGAGGAATTCATGGACAAGCTCAGGAAATCCGGTGATTCCTGTGGTGCGAAAATCACCGCGATTGCCGAGCACGTACCGGTGGGCTGGGGTGAGCCAGTGTACGATAAGCTGGATGCCGATATCGCTTACGCCATGATGAGCATCAATGCGGTGAAGGCAGTGGAAATCGGCGCGGGCTTTACTTCAGTCAAACAAAAGGGCAGCGAGCACTCCGACGAAATGACCCCGCAGGGATTTTTGAGCAACAACGCTGGCGGCATCCTCGGCGGCATTTCCACCGGGCAGAACATCGTGGTCAACATCGCAGTGAAGCCCACTTCGAGTATCCGCCTGCCGCGTCGTTCCATAGACAAACAGGGAAAGCCCACCATTGTCGAGACGCATGGCCGCCACGATCCGTGCGTCGGTATTCGCGCCACTCCCATCGCCGAAGCCATGCTGGCGCTGGTGCTGATGGATCACGCGCTACGCCACCGCGCGCAAAACGCGGATGTGAAATGTTCTACCCCGAAAATTCCTGCAAAGGCCGGGAAAAGCGCAGCTTCAAGCAACAAAGCCAAGCACAAAGAAAACCCTGAGCCGGATGAGGCTTAGTGTATCCGTCAGACGTTGTGTTGTTTTAGTCAGGCATATTCTTGATGAATATCATCAAGCAGTCGGTGCAATTCAACGCGGTGCCTGACAGTCTGTTTGACGCATACCTCGATTCCAGGAAGCACTCCGCGATAGTGGGCAGCAAGGTTTCAATCAGTAAAACTGCTGGCAAGAGATTTACTGCTTTTAACGGCATGCTTTCGGGTAAAAACCTGCTGATTGTTCGGAAAAAGCTCGTCGTGCAATTGTGGCGCTCGCGCACGTGGAAGAAAACCGATCCTGATTCAATCCTGATTTTAATGTTTAGTAAGGCTGGGCGTGGCGCGCGGATTGATCTGGTTCATATGAATGTCCCGGACCATGATTTGCAAGGCGTAACCCGGGGCTGGCGCAGGTATTACTGGGAACCCTGGCTCGCGTACCTGTGGCGCAGCCGGCGCTGAGTTCCCGCATTTTCTACACATGCCGAGCTTTCCATACTGGCGTCTCTCCAGTTTTTACTTTTTTTATTTCGCTTTTGTCGGTGCCTTTTCCCCGTACTGGAGCCTGTATCTCAAATCGCTGGATTTCAGCGCATCTGAAATCGGCGTACTGATGTCACTGCTGCTGGCGACGCGCATTTTTGCGCCCACGCTGTGGGGCTGGCTGGCGGATCGCAGCGGAAAGCGTGTGGGTATCGTTCGCGTTGCCGCGGCATTGAGTCTTGCAAGCTATTTTGGCGTGTTTTTCGGCGTGAGCTTCTGGTGGATGTTCGTAGTGATGGCGCTCATCAGTTTTTTCTGGAGCGCATCATTGCCGCTGGTGGAGGCGACTACCCTAAGCCACTTGGGAGACAGCACCGCGAGCTACGGGCGGGTGAGGTTATGGGGTTCCATCGGCTTCATCGTCGCCGTCATTGGCATCGGTTACGTCCTGGACGTGACCGACGTGCGCATTTTGTTGTGGCTGGTGCTTGGGCTGATGGTTGGCATTGTCATCTTTTCCCGGCATATTCCGGAAGCGGAAAGCGTCACCCACCATACCGACCGTCAGCCGGCGCGGCAGATTCTGAAACGGCCGGAAGTGGCCGCCCTGTTCGCCGCCTGCTTCCTGATGGCGGCGGCACATGGGCCGTACTACACTTTTTATTCGCTGTATCTGGTCGAACACGATTACAGCAAAGGCGCGATCGGTTGGCTATGGGCGCTGGGCGTGATTTGCGAAATCGCGGTGTTCATCGGCATGCCGCGTCTCATGCAGCGTTTTTCGCTGCCGCAGATTCTCGGCGCGAGTTTTTTGCTTGCGGTCATCCGCTTTCTGCTGATCGGCTGGCTGGTGGATTCGGTGGCCGCTATTTTGTTCGCGCAGATGCTGCACGCGGCGACTTTCGGTTCCTATCATGCCTCGGCGGTGGCGGCCATCCATCATTTCTTCCGTGGCAGGCATCAGGCCAAGGGGCAGGCGCTTTATACCAGCCTCACCTTCGGCGCCGGCGGCACTTTCGGCGCGCTGATGAGCGGTTATGCCTGGGACTATCTGGGCGCGAGCCTGACCTTCAGCATGGCTTCGCTTTGCGCGCTGTTCGGTTTTCTCCTAATCAGCTGGAAATTCAGGCTCAAAGCATGAAACGTAGTCTGTTCTAGAGTGTCAGAATATGTGATAATTTCGAGTTTGGATTTATAGAGTTACGAATGGGTGCACAAACACTTTACGACAAGCTTTGGCACAGCCATCTCGTGCATGAAGAGCGCGATGGCGCCGCGTTGATTTACATTGACCGCCACTTGGTGCATGAAGTGACCAGCCCACAGGCGTTCGAGGGGCTGAAGCTCGCCGGAAGAAAACCCTGGCGAACCAGTTCGATACTGGCGGTGGCGGATCATAACGTGCCGACTACCGACCGCTCGCGCGGCATCGGCGATCCGATATCGCGCCTGCAAGTGGAGACGCTGGATCAGAATTGCAGCGATTACGGCATCACCGAATTCAAGATGAACGATACGCGCCAAGGCATCGTGCATATCATTGGCCCGGAGCAGGGCGCGACACTTCCCGGCATGACCGTGGTGTGCGGGGACTCGCACACCAGTACCCACGGCGCGTTTGCCGCGCTGGCATTCGGCATCGGCACATCCGAAGTCGAGCATGTGCTGGCCACGCAATGTCTCCCCCTCAAAAAATCCAAGGTGATGCAGGTCATAGTGGAAGGCGAATTAAGCAGGGGTGTGACAGCGAAAGACGTTGCACTCGCCATCATAGGCAAAATCGGCACTGCCGGTGGCGCCGGTTATGTCATTGAATACGCCGGCGGCACCATACGCTCATTTAGCATGGAAGCGCGGATGACTATTTGCAATATGACGATTGAAGCCGGCGCGCGCGCCGGCATGGTAGCGGTGGACGAGACTACACTCGCTTATATCAAGGGCCGGCCATTTGCGCCCAAGGGCGCAATGTGGGAGCAGGCAACAGCCTACTGGAAGACGCTCAAAAGCGCTGAGGGTGCGCGTTTCGACAAAGTGGTGAGGCTTTCCGCGACGGAGATTAAACCGCAGGTGACCTGGGGCACTTCGCCGGAAATGGTGGGCACCGTGGATGACCGCGTTCCCGATCCAGCGCGCGAGTCCAATCCAGTGAAGCGCCAAGCGATGGAACGGGCGCTGGCTTATATGGGGCTTGACCCGAATACGCCGATCAAGGACATCAAGCTCGATAAAATATTCATCGGCTCGTGCACCAATTCGCGCATTGAGGATTTGCGCGCCGCGGCGCAGATAGTGCGCGGCAGGCATGTCGCGCCCAACATCAAGCTGGCACTGGTGGTGCCGGGTTCAGGCCTGGTCAAGCGCCAGGCGGAAGCGGAAGGCCTGAATAAAGTATTCGTTGACGCCGGTTTTGAGTGGCGCGAGCCGGGCTGTTCGATGTGTTTGGGTATGAATGAGGACCGGCTGCAGCCGGGAGAGCGCTGCGCCTCGACTTCCAACCGTAATTTCGAAGGGCGCCAAGGCGCGGGTGGCAGAACGCATTTGGTGAGTCCGCAAATGGCAGCCGCTGCGGCCATTGCGGGGCATTTTGTGGATGTGCGCGGTAATTTTGGTTAGCTTAGGAGAAGAATTGAAAATGTTCAGGGTTATTGTGTTGCTTGGTTTGCTGGCTTGGCCGCTGGCCGGGTGCAATACCGTGGCGGCCTCGTGTAATACTCTTTCCACGCCCGACGGGATTGATAACAAAGCCGACGAAGATTAAGAGCTACTGATGGAAAAAATTACCCAGCTTGACGGGTTGGTGGCACCCATGGATCGCGCTAACGTGGACACCGACGCCATCATCCCCAAGCAATTTCTTAAATCCATCAAGCGCAGCGGCTTCGGCCCCAACTTGTTTGATAGCTGGCGCTATCTGGATCACGGCGAGCCGAGCAAGGACAACCGCGGCCGCCCGTTGAATCCGGATTTCGTGCTCAACCAGCCGCGTTACCAAGGCGCGCAAATCCTGCTTGCGCGCGAGAATTTCGGCTGCGGCTCAAGCCGCGAGCACGCGCCGTGGGCTTTGCTTGACTACGGTTTCCGCGCGCTGATCGCCCCCAGTTTTGCGGATATCTTTTACAACAATTGTTGCAAAAACAGCTTGTTGCCGGTGGAGCTTGACGCGGGTGCGGTCGCGCAGTTGTTCCGCGAAGTCGCCGAGCAGCCCGGCTACCGGCTTAAAGTGGATTTGCCGGCACAAACCGTCACCACGCCGACTAAGCATGTGTTCAACTTCGATATCGACCCGCTTCAAAAACACCGTCTTCTCAGCGGACTCGATGAAATCGCGTTGACTTTGCAGAACGCGGACAAGATCAGGATGTTCGAAGAGCGGCATCGCGTGCGCCAGCCCTGGCTGTTTTCTTGATTTTTCGCTACTGAGATACGGAGAAAACCTAAATTTACAGGATTAACAGGATTTTTCAGGATTCACATGATTTAATCCTGTTAATCTTGTGAAATCTTGTAAATCCTGTCTATTATTTTTCGTTTCTTCGTGCCTCTGTGGTTAGTTAAGGGTTGAACATGAAAATTGCGGTTTTGCCTGGAGATGGAATTGGTCCTGAAATCATGGCCCAGGCAGTAAAGGTATTGCAGCGGCTGGCATGCGACAGCCTGAAGTTCGAGCTGGAATACGCGCCCATTGGCGGCGCTGGGTTTGATGCGTGCGGCGACACATTGCCAGAGGCCACGCTCAAGCTTGCGCGACAGGCGGATGCGGTGCTGTTGGGCGCGGTGGGAGGCTATAGATATGACGAGCTGCCGCGCCAGCAGCGCCCTGAGCGGGGCTTGTTGCGTATCCGCAAGGAACTCGGGGTGTTCGCAAACTTGCGCCCGGCGCTGGTTTATGCTGAACTTGCTCACGCAACGACCTTGAAACCGGAAGTGGTGGCGGGGCTCGATATCATGATTTTGCGCGAGCTCACCGGCGACATTTACTTCGGCGAGCCGCGCGGACGTCGAACCAATGCCAAAGGCGAGCGCGAAGGTTTCGACACCATGCTGTATTCGGAATCCGAAATCCGCCGCATCGCGCGGGTGGGATTTGACATCGCCAGAAAACGCCACCGTAAGCTTTGCTCGGTGGACAAGGCCAATGTGCTGGAGACCAGCCAGTTATGGCGCGAAGTGGTGAGCGAGGTAGGGAAGGAATACCCGGATATTGCACTCAGCCACATGTATGTGGACAATGCGGCAATGCAGCTGGTGCGCAATCCGAAACAGTTCGATGTAATTTTGACCGGCAACCTGTTCGGCGACATTCTGTCCGACCAGGCTTCGATGCTCACCGGCTCCATCGGCATGCTGCCGTCGGCTTCGCTGGATGAGCGCAACAAAGGCTTGTTTGAGCCGATCCACGGATCGGCGCCCGATATCGCGGGAAAGGATATCGCCAATCCGCTGGCGACCATTCTCTCGGCTGCGATGATGCTGCGTTATACTTGCAATCTTGAGGAAGCGGCGCAGCGAATCGAACAGGCGGTGAAAAAAGTGCTGGTGCAAGGTTTGCGTACCGCGGATATTTTCCAGCAAGGCACGCGCAAGGTGAGTACCGAAGAAATGGGCGATGCAGTGGTTGCCGCACTTTAAGGTTGAGTGAATCGAGAGTGAGTGAATGAGCAAAAAATACGATGTATGCGTGTTGGGCGCGACCGGGGCGGTAGGCGAGGCGATGATCTCCATTCTGGAAGAGCGCGATTTCCCGGTGGGTAAAATTTACCCGCTGGCTTCCTCGCGTTCAGCCGGCACCACGGTGAAATTCAGGGGCCGTGATGTGGAGGTCGAGGATGTTTCCAATTTCGATTTTTCGAAAGCGCAAATCGGGCTGTTTTCGGCGGGCAGCAGCGTTTCAGCAAAATACGCGCCGCAAGCCATGGCTGCGGGTTGCGTAGTGATAGACAACACCGCGCAGTTCCGCTACGAAAAGGATATCCCGCTGGTGGTGCCGGAAGTGAATCCCCAAGCCATTGCCCAATACAAAAACCGCGGCATCATCGCCAATCCCAATTGCTCTACTATCCAGATGGTGGTGGCGCTGAAACCCATTTATGACGCGGTGGGCATAGAGCGCATCAACGTCGCCACCTATCAGGCGGTATCGGGCACCGGCAAGGAGGCGATTGAGGAGCTGGTGCAGCAAACCCGCGCGCTGTTCAACCAGAAAGACATCGTGAGCGAAGTCTATCCCAAGCGAATCGCATTCAACGTGCTGCCGCATATTGACGAGTTCCAGGACAACGGCTACACCTTGGAAGAAATGAAATTGGTGTGGGAGACCCGCAAGATCATGGGCGATGACTCGATCCGGGTTAACCCCACCACAGTACGGGTGCCGGTGTTCTATGGCCATTCCGAGGCGGTGCATATCGAAACCCGCAAGAAAATCTCTGCGCAAGCCGCCACCGCCTTGCTCAAAAAAGCACCAGGAGTGGTGGTCATGGACGAGCACAAACCCGGCGGTTATCCTACCCCGGCGCTGGAAGCGGCAGGCCGGGATGCGGTCTATGTGGGACGCATCCGCGAGGATATTTCACACCCCCAAGGCCTCGATTTGTGGGTAGTATCAGACAATGTGCGCAAGGGCGCAGCCTTGAATAGCGTCCAGATTGCGGAAATTTTGATTGAAAAATATCTGGATCCAGCCATAATGGTAAGAGGCAAGTTGAGCTTGCAACTCTAACTACATGATGTTAATTTAATTACCCCAATCAAAACCACAGGGTGGGTTTGTGCACAAATCTAGGCTTTTAGCTTGGTTAGTCGCCGGCACATTATTTGTATTGCCGTGGGCTGCGCATGCTGCTGGGCTGGGCAAAATTACGGTAAATTCCAGCCTGGGCCAGCCACTTGCTGCGGAGATCGACCTCTTGGGCGTGCAAAAGGGGGAGATCGATACGCTGGCGGCAAAACTTGCCTCTCCTGATGTGTTCAGGCAGGCCAATATTCAATTTAATTCCGCGCTGTCCGGCATCAAATTCAGCGTTGAGAAAAAACCCGACGGGCAGCCCTATCTGAAGCTCAAAACCCTGCAGCCGGTCAATGAAGCTTTTCTGGATTTTCTGATTGAACTTAATTGGACTTCGGGTCGCCTGGTAAAAGAATACACGGTGCTGCTTGATCCGCCCGGTTTCACGCCCACAGAGACGCTGGCACCGGTTGCGGTGGTTCCCGAGGCGAAACCGCTCCCCGCTCCGGTGGAGGAAGCCAAGCCCGAGCTTGCGGGCGTCCCCCCGGATGAGAATATCGGCGTCGAGGCAATGCCCGAGGTAACTCAAGCAGAGGCACCTGAAGCACCAGCACCTGAAGCAACAGCGGCAGCCGCACCGGCACCCGAAGAGCAAAAAACCTACGGTCCGATAAAACGCGGCGAGACGCTGCGCAAAATCGCCGAGAGCGTCAAGCCTTCCGGCTATACACTTGAACAGATGCTGGTTGGGCTGTTCCGTTCCAACAAAAGCGCGTTTATGGGCAACAACATGAACCGCATGAAAACCGGTCCCGTCCTGCGCGTTCCTGAAAGCAGCGAACTGGCCACCGTAGAACCAAACCAGGCGGTAAAAGAGGTCAGGGTCCAGGTGCATGACTGGAACGCTTACCGGCAAAAACTTGCCGAAGCAGCGGGCCAAGCCGCTCCTACTGATATCGCCAAACAAAGCGCGACTGGAAAAATCACCACCAAGGTTGAAGACCAAGCCGCGCCCAAAGAGCCGGGCAAGGAAGTGTTAAAACTTTCCAAGGGAGAGCCTCCTGCCGGCACAGCCGGCGGCACCGGCAACAAAGCGTTGCAGGACCGCATCCGCAGCCTTGAAGAAGAAGCCATAGCCAAAGATAAGGCGGTCAAGGAGTCAAACGAACGCATTGCGCTTCTCGAAAAGAACATCAAGGACATGCAGCGGCTTTTGGAAATCAAGAGCCAGAATCTAGCTGAGCTGCAACAACAGGCGGGAGCCGCCAAGACGCCCCAGCCTGCAGCACAGCCGGCTCCTGCCCCCAAACCTGCAGAGGCCAAAGCGCCTGAGAGCAAACCAGCCGAGTCTAAGAAACCTGAGGAAAAACCGGCTACGGTTGCAGCTGCAAAGCCCGCAGAGGCACCCAAACCTGCTGACAAAACCAAAGCCCAACCACCTCCGCCCGAGACGTCCTTTCTGGATGACATATTTGATAATCCCCTGTATCTAGGGGGCGGGGCAGGCGTAGTAATCTTGCTACTCGGACTCGGCTATATAGCCGTGAGAAAAAAAAAATCTTTAACAAGTTTTGAAGACAGCGTTATCAATGCCGACGACCTGAAAGCTAGCACAGTCTTCGGTAATACTGAGAGTGGCGTGGTAGTCAACACCGGCGACAGCTCGCTGATGAGCGATTTCGCCGGCAAGAGCGGCGGCGCTGTCAAGACTGATGAAGTGGACCCGGTAGCCGAAGCTGAGGTTTACATTGCTTACGGGCGCGACACGCAAGCCGAGGAAATCCTCAAGGAAGCGCTGAACAAAAGTCCCACGCACCACAAAATCCGCTTAAAGCTCCTGGAAATCTATGCCGCGCGTAAGAACGTGCCGGTATTCGAAACGCTCGCCCGCGAGCTCTATGCCGCGACCGGCGGCAAGCCCGGACCGATCTGGGACAGAGTTGCGCAACTCGGCTATGCGCTCAACCCGGACAATCCGATGTATGAGTCGGCAAAATCTGCAGCCATAGAATCGCCGATGGAGAGCGCACCGGCGAGCCCGCCGGAGATGGATTTCAATATCGCTCTTCCGGTCACTTCCGGTGATCAACTGAACACCGATATCGGCATGGACAGCAATGCGCTTGATGCAGAGAAACCGTTCACCAGCTTCGGTTTTGAAGTACCTTCTGTCGAGCCGGCGAAATTAGCTGCGGATTTGCCGTTGGAAAGCGGGAAGCCCGACGCTGCCGGCCTGGATTTCGACGTGGAGCCGCTTCCCACCGCGGGCGAACCTGCAGCAGTGCCGGCCACTGAGGAGGCCCCGCTGGACATGATCAACTTCGATTTCGAGCCCTCAAGGCCCGCTGCGGCCCCGTCGTCGCCTCCGCAAGCTGAAGCGATTCAAATCGATCTTTCCGGAATCAGCCTGACCCTCGATGAGCCGACCGGTGCGGTCGCGGACGAACCAGCCAGAGATCAGCACTGGTACGAAGTGCAAACCAAGTTCGATCTTGCCAAGGCTTATCAGGAAATGGGCGACAAGGAAGGCGCCCGCGAAATTCTGCAGGAAGTGATTCGGGAAGGCGATGCGAAGCAGCAAGAACAAGCCAAAGGCCTGCTTGCAATGCTTTGATCCTGCGCTGTTCAGCAATACCTCTTTTTTAAGCCCTCGTAAATATCATTCCGCCATGCATCCGCATCCGGCAACGAGGGTACTAATGTGACTGGCGATGGCGATTGCAGCGCCAGGGCTCACCCTGATTCATCCCTGGAGAGGCGGCTGGATTAGATGGCGAGAATTGCGCTCGGGCTTGAATACAACGGCGCCGCTTTTTGCGGCTGGCAAAGCCAGGCCAGCCGCTGCGCGGTGCAGGACGCAGTCGAGGCTGCGCTGGCGCAAATCGCCGGGGAAAAAGTAACCCTTACTGCGGCGGGGCGCACTGATACCGGTGTCCATGCGCTGGCGCAAGTCGCGCATTTTGATAGCCGCGCTGAACGCCCGACATCCGCTTGGATACGGGGCGTGAACGCGCTGCTGCCGCCGGATGTTGCCGTGCTTTGGGCGCAGACGGTGGCGGAGGACTTTCACGCGCGTTATTGTGCCATTGAGCGCTGCTATCACTACCTGCTGTTGAATACCGCGGTACGCCCAGCGCTTTATCAAGGCCAAGTCGGCTGGTTTCATCAGCCGCTCGATGTTGAGGCGCTGCGCGCTGCCGCAAAGCTATTGCTCGGTAAACACGATTTCAGCGCCTTCCGTGCCGCGGAGTGCCGCGCGCGCACGCCGGTGAAGGAATTGCGCAGGTTAGAAATAACACGCCAGCAGGATTTGATCGTGTTTGAATTCTGCGCTGACGCTTTCCTGCATCACATGGTGCGCAACATCGTCGGTTGCCTGGTGTACGTGGGCAGTGGCAGATGCACTGCGCAATGGCTAGGCGAGGTTTTGCAAAGCAAGGACAGAAGCCGGGCGGCGCCCACTTTCAGCGCTGCAGGCCTTTATTTGTCAGGCGTGCGCTACGACACGAAGTGGCGCATAGCGGATTTTAATCGTACCATGCTGCTTTTTCCGTAAACCCGGCAATCTTCATGGCGACCCGGATCAAAATCTGCGGTATAACGCGCGGGCAGGACGCTGTGACGGCAGCAGAGCTTGGCGCGCATGCCGTCGGACTCATGTTTTATGAAGACAGCCCGCGCTTTGTTTCTGTGGATCAGGCAAATAAAGTAATTGGAGTGTTGCCGCCTTTTGTCACGCGTGTGGGTGTATTCGTCAATCCTGTAGAACAACAGGTGCATTCGATTCTTGGCGCGTTGTGTCTTGATTTATTGCAGTTTCACGGCGACGAAACACCGCAGTTCTGTGCCCGGTTCGGCCTGCCCTATATCAAGGCAGTGCGAGTCAGGAAGGGTATGGATTTGCTACAATACGCATCCCGCTATCACGATGCAAAAGGGCTGTTGCTGGATGCGCACAGCGAAGGAGCTTACGGCGGCACGGGCGATGCCTTCGATTGGAGCTTGATTCCAGGCAATCTGCCATTGCCGATTATTCTTTCCGGCGGGCTGAATGCTGCGAACGTGGCGCGCGCGATCAGGCAGGTGCGGCCCTGGGCGGTGGACGTTTCGAGCGGCGTAGAGTCGGCAAAAGGAATCAAGGACGCGGCGAAAATCGCCGCATTCATAACAGAGACACGCAATGAAGATGTATGACCTTCCCGACGAGCATGGCCATTTCGGCAAATACGGCGGCGTGTTCGTCGCCGAGACGCTGATTCAGGCTCTCGATCAACTGCGCGAAAGCTATCAGCGTTACCGCAACGACCCGGAATTTCAGGCCGAATTCGCGTACGAGCTCAAGCATTATGTCGGGCGACCGAGCCCGATTTACCACGCCAAACGCTGGTCACACGAGCTTGGCGGCGCGCAGATCCTGTTAAAACGCGAGGACCTCAACCACACTGGCGCGCACAAAATCAACAACACCGTGGGGCAGGCTCTGCTGGCGCGCCGCACGGGCAAACCCCGGGTGATTGCGGAGACCGGTGCCGGCATGCACGGAGTGGCAACAGCCACCGTGGCGGCGCGCTACGGCATGGAATGCGTAGTGTACATGGGCTCGGAAGACATCAAGCGCCAGACCACTAACGTCTACCGCATGAAGCTTTTGGGTGCCAGCGTGGTGCCGGTGGAGTCGGGATCGAAAACTCTTAAGGACGCGCTCAATGAAGCGATGCGTGACTGGGTGACCCATGTTGAAAATACCTTTTACATCATCGGTACCGTGGCGGGGCCGCATCCTTATCCGATGATGGTGCGGGATTTCCAGTCCATTATCGGGCGCGAAGCGAAAACCCAGATGCAGGAGATGTTTGGGCGCCAGCCGGATGCGCTGATCGCCTGCGTCGGCGGCGGTTCCAACGCCATGGGACTGTTCTATCCCTATATCGAAGACCAGAATATGCGGCTCATCGGTGTGGAAGCCGGGGGCATGGGTATTGCGACAGGCAAGCACGCCGCACCGCTGTGCGCGGGCAAACCCGGCGTGTTGCACGGCAACCGCACTTATCTCATGCAGGATGAAAATGGGCAGATTCTGGAAACTCACTCGATTTCCGCTGGGCTCGATTACCCGGGTGTTGGTCCTGAACACGCCTGGCTCAAGGACAGCGGGCGCGCGGAATACGTCAATGTGACCGACGATGAAGCGCTGAAGGCGTTCCATAAACTGTGTCACCTCGAAGGAATCATTCCGGCGCTGGAATCCGCCCATGCTCTGGCTTATGCCGCAAAGCTCGCGCCGCAAATGGACAAAGACAGACTGCTCTTGGTGAATCTCTCCGGGCGCGGCGACAAGGACATGAATACCGTAGCCAATCTCTCTGGCATCAAGTTCTAAATGCGTAAGGAGACAGGAGTAAGGCGTTAAAATCCAGTTATACCTGACGTGCCCCTCCCTCCTTACACCTCACCCCTAACTGAATTTAATATGTCACGCATCGCCGCCACCTTCAGCCAATTGCAGCAGCAGCGGAAAAAGGCGCTGATTCCGTTCATCACGGCGGGCGATCCTGAGCCGGCAATGACAGTGGGAATAATGCACGCCCTGGCCAAAAGCGGGGCGGACATCATCGAGCTTGGCGTGCCGTTTTCCGATCCGATGGCGGACGGACCAACCATCCAGCGCTCATCCGAACGCGCTTTGAAATACGGCATCGGCTTGAAGCAGATACTTGAGTTGGTGGCAGAGTTCAGCAAATCCAACCAAAACACTCCGGTAGTGTTGATGGGTTATGCGAATCCGATCGAGGCCATGGGTTATCAAAAATTCACCGATCTGGCGCAAGCAAGCGGCGTGGACGGCGTGCTGGTGGTGGATTATCCCCCGGAAGAAAGCGTGGAGCTGGTCAAACATCTGGAGCGCCATAATATTGATCCGATTTTTCTGCTTTCTCCCACCACTACAGAAGCGCGTATTGAGCAGGTGGCTAAAGTTTCCCGCGGTTATCTGTATTATGTCTCACTTAAAGGCGTGACCGGCGCCAAGCATCTGGATTTGAGCGATGTGGCGAAAAAGCTGCCACAAATCCGCGCACACACCAAGCTGCCGGTGGGCGTAGGCTTTGGTATCCGTGACGCGCAAACGGCAAAAGAGGTGGCGGCGTTGGCCGACGCCGTGGTGGTGGGAAGCCGCATTGTGGAAGAAGTTGAAAATTCCGCCAGGCAGGAAGTGTTGAGCAGGGTTTCCGCCCTGGTCAAAGACTTGCGCCAGGCGATTGATCAACGCTGAGTGAGCAACGACTGATGAGCTGGCTTCAGAAACTGCTGCCGCCGAAAATCAAGCGCAACGTAACCGGGGCCAAGAAAACCGTCCCCGAGGGGTTGTGGACCAAGTGCCCGATGTGTGAAGCGGTGCTCTATCGCAGTGAGCTGGAAAACAATCTGAATGTCTGTCCCAAGTGTGGCCACCATAACCGCCTACCGGCGAGAGCGCGCCTGGACGTCTTGCTGGATAGTGAAGGCCGCTACGAAATCGGCGCCGAAGTGGCGTCGGTGGATACCTTAAAATTCAAAGATGATATGCGCTACAACGAACGCCTGGAGCTGGCGCAAGCCGAAACGGATGAAACCGAGGCGCTGGTGGTGATGCAGGGCAGCGTCAAGACCGTGCCGCTGATTGCCGCGGCGTTTGAATTTAGATTTCTCGGCGGCTCGATGGGTTCGGCGGTGGGCGAGCGCTTTGTGCGCGGCGTGCAGGTGTGTATCGAGCAAAACCTGCCGCTCGTGTGTTTTACTTCAAGCGGGGGCGCGCGCATGCAGGAAGGGTTATTGTCACTCATGCAAATGGCGAAAACCTCCGCGGCACTCACTCAATTATCCGCGGCCAAACTGCCGTTTATATCGGTGCTGACCGATCCCACCATGGGAGGCGTTTCCGCTAGCTTCGCCATGCTCGGCGACGTGGTAATCGCCGAACCGGGCGCGCTGATCGGTTTTGCCGGCCCGCGCGTCATCGAACAGACAGTGCACGAGACGCTGCCCGAGGGCTTCCAGCGTGCCGAATTCCTGCTCGAACACGGCGCAATTGACATGATCGTTGACCGCAGGCAGATGCGCGACAAGCTCGCCAACCTGATCACGCTGCTGATGCGGCTACCTGCAGCGAGCCTGAATTCGGACGGCTTGACCGCTTCCAACGCGAAATCTCCAGCCCCAAATCATTTGTGAAACCCGAGATTCCCAACGCCAAGCCGGAAAGCTTATCTGGCTGGCTTGCCTATCTGGAAAGCCTGAACCCGCGGGCGATCTCGCTTGGACTGGATCGCGTACTGCAAGTCAAGAACACGCTCAAGCTTGAACCCGGATTTCCCATCATCACGGTAAGCGGAACCAACGGCAAAGGCTCCACCTGTGCATTTCTGGAAGCCATTCTGAACATTGCCGGCTATCGCGTCGGCTGCTACACCTCGCCGCATCTTCTCAGCTACAACGAACGCGTGCGTATCAACCGCAAGCCGGTAGATGATGCGGCGTTGGTCCGGGTGTTCGAGAAAATCGAGGCGGCGCGCCACGGCATTCCGCTCACCTATTTCGAATACGGCACGCTGGCGGCGATGTTGCTCTTCATCGAAGCCGGGCTCGATGTGGCGATTCTGGAAGTGGGCCTGGGCGGCAGGCTCGATGCGGTCAATGCCTTCAATGCCGACTGTGCAGTGGTGACCAGCGTGGATTTTGACCATATGGACTATCTCGGCAATACTAGGGAGCAAATCGCTTTCGAAAAAGCCGGCATTTTTCGCACGGGAAAGCCTGCGGTATGCGCGGAAGCGGATATCCCTGAAACGCTTACCAAGCATGCAACGAATATCGGTGCACGATTGATTCGCATCAACCAGGATTTTGGCTTGGTAGCGGAAAAAAATCAGTGGCAATACTGGGGGCGTGGCGGCAGGCGTCACGCACTGCCCTATCCCGCGTTGCGCGGCGCGTACCAGTTGCAGAACGCCAGCGCCGCGCTAGCCGCACTGGATGAGCTTAAGGACAAATTCCCAGTGGGGATGGGAGAAATCCGCCGCGGGCTTATAGAAGTGGATTTGCCCGCGCGCTTCCAGGTGCTGCCGGGCAGGCCCGTGGTGATTCTGGATGTGGCACACAACACGCAAGCAGCTGCGGCGTTATCGGTGAATCTGGCGAACATGGGATTTTACCGCAACACGTTCGCTGTGTTCGGCATGCTCAAAGACAAGGATATCGCTGGCGCGGCACGGGTTCTGAAACCGCAGGTGAACAACTGGCTCATAGCAAGCATAAGCAGCGAGCGCCGCGGGGCTTCGGTTTCCGATCTCACGCGGGAATTGCTGCGGGCAGGTGTGCCGCAACCGGCGATATCGGGTTTTGCAAGTCTCGGCGAAGCCTATGATCAAGCCTGTAAATTGGCGGCTGAAAATGATAGAATAATTGTTTTTGGCTCATTCCATACCGTAGCTGGTGTGCTGCGCAGGCGCAGCGGCGAGTAAAACCTGATGCCAAGAGAATTTTGCGTATATGGCAAGAACGATCAGTGACGAGCAACTACGACTGAAAAAGCGCGCCAGAAGGCGCTTAATAGGAGCAATTGCCCTGGTCACGCTGATGGTGATAGTGCTGCCCATGCTGCTGGACGGTGAGCCCAGGCCGGTGAGCCAGGCCATCAAAATCCAGATACCGGCGCAAAATGGTGGAAGTTTCGCATCCCGTGTGATTCCGGTTCCCGAAAAATCCGGCACTGCCGAGGCTGCCGTCAAGCCGCAAAAGACTGAAATCGCGGTACCCCCACTGCTGCCACCCGCTTCCAAACCTAGTCCGGACAAAGAAACAGCCACGACGGCACAGGGAAAAAACGAGAAAGTCACCAAAGCGGAAAGTAAATCCAGCGCCTATGTGGTGCAGCTCGCCGCGTTTTCCAATAGCGACAAGGCAAAGCAGTTGCAGCAAAAGCTGACCGCAAGCGGCATCCGCGCATACACAGAGGTACTGAAAACCGCGGATGGCGAAAAAACCCGGGTGCGCGCCGGGCCTTACGAAAGCCGTGATGCCGCGGAAAAAGCGCTGGATCGCATGAAGGCGCTGGGCATGGACGGAGTGGTGACTTCCAGGTAGCCGGACCATGACGGTTTTTGATTACGCGGTAATTTTTATCATCGGCCTGTCGGTTGTGTTAAGCGTGATTCGCGGCGCAGTGCGCGAAGTGCTGGCGCTTACAGCGTGGGTGTTGGCGTTCTTGGCAGCGCAGTACTACACAGTGGAAATCGCTGCGCAGCTTCCGGACACCCTGAGCAACCCATCGCTGCGGCTGATGGTGGGATTTGCAGTAATATTCTTAACGGTGCTGGTGATCATGAGCCTGATCGCGATTCTATGCTCCAAATTGGTGAAAGCCTCGGTTTTGAGCGTGGCCGACCGCTGCCTTGGAGCGGTATTTGGCTTGGCACGAGGTTACTTGATGGTGCTGATATTGGTGCTGCTAGGAGGCCTCACTTCGCTGCCCAAACAGCCGATGTGGAAGGACGCGCTATTTAGCCCGCAGCTAGAAAGAGTGGCCACCTACGTTAAAACCTGGCTTCCTGAAGGTTTGTCAAAACGTATTAATTTCCAGTAAAGGAAATCCGGAATGTGTGGAATTCTCGGAGTCGTGGCAAAAATCCCGGTGAACCAGCTGCTCTATGATGGCCTGCTGGTGCTGCAGCATCGCGGCCAGGATGCGGCGGGCATCGTCACGGCGGAAGGCAATACTTTTAACATGCACAAGGGCAGCGGCATGGTGCGCGACGTGTTCCGTACCCGCAACATGCGCGCGCTGCGGGGCAACATGGGTATCGCTCATGTGCGTTATCCGACTGCTGGATCAGCTGATTCGCCAGCCGAAGCCCAGCCGTTTTACGTGAATTCGCCGTTTGGCATCGTGCTCGGACACAATGGCAACCTTACCAACACCGAGCAATTAAAGCGCGAGCTGTTCCGCCAGGACTTGCGCCACGTCAATACCAATTCCGACTCCGAAGTGTTGCTGAACGTGCTGGCGCACGAATTGCAGGAATCCTGCGGCAATCACTCCCTGGATACGGCTACCATTTTTAACGCGGTGTCGGGAGTATACCGGCGCTGCCGCGGCGCTTACGCGGTAGTGGCAATGATTGCGGGCTATGGTCTGTTGGCGTTTCGCGACCCCTTCGGCATCCGCCCGCTGGTGGTGGGGCAGTGCCACAGCGAACGCGGGACGGAATATCTGGTTGCTTCCGAAAGCGTGGCGCTGGATACCTTGGGTTTTGAACTGACGCGCGATGTCGCCCCGGGCGAAGCGATTTTCATAGACGATAGCGGTAATTTTTACAGCAAACAGTGCGTGGCGAACGCTACGCGCAACCCCTGCATTTTCGAATACGTGTACCTGGCGCGCCCGGATTCAGTGATTGACGGCATTTCCGTATATGAAACCCGCCTGCACATGGGCGAGAGCCTGGCGGACAAAATTAAGCGGCACTACCGGAATTTGGACATAGACGTGGTGATACCCATACCAGACTCAAGCCGCCCCAGTGCGATGCAGCTTGCCAACTGTCTTGGCATTCCATACCGCGAAGGTTTCATCAAGAACCGCTATATCGGGCGCACTTTCATCATGCCCGGCCAGGTGCAACGCCAGCAATCGGTGCGCCAGAAGCTTAATGCGATCAGCATGGAGTTCAGGGGCAAGAACGTGTTGCTGGTGGATGATTCCATCGTGCGCGGCACCACCAGTCGCGAGATCGTGCAGATGGCGCGCGAGGCGGGCGCACGCAAGGTGTATTTCGCCTCGGCCGCGCCGCCGGTGCGTTATCCCAATGTTTACGGCATAGACATGCCGACGCGCCAGGAACTGATTGCCAACGGCCGCAGCGACGACGAAGTCGCCCGCGAAATCGGCGCAGACAAACTGATTTACCAGGATTTGGACGCGCTGGTGCACGCTGCGCAGCAGGTGAATCCCAAGATTGCCAATTTCGAGACCTCGTGTTTCAGCGGAGAATACATCACCGGCGATGTTTCTCCGGAATACCTGGCCAATATCGAAGCGCAGCGTTGCGATGGCGCGCGCCGGCAGAAAGAAGAGGCTGCATCCAGCAACCAGCTCGATTTGAACCTGCTGACCGTGGATTGACAATTAAGTTCCGGCAGAGTACCTTAATAACTGCGCCGATTTGATATCAGCTTGCGGGCGCGTTACAAATGCCGCTAAAGCGAGGCCAACCCGGTCCGCGCAAGCGACCGGGTTTTTGTTTTTCAGGGGACGAACTATGTCTGACGATTACCAATTGGAAACCCTGGCGCTGCGCGCCGGCACCCACCGCAGCCAGTTCAACGAGCACTCGGAAGCGTTATACCTCACTTCGAGCTTCGTGTTTGAGAATGCGGCGCAGGCGGCGGCGCGCTTTGCGGGAGACGAGCCCGGCAATATCTATTCGCGTTTCACCAACCCCACCGTCACCGCGTTCCAGGAGCGGCTTGCCGCACTGGAAGGGGCGGAAGCCTGTGTCGCTACCGCTTCCGGCATGTCGGCAATACTCGCCTGCGTCATGGGTTTACTCAAAAGCGGTGATCACATCATCGCTTCACATAGCATTTTCGGCGCCACCGTGCAGCTCTTCAATAACATTTTCTCGCGTTTCGGCGTGGAAACCACTTTCGTTTCGGCGACCGATGTGAACGCCTGGCATGCGGCGGTAAAACCCAACACCAAAATACTATTCCTGGAAACGCCTTCCAATCCGCTCACCGAAATATCCGATATTGCTGCGTTGAGCCGGGTTGCAAAGAAGGCCGGCGCGTGGCTGGTGGTGGACAACTGTTTCTGCACCCCGATGCTGCAGCGGCCGCTGGAATTCGGCGCCGACATCATCATCCATTCCGCCACCAAGTATCTCGACGGGCAGGGTAGGGTGTTGGGCGGCGCGGTGCTGGGGAAACGCGATGTCATCATGGAAGGCGTATTCGGGTTTCTGCGCACTGCCGGGCCGACTTTAAGTGCGTTTAATGCCTGGGTACTGTTAAAAGGCATGGAGACCTTGAAAATCAGAATGGATGCGCACTCAGCGAATGCCCTGGAACTTGCGCGCTGGCTGGAGAAACAGCCTGTGATAGAGAAGGTGTATTACCCTGGATTGCCTTCGCATCCCCAGCACCGCTTGGCTTTGCAGCAACAAAAAACGGGCGGCGGCATCGTTTCCTTTACGGTGAAAGGCGGCAAGCAGGCGGCGTGGCGGGTGGTGGATGCAACCCGCATGATTTCAATCACCGCCAATCTCGGCGACGTGAAAAGTACGATTACCCATCCCGCCTCCACGACGCATGGGCGCATTTCCCAGGAAGCGCGCAGCGCGGCAGGGGTGGTGGATGGATTGCTTAGGATTGCGGTTGGATTGGAAGCGATGGACGATATTAAGGCCGACGTTGAGCGCGGCTTGAAAAACGTTTAGCGTGCCAAGAACTGACAGCATTTACCAGCTGCCTGAAAATCTGCCGCTCCCGGTGGATGACGGCGCATGTAATCATCTGCTAGGTTTGCGCCTGCCTTCGATAGCCTTGCCTGTAACCAGCGGCGGCAAGGTGGAATTATCGAGTCTGGCCGGAACCACGGTGTTTTACTGTTATCCCCGCACCGGCAGGCCGGATCAAGAAATGCCGAAAGGTTGGAACGAGATTCCGGGAGCAAGAGGATGCACACCGCAGTCCTGTGCCTTTCGTGATCATTATGATGAGCTGAACACGCTCGGCGCAAGCGTGTTTGGCTTGAGCACGCAAAACACGGGGTATCAGCAGGAAGCCGCGCAAAGGCTGCATCTGCCCTTTGCGTTATTAAGCGACGGGGAGCTTCAATTCGTCAGTGCGCTGCGTCTGCCTACTTTTGAAGTGGGAGAGATGACACTGATCAAGCGGCTTACCTTGATCGTGCGCGACGGGCGGATTGTGAAAGTGTTTTATCCGGTGTTTCCGCCCGACCAGAACGCGCAGCAGGTCATCAACTGGCTTTCACGCAACCCGGCGTAGCCGTTGTTAGCCCATCTTTGGCGCGCTGTCGCGCCATGCAGGAAGCTTGTCCATGCGCGCGTACCAGCTCTTGATGCTGGAATAGGACGCCCAAGGCATGCACGCGGCATCGGCGTAGGCGATCCAGGACGCCGCCGAGAAATCCGCTAGAGTTACTTGGGAGCTGGTGAGGTATTCGCGGCCCTTCAAGTGGCTGTCCAGAACGCTTGCCAGCGTCTGGAATTGAGTCTCGCCATCTTTCAATTTTGCCGCGTCGGGCTCGCCCATGTTCAGCATTTTCTTGATCATGTTTTCCCACAGAAAAATGCCGCAGGCTGGCCCCCAGTGCGCAATGGTCCAGCACAGCCAGCGTGAAATATCAGCGCGCTGCCGCGCATCGTTCGGCCACAGGCTGTTGCCGGGTTTTTTCGAGGCCAGATATTCCATGATAGCGGTCGATTCCCACAGCACGAAATCGCCGTCCACTAGTACCGGCGTCTTAGCGTTGGGATTGAGTTTCATGAATTCCGGTCGCCGCTGTTCTCCTTTGCCGAGGTCCACAACTTGTAACTCCAGCGGCAGGCCGAGATGTTTGGCGACCGCGATCACCTTGCGCGTGTTCGGGGAAAGGGGAAAGCCGTAGAGTTTCATGTTGCCTCCATATAGATGAGGTTACAGCTTGATGGCGCTGCAACCGGAATCGTCGCAGCGCAAATACTCGCCGTGTTTGTACCAGTCGCTTAACACCCAGCGTTCACAGGTCTTGCCGTCCAACTGATGCGAGTGCTTGGCCGGGCGGTGGGTATGGCCGTGTATCAGTCGCGGATAATGGTATTCGCGCAGCATTTTTTCCACTGCCACGGGGGCCACATCCATGATGGCTTCAGGTTTTTGGCCTTTTTCCTGCTCGCTTTGCGCGCGTACTTTTTCAATCGCCACCTTGCGCTCCGCGAGCGGCTGCGAGAGGAAAGTTTTCTGCCAGGCCGGGTTTCTAACCTGGGCGCGGAACGTCTGGTAAGCGGTATCGTCGGTGCAAAGCGTGTCGCCGTGCATCAGCAGGGTGGGTGTGCCGTAGAGGTCTATCAGGCTTGGATCAGGCACAAGCTGCGCGGTGCAGGCGCAAGCGAAGGCCTCACCCATCAGAAAGTCGCGGTTGCCGTGCATGATGTAAAGCGCCACCTGCTGCTCGGTCAGATTGCGGAAAGCAGAAATCACCTGCGCGTTGAAAGAGTCATCGAGATCATCATCGCCTGCCCAGTACTCAAACAAATCGCCCAGCACATACAGCGCTTTACTCTTCACTGCGATGCGCTCCATGAAAGTGAAAAAAACGCGGTTGATGTGCGGGCGGCTAACGCACAGGTGAAGATCGGAGATGAATAAAGTGGGTTTCATCAGGCTTCGTGGCACAGTAAGCGTTACAGAAGAGGGTTAACTCAATCCTGAATCCGGTTTCAAACTACTTCGACGCTTTGGATAATAACGTCTTGCAACGGCACGTCCTGATGGCCGGGGCGGCTTCCGGTTTTGACTTTCTTAATTTTGTCCACCACTTCGGTTCCATTCATCACTCGGCCGAACACGCAATAACCGTAACCCTGCGGGGTGGGGGCGGTGAAGTTCAGGAACGCGTTGTCAGCGACGTTGATGAAGAACTGGCTAGTGGCGGAATGGGGATCACTGGTGCGCGCCATGGCTATGGTATAGGCTTCGTTTTTAAGCCTGTTGTTCGCCTCATTTTGAATTTGCGGCACCGTTGCTTTTTGCTTCATTCCGGGCTCGAATCCACCGCCTTGTATCATGAAGCCGTCAATTACGCGATGAAATAGCGTGTTGCCATAAAAGCCGTCTTCCGCGTATTTGAGAAAATTGGCCGACGAAATCGGGGCTTTTTCGGCGTCCAGTTGCAGCGTGATAGTGCCGAAGCTGGTGTGTAATTTAACCATTTTGTGTCCTTCCGGCATTGTGGGTCAAGGCTGCAGCATGTGAATTAAACCGGTTGAGCCCTGGTTTTATGCCGCGTCTTCGTAAATAATCTTCCAGTGGTTATTTTCCTTGATCCAGTATTGCCGTTTTTTCATCTGGGTGGAGAGGTTGCTGCTGGAATAATCCTGGTCAAAGTTGACCACCGCAAGGTTTTCATAGCCTGGATAAAGAAACATGCTGACATTGGACACGTCAACCTTAATCCAGGTTTTGGCGGCATTCACCCGGCGTTTTTGCTTTGCCCACTGGCCCAGGGTATGGCCGTTGGCGTTAAAGTTTTTAGCGTAGTGGCGCAAATACGCGTCGGTATCGCGGTTTTCCCAGTCACGCCGCCAGTTTTCGATTTGGCTTACCAGCGCGTTGCGTTGCGCGTGCCAATTTTCGGGACTCATCCATTCCACATGTTCGCTGATGATGACCGGGGTCAAACCGATTTGCAGAGTCTTGCTGAGCGTGGTGAGGTCCTGGTTGGTGAGCACCACGCAGCCATTACTTGAGCGCGGCGGCCTGCTGTAGGTGTCGCTGGGTGTGCCGTGCAGCCAGATGCCGTGGCCGTTGCGGCCGTGCTGGCGGTCCCATTCGTTGGGGTAGCTGATGGGATAGGCGCCCGCACCGTAGAAATCGGAAAGCTGCGATTTGGGAAGGGTTGCCGTGACAAAATACACTCCGAGCGGCGTTCTTTGGTCGCCCTCTTTCAGTTTTTCCACGCCGTTCTTCCCGCTGCTGATGTAGTAATCGGTTACATAACGCGGCTCCCCGTCCAAGTTCTGATACAGGTACAAAGTGGAGAGCGAGATATCTACGACGATGGCGTAATGCTGCCCGGGATGCATTTGCAGCAGATATTTCGGTATGTAGTCAAGCGGCGGATTCTGGCTGCGACGCTGCAAACGGGCCTTGGCTTCCTCGCGCAACTCCACGATGCGCTGGCGCGGGGCATTCGGCGCGTCGCCGATGGTGTTGATGGGGCGGGTGTGCGCGAGCAGCAAATCGCCCTTGATTAAGTGCGCCAGCCTGAAATTGGGATTGGCTTTGATCGCGTTATCGATTTCAACCATCGCCATATCCAGCCGGTTGCGGCTGATTTCCAGCAGACTGTTGACCAACAGCGCTTCAGGTTCTTGCGGCGCGTGCGCAACTGCCGCTTGCAGGGCCTGGTCATTCATGGAAGAGGCGCTGCCCGCGAGGCCCAGGGTTAATCCAAGCGCAGCGCCATAGGCGAGCTTATGCATCATATGCCGCTTAAGAGAGCGGGGAGCATTGTGCCCTGGATGTTTCAATGGCCTGCCTGTTCTCTTTGAATTAACCACTTGTCACCTGATTTGACCAGAAGCAGGTTTTTTGCTGTCGTGCTTTTCAAGGTTTTGGAGAGATAATCCTGCTTGAAGCCGGCCTTGGCGTGCGTTGCGTCAGTGAGCGTGACTTTAGGGTCTAAGACTGTAACCTGTATGGACATGGACTTGGAGATGCGTTCTTTGCGGGATTTTTCCCAAGCCTCGCGGCTTTCCCCGTTGGGTGTTTTGAAGTCCTGTGCATAGAAGGCGAGATAGGCAGCAACATCACCTTTCGACCAAGCCTTGGCCCAATCATTGACGGTTTTGAGTACATCTTGGGTATCGTCGCCTGCAGCGGCTGTGGCGACCGGCTGATTCTCCTTGGCTGCATTATCCGTTTTTACTTGTTGCGGCTCTGGAGTTGATGGAGTGACTGCGGCTACTGTGTCGGTTTTCGCGGTATCGGTTTTGGCGGTTACCTTTGCCGCCCGCGGGCTGCTAGGAAACAGCTCCTTGATGAGTTCCAGCTTGGTTTGCGCAGTGGTATTGGTTTTGTCGAACTGCAGGGCTTTGTCATACGCCTGTGTTGCCAGCTTGGCGTAGATATCGCCGAGGTTTTCGTGGGCGGTGGCGTAACTGGGATGCGTGCGTATCGCGGTTTCCAGCGCGTTTCTGGCCTTGTCGTATTGGCCCTGTGCGGCATACAGCACCGCCAAATTGTTGTACGGCTCCGGCAGTTCGGGATAATCCTCGGTGAGCAAGGTGAATACCTTGATCGCTTCCGCAGTCTTGTTTTGCTCGGTGAAAATCAGGCCTTGCAGGAAGCGCGCCTTGGCATCCTTGGGGTGACTGGCGAGATAGCTGTTCACCTTATCCAGCGCTTGCGCCTGATTGCCTTGCTTGAACAGCGCGTTGGCGTCCTGCAATTCGTCAGCCGCCGCCCACAGGCCGAACATCGCCAGTGCCAGCAACAAGAGCAAAGCCGCAATGTTGGGTTTTTTCATTGTGGTATACTTTTTCGCCTTTAAATTCAAAATAAGCTGATTCTACCAAGAAGCCCGCTTAAATCACAATTATCCTCTGATGCCTGCTGGACAAGCCTATTTTGCGGCCCGTTACACCAGCTGATGATCTTGCTCACATCTCTTCCCGGAAGCCATGCTCAAAATCTACAACACCCTGACCCGCGAAAAGCAGCCGTTCGTAGCAATCAACCCCGGCAAGGTGAGCATGTACATCTGCGGCATGACGGTCTACGACTACTGCCACCTCGGGCATGCGCGTGTGCTGATGGTGTTCGACATGGTGCAGCGCTGGTTCAGGGCGTCGGGGTATGCGGTGAATTATGTGCGCAACATCACTGACATTGACGACAAAATTATCAAGCGCGCCGCCGAAAATAGCGAGCCAGTCACCGCGCTCACCGCGCGCTTCACTCAGGCCATGCACGAAGATGCCGCCGCATTGGGGGTGGAGAAGCCGGTGTCCGAGCCGCGCGCCACCGCTTATGTTCCCGACATGGTGCGGATGATCGAAAAACTCATGGACAAGGGTCTTGCTTACCGCGCCGCCAATGGCGATGTGTATTATGCCGTGCACAAGTTTCCCGGTTACGGCAAGCTCTCAGGCAAATCGCTGGATGACTTGCGCGCGGGGGAGCGCGTGGAAATCAGTACGGATAAACACGACCCGCTGGATTTCGTTCTGTGGAAAGCGGCCAAGCCCGGCGAGCCCGAATGGGATTCACCGTGGGGCAAAGGACGCCCCGGCTGGCATATCGAGTGCTCGGTGATGAGCGAGCGCCATCTTGGCAGCCACTTTGATATTCACGGCGGCGGGCAGGATTTGCAGTTTCCCCACCACGAAAACGAAATTGCCCAATCCGAAGGCGCCAACGGCCACACCTTTGTCAATTACTGGATGCACAACGGTTTCGTGCGAGTGGATGAGCAAAAAATGTCCAAGTCACTCGGCAATTTTTTCACTGTGCGCGAGATACTGAAAAAATACGACCCGGAGGTGGTGCGCTTTTTCATCCTGCGCACGCATTACCGCAGCCCTTTGAGTTATTCCGACCAGCACATCGACGACGCGCGGCACGCGTTGACCAGGCTTTATACCGCGTTAAAAGGGGTTGATGCAGCAAAGGTGAAGATAAATTGGCAGGAACCCTACGCGATGCGTTTCAAGGAAGCAATGGATGATGACTTCAACACGCCTGAAGCATTTGCGGCGCTGTTTGATCTGGCGAACGAAGTAAACAAATCTGCATCGCCGGGTGAAGCGGGCTTGCTCAAGGCGCTTGCGGGAGTTCTGGGCTTATTACAGCGCGAGCCTCAAGTTTACCTGCAATCAGTACCGGGCACGGACGAAGCCGGCGCGCGCGCGGCCCTGAATCCAGCGCGCATCGAAGAACTCATTGCTTCGCGTGCTGCCGCGCGCAAGGCGAACAACTTCGCCGAATCCGACCGCATTCGCGACGAGTTGCTGAAGGCTGGAATCGTTCTTGAAGACATGCCGCATGGAACAGTTTGGCGGCGCGCCTGAGCGCAGCAAGCCCGCGTTGAAATCGGCGCCGCTTCCTCGTAACGGCGGGGCGCCGCAAAAAAATGGGGCGGTTGTCCGCCCCACAGTTTACCGTTTGATCAAATTTGCTTACTGCGCGAAAAACTCCTTGACTTTATCCATCCACGACTTTGCGCGCGGGTTGTGGCGCGAGCCGTCGCGCTGGTTGATGGTTTCCAGCTCCATCAGCAACTCGCGCTGGCGCGGGGTGAGACTGACCGGTGTTTCCACCACCACGTGGCACAGCAGATCGCCGTAGGATGAGCTGCGCACGCCTTTGATGCCTTTGCCGCGCAAGCGGAATACCTTGCCGCTTTGCGTCTCGGCGGGAATCCTGAGCTTGGCGTAGCCATCCAGTGTGGGAATTTCGATTTCCCCGCCGAGCGCAGCTGCGGTAAAGCTGATCGGCATTTCGCAGTGCAGATCGCTGTGATCACGGGTAAACACCTGGTGCGGCCTGATGTGGATCACCACATATAAATCGCCCGGCGGCCCGCCGTTGACCCCGGCCTCGCCTTCGCTGCTCAAACGGACACGGTCGCCATCGTCTATTCCCGTCGGTATCTTGACCGACAGTGTCTTATGCTGCTTGAGGCGGCCTGCGCCGTGGCATGTCACGCACGGCTCTTGAATGACCTTGCCGCTGCCGTGGCACTTCGGGCAGGTTTGCTGGATCGAGAAGAAGCCCTGTTGCATGCGCACTTGGCCGTGGCCGCCGCAGGTAGAGCAGGTGACCGGCTTGGTGCCGGGTTTGGCGCCGGAGCCGTGGCAGGTTTCGCATTCCGCCATGGTGGGAATGCGGATGCGGGTTTCGCTGCCGCGCGCTGCTTCTTCCAGCGAAATTTCCAGGTTGTAGCGCAGATCGGCGCCGCGGTAGACGCCGGAGCGGCCGCGTACGTCGCCGAAGATATCGCTGAAAATATCGCTGAAGGCATCGGCAAAGCCGCCGCCTGCTCCGGCCATGCCCGCTTGCTGATCAACCCCGGCATGACCGAATTGATCATAGGCCGCGCGTTTCTCGGGATCGGTGAGGGTCTCGTACGCCTGCTTGGCTTCCTTGAACTGCTCCTCGGCCTTGGGGTTATCCGGATTGCGGTCCGGATGATACTTCATCGCCAGCTTGCGATAAGCTTTCTTGATTTCCTGGTCCGGGGCATCGCGGTTGACGCCGAGTATTTCGTAGTAGTCTTTTTTCGGCATAAAAATATCACTACAAAGACACGGAGGCACAGAGTATCGGCAGAGCAAACATTTTGCTCCCTCTATATCTCTGTGCCTCTGAGATTAGCGTTTTTACTTCTTGTCTTTCACTTCCTCGAATTCGGCATCCACTACGTTGCTGTCATCCGATTTTTTGCCGCTGTCGCCAGGGGCTGCGCCAGCTTGCGCCTGCTGCGCCTGAGTCTGGGCGTAGATTTGCTCCGCCAGCTTGTGAGAAGCCTCGGCCAATGCCTGGCTCTTGGCATCGATCTTGGCCTTGTCGTCGCTCTTGAGAGCGGCTTCAGCATCTTTCAGCGCAGACTCGATCTTGGTCTTGTCGTCGGCCGTGAGTTTTTCGCCATAATCCTTCAGCGATTTTTTCACTGAATGGATAAGAGCATCGCACTGGTTGCGCGCATTCACCAGTTCCAGCGCCTCGCGGTCTTCTTCTGCGTGCGCTTCGGCGTCCTTGACCATGCGCTGTATTTCTTCTTCCTTCAGGCCGGAACTCGCCTTGATGGTGATCTTGTTTTCCTTGCCGGTCGCCTTGTCCTTGGCCGAAACGTGCAAAATGCCGTTGGCGTCTATGTCGAAAGTGACTTCGATCTGCGGAAGCCCACGCGGCGCGGGCGGAATGTCGGTCAGATTAAACTGACCGAGGCTCTTGTTGCCTGAGGCCATATTGCGCTCGCCCTGCAGCACGTGGATGGTCACCGCGGTCTGATTGTCATCGGCAGTGGAGAACACCTGTTGCGCCTTGGTCGGAATGGTGGTGTTTTTCTGGATGAGCTTGGTCATTACTCCGCCCAGGGTCTCGATGCCGAGAGAAAGCGGCGTGACATCGAGCAGCAGCACGTCTTTGACTTCGCCCTGCAGCACGCCGGCCTGGATAGCTGCGCCGACCGCCACCGCTTCATCCGGGTTGACGTCCTTGCGCGGCTCTTTGCCGAAAATCTCTTTCACTTTTTCCTGTACCTTGGGCGTGCGCGTCTGGCCGCCGACCAGGATCACGTCTTCGATGTCGGAGAGTTTCACGCCGGCGTCCTTGATCGCGATCTTGCACGGCTCCACGGTGCGCTCGATCAGTTCTTCAACCAGGCTCTCGAATTTGGCGCGGGTGATTTTGATATTGAGGTGCTTCGGCCCGCGTGCATCCGCCGTGATGTACGGCAGATTGACTTCGGTCTGTTGCGTGCTGGAGAGCTCAATCTTGGCTTTTTCCGCCGCTTCCTTGAGGCGTTGCAAAGCCAGCACATCGTTGCGCAGATCAATGCCTTGCTCTTTCTTGAATTCGTCCGCCAGATAATCAATCAGCCGCTGGTCGAAATCCTCACCGCCGAGGAAGGTGTCGCCGTTGGTGGACAGCACCTCAAACTGGTGCTCGCCCTCGACTACGGCGATCTCGATGATGGAAATGTCGAAAGTGCCGCCGCCCAGGTCGTAGACCGCAATCTTGCGGTCGCCTTCCTTTTTGTCCAGGCCGAAAGCGAGCGCCGCCGCGGTCGGCTCGTTGATAATGCGCTTGACTTCCAGTCCGGCGATGCGCCCGGCATCCTTGGTCGCCTGGCGCTGCGAATCGTTGAAATAGGCCGGCGTAGTGATGACCGCTTCCTCTACCTTCTCGCCGAGATAGTCCTCGGCGGTCTTTTTCATTTTCATCAATACCTGGGCGGACACTTCGGGCGGAGAGATCTTCTTCCCCTGCACTTCGATCCAGGCATCGCCGTTGCTGTTCTCGATGATTTTGTAAGGCATCAGGCCAATGTCTTTTTGCACTTCTTTCTCGCTGAAACGCCGGCCGATCAGCCGCTTCACTGCAGACAAGGTGTTTTTCGGGTTGGTCACCGCCTGGCGCTTGGCCGGCGCGCCGCACAAGATTTCCCCGTCATTCATGTAGGAGACGATGGAAGGCGTGGTGCGCGCGCCTTCTGAATTTTCGATGACCTTGGGTTTGCCGCCTTCCATGACGGCAACGCACGAATTGGTGGTTCCCAGGTCAATTCCAATGATCTTTGCCATGATGATTCCTTAAACGTAAGTTAACGGTTGCTTGTTATATCAGGGTGCTATGCTGGAAATTCAAGTTTGTTTGGGCTTCCCGACCACCACCAGCGCCGGCCTGATGACCCGGTCGTTGAGCGTGTAGCCTTTTTGCATCACGCTGATGACCGTGTTCGGTTCACTCTCTGATTCGACGGTGGTGATCGCTTGGTGCCGGTGCGGGTCGAACTTTTCGCCCAGCGCTCTGATTTCGCAGATGTTGAATTTTTCGAATACCGAAGCAAGCAGCTTCAGCGTCAATTCCACGCCGCTTTTAAGGCTTTCTGAGGAAGCATTTTCGCTGGCCAGCGCAGCTTCCAGGCTGTCTTTCACAGACAGTACCGCGCTCGAGAAACTTTCAATGGCGTATTTGTGCGCGTTGGCGATTTCCACCTGGGCGCGCTTGCGGATGTTATCCGCTTCGGCGCGGGCCCGCAGCCACGCATCGTGGTGCTCTTCCGCGGCGAGCTCGGCTTTCTTGAGCAGTTCTTCCATGCTGGGCGCGGTTTCGGCGTGTTGCGCTGCGGCAGGTTGCTCAGCGGCGGTCGGCTTCGGCTGGGTGAGCTCAGGCGCCGGATGTTCCTGCGAATCTTGCATTATTTCCTCCAGTTAAACGTACTTTAAGTGGGTCCGCTTTTGGCTATTTCAAGGGGAAACTGAGAAGAATTTAGGCTTTGGCGCCCAAAGCATATGCCCGCTCGCGGGTCATGCGGCCGGCCAATTGAGCGGCTTGCGTGTCGTATCTGACTGAAACCCAGCCGTGCAGATTTTCCAGCGCGATTTCGCAAAGCGCATGTATCCAGTCGGCGCGCTCGTTAAGACAGGGGATGTAATGAAATTCCTTGCCACCGGCGCCGAGGAAAGCGGCCTTGCCTTCGATGGCGATTTCTTCCAGCGTTTCCAGGCAATCGCTGACGAAACCCGGGCAAACCACATCCACCCGCTCGGTACGTTGTTTGCCGAGCTTGTGCAGCACTTCAGAGGTGTAGGGTTTCAGCCATTCGGCGCGTCCAAAACGCGATTGGAAGCAGACTTGATAGCGCGACTCATCCCACCCCAGCGCTTCAGCGAGCAGCCTCCCGGTTTTCTGGCATTCGCAATGGTAGGGATCGCCTTTGTCCAGCGTGTAGCGCGGCACGCCGTGAAAACTGATGAGGAGTTTATCGGGACGGCCATTTTTCATCCAGTAATCGTTAACGTTTTGCGCGAGCGCTGCGATATAACCCGGGTGGTCGTGATAATGCTTGACGGTACGCAGCGCCGGCGCGTTACGCATGCGTCGCAATTCCTTGAACACGGCATCAAAGCTGCTCGCGGTGGTGCTGGCGGCATACTGCGGATAAAGCGGCAGCACCAGAATACGCTCGCAATGCTTGAGCCTGGCGAGCACTGAAACAATCGAAGGCTTGCCGTAGCGCATGGCGTATTCGATGCTAAGCGGTGATTTGATTCTTTCCCCCAGATAGCCACGCAGCAGATTTACCTGGCGTTCGGTGTGCACTTTGAGCGGCGATCCCTCCACCATCCAGATCTTTGCATATTTGGCCGCGGATTTTTTCGGGCGCGTGTTGAGAATGATGCCGTGTAAAATCAGCCACCAAATCGGTCGGGGAATTTCCACCACGCGCGGGTCGGACAGGAATTGCTTGAGGTAAGGCCGCAATGCCCGCGCGGTCGGCGCATCCGGGGTGCCGAGATTGACGAGCAGGATGCCGGTTTGTGTCGGCGCGCCGTGCTGGTAGGAAGGATCGGCCCGGTAAGATGACATTATTTAATGTTGCGACAGTGCGCTGGAGAGGAGTTTCGCGGTGATATCCACGATGGGAATCACCCGCTCGTAAGCCATGCGCGTCGGGCCAATCACGCCGACGGTGCCCACGACTTGCCCGTCCACTTCGTAGGGCGCGGTGACCACGCTGCATTCGTCAAGCGGCACCAGGCCCGACTCGCCGCCGATGAAAATCTGCACGCCATGTGCCCGGCCGCTGACATCGAGCAGTTGCAACAGCGTGGTTTTCTGCTCGAAAAGATCAAACAGTCTGCGCAGTTTCGCCATGTTGGAGGAAAGGTCCTGCACGTGCAGCAGGTTGTGTTCCCCGGAAATCACGTAGTCGCCCGCCGACTCCGAGACCGCCTGGCTGCCCGCTTCCAGCGCGGCGGTCATCAGCGCGGTCATATCGCTGTGCAACTGCTGGAGCTCTTCCCGGACATGTTTGCGTATTTCTTCGAAGGTGCTGCCGGCATAATTCTGGTTAAGGAAGTTGGCGGCCTGAGTAAGCTCCGCGGGGGAATAGTTTTTTTCGGTAAAGATGATGCGGTTTTGCACGTCGCCTTCATGGGTGACGATGATGAGCAGGATACGCTTCTCGGCGAGGCTCAGGAATTCGATATGCCGGAACGTAGCACTGCGCCGTTTGGGGTTCACTACTACTCCGGCAAAGTGCGTGAGATCCGAGAGTAAATGCGAGGCGGAAAGCACCAATTTCTGCGTATTTTCGGTCTGTAACTGACCTTCCAGCTGGTTGATTTGCGCCGTGTCGAGCGGTTTGATGGTGAGCAGGGTGTCCACGAAGAAACGGTAGCCGAGCGGGGTGGGTACCCGTCCGGCCGAAGTATGCGGGCTGGCGATGAAACCCATCTCTTCCAGGTCGGCCATGATGTTGCGGATGCTGGCGGGGCTTAAATCCAAACCGGAATATTTCGAAAGCGCGCGCGAGCCTACCGGCTGGCCGTCGCTGATATAGCGTTCCACCAGGGTTTTTAGCAGTACCTGGGCGCGTTCGCTGAGCATAAATCAATTTTACACAAAGCCACGGGTAAGGTGTGAGAACGGGAACAAAGAATTGAATTCTGTTAAAAGTGTTGCTTTTACTCCTCACTCCTAACTCCTCACCCCTAACTGTTTTTTTATGGTTTAATTTGGGCATGAACAATCCTTTTAAAACAGTTGCCCTCATCGGCAAATACAAAAGCCCGGAAATCGCCGGGCACCTGCTGCGTCTGGCGCGTTTCCTGGAAGGCCGCGGTATCACGGTGCTGGTGGATAGGCTGACTTCGGTGCATCTCGAAAACAGCGCTTACCCGGTATTGGCGCTCGAGGAAATCGGCAAGCGCGCGAATCTCGCCATTGTAATCGGCGGCGACGGCACCATGCTCAATATTGCCCGCACCTTCGCCCCCCACAACGTGGCGCTGGTGGGCGTTAACCAGGGACGGCTGGGGTTTCTTACCGACATTTCGGTGGACACCATGCTGGAGACCATCGGCGCGATTCTTGACGGCAAGTATGTCACTGAAGAGCGCATGCTGCTTTCCGCGGAAATCTTCAGCAACAACCAGAGCGTATTTAAAGTGCTGGCATTCAACGACGTGGTGATAAGCAAGGGCGCGAAGGGCAGCTTGATTGAATTCGACGTTCATATCAATCAGCAGTACGTCTATACCTTGCGTTCCGACGGCCTGATTGTCGCCACCCCTACCGGCTCCACCGCTTATGCGCTGTCATCCGGCGGGCCAATCGTCAATCCTTCGTTGAGCTTGATCGCCCTGGTGCCGGTAGCTCCACATACCTTGAGCAACCGCCCGATCATAGTGAGCGGCGATTCCACCGTGGAAATCCTGATGCACGATTCGGGTGACGCGCGCGCGCACTTCGACAGCCATTCGCATTTCGATTTGCGCGATGGCGACAAAATCCAGGTACGCCGCGCTCCCGACACCATCCGCCTGCTGCACCCGGTGGGGCATAACTACTACCACATGCTGCGCGAAAAGCTGCATTGGAGCCAAACCTCGTAGCTATATGTTACAGGCTCTAATCATCCGCGATTTCGTGATCGTCGATTCGATGGAGCTCGAATTCAAGCCGGGCTTTACCGTGCTGACGGGAGAAACCGGCGCCGGAAAATCCATACTGATTGATGCGCTGGCGCTCACTCTGGGCGAGCGCGCCGATGGCGTGGTAGTGCGTAATGGCACAGAGCGCGCAGAGATTACCGCCGAGTTCGATTTCGGCAAATTGGACTCGCTTTCCGCCTGGCTGCGTGACAATGATCTGGAGGGCGATTCCGGTGTTTGTTTAATGCGCCGTGTGATTGAAACCAACGGCCGTTCGCGCGGTTTCATCAACGGTCACACGGCGACTGTTCAGCAAATGCGCGAAGCGGGCGAGAAGCTGGTGGAAATCCACGGACAGCATGCGCACCAGACACTGCTCAAGGCCGAATCGCAGCGCGAACTTGTGGATGCCTACGGCGGATTAGGCGAACTGGCCGCGCAAGTCGCTGAGCATTACCGTCAATGGCAAAGCTTGCGCAAACGGCGGCAGGAATGGGAAACCAACGCCACCGCCTTCGCCGCCGAGCGCGAGCAGCTGGAATGGCAGGCGCGCGAGCTCAAGACCTTGAATTTTTCCCCCGATGAGTGGCAATCGCTTCAGGCGGATCACTCGCGTCTTACCCATGCCGCAACTCTGCTCGAGGCTGCGGGAATGGCGCTTGATGCGCTTTCGGAAAACGATGCTGCGCTGATCGCACAGCTCAATTCGCTGATTTCCCGCTTCCGGAACTTGATCGAACACGACCCCGGTTTGAAAGAAATTCTGGATATTCTGGAACCAGCACAAATCCAGTTGCAGGAAGCGGTGTACACGATACGGCATTACCAGGAGAAGCTCGATCTCGATCCTGAACGTTTGCAACAGGCGGAGCGGCGCATTGATGCGATTCATTCAACCGCGCGCAAGCATCGCGTGAAGCCCGAAGAGATTCCGGATTTGCTGCAAAAGTTCGAGGCGCGCTTGCAGGAAATGGGCGGTGTTGGCGGAGTGGAGGAACTCAAAGAACAGGAAGCAATCGCGTGCAGCGCGTATGAAGCCCGTGCTAAAAAATTAAGCGCGGCACGCAAAAAAGCGGCGAAATTGCTATCGCAGGAGGTTACTGAAGCGATGCAAAACCTTGCCATGAGCGGCGGAGAATTTTCGGTGGCATTGAATGCGCTTGAAGAGGGCGCGGCTTATGGCCTGGAGCAGGTGGAATTCATGGTGAGCGCGCATAAAGACTTGCTGTTACGGCCGCTTGCGAAAGTCGCCTCAGGCGGCGAATTGTCGCGCATCAGCTTAGGGATTCAAGTCGTCACCAGCAAAGTCGGCGCGGTGCCCACCATGATTTTCGACGAAGTGGATGCGGGCATCGGCGGGAGCGTCGCCGAAATCGTCGGGCGCCTGCTCAAAAAGCTTGGCAAGGAACGCCAGGTGTTGTGCATCACGCACTTGCCGCAAGTCGCGGCGGCGGGCGATCAGCAGTGGCAAGTGAGCAAATCCTCGGTCAACGGCTCGATCTTGAGCCGCATTGAAGTGATGAATGAAAAAGCGCGCATCGAAGAAATCGCGCGCATGCTAGGCGGCGTCAAGATCACCGAAACCACGCGCAAGCACGCGGCGGAGATGCTAAGAGGCATCGCCAGCACTTCCGGCAAGTTGTAGCTTGTTATGCCGATGAAACAGTCGCGGCAGAATCGAAATAATTTTCAGCAACTTGTGTTCTTGACGCCCTCTGTGAGCCGCCAAGTGACAAGGCCGAAACGGGGCGGTTATTTCCCCTTTTGCGCCGCTGAGGTTTGGCAGGCAAGTTGGGAGATTCCGGCGAGCACTGTCTGAGCACGTGGCCGCGAAGCGGATCGTGCGAGTTGCGCAGCCGCCCAACTTGCCAACAAACCGAAGGAAGCCCTAAGTCCTTCGGTTAACTCAGGACAGGCTTGCCGAAGGGCCGGCGCAGCAGGGCGGCGTTCTCTTTGGTTACTTTCGCTTGGCCGCGCAAGAGAAAGTAACCGGCTGTCGGGCCGCCCCCGACAGAAACCACCAGCCGCTGCGCTGCCCCCGGCATTATATTTGCGGCGACAACTTAGGATTTCTGAACAGTGAATAAAATAATAGTAATCACTGGAGGCAGCCGCGGAATAGGTGCCGTTACCGCGAAACTTGCCGCCGAGCGCGGCTACGCCGTATGCGTCAACTATCTCCAAAATCGAACCGCCGCTGATGCCGTTGTCAGCGAAATCAACCGCGCCGGAGGGAAAGCCATCGCCGTGGCTGGCGACGTGGCTTCTGAATCCGATGTGATCCGATTGTTTGAAACGTCGGACAAGGAATTGGGACCGATCACTGCGCTCGTCAACAACGCAGGGATTTTGGAGCAGCAAATGAAGCTGGAGGACATGAATGCTGCCCGTCTGAACCGTGTCTTTACAACGAACATTACCGGGTGTTTCTTGTGCGCTCGCGAAGCTGTGCGGCGCATGTCCACCAAGCGCGGCGGGGCGGGTGGAGCGATTGTCAACGTATCATCGTTTGCATCGCGCCTGGGTTCTCCAGGCGAATACGTGGACTACGCCGCCTCCAAAGGCGCCATTGATTCGATGACCATAGGATTGGCCAAGGAAGTTGCTGAGGAAGGCATTCGCGTAAACGCCGTGCGGCCCGGCTTTATCTACACCGAAATCCATGCCCGCGGTGGCGAACCGAACCGAGTGAATCGCGTCAAGGAATTGGTGCCGATGAAGCGCGGCGGCACGGCTATCGAGGTGGCAAACGCGATTATGTGGCTGCTCTCGGACGAAGCTTCGTACACAAGCGGGGCGTTTATTGATGTTACGGGAGGCAGATAGCCGCTTGGCACCGCCGGCCAAATTGTTTTGACAAGCGGACGTAAAGTGCGTATAACGTGCGTGTGTTTAGTTTCAGGTGTTTGGGGTCTGAATTATTCTGGTTGTTGAATTTTCGTCCTTTTGAAGCCTTGAGATTTAGACATCAGGCTTGTCCTGTTTTTCAATTTAATTAAGGAACGTAAAATGGCAACCGGAACTGTAAAGTGGTTTAATGACTCGAAAGGCTTTGGTTTTATTACCCCGGATGTGAGCGGGGAAGATTTATTCGCTCACTTCTCGGCAATCAACATGCAAGGGTTCAAAACCCTTAAAGAAGGGCAGAAAGTGTCCTTCGAGATCACCGAGGGGAATAAAGGCAAGAAGCAAGCGTCCAATATTCAGGCCGCGTAAACTGCTTAAGCATTTCAGCAATAAATAAAGAAGCCGGGATTATTCCCGGCTTCTTTTTGGGCGGAGCAGGGCAGGCTTCCACACGCGGCGGAAATACTGGGAATTAAATGCTGAACCATTAAGACTTGTCCAGAGCCCTTTGATAAACTTAGGACAGGCTTGTCGAAGGAACGCGAAAGACGGCAGGAAAATCAGTTTTGAACTACGCAGTTCGAGCCCCGATTGGCTCCCCAACCAGGGCAAATCTGAGGACTCTTGGTTATTGAAAGTGCGACTGCGTTAGTAAACTAGCCTTGGCGCACTACCTACAGCGGAACCTGTGGTGTACCGGCTTTGACCCTCTTGAGAAGCTCAATATCGCGAATATGCTTGGGCTCTTGGCTGCCAGAGAGCAATTTGAGCAAGGTTTCGATTGCGGCCACGCGAACAGGAGTGGCTCCTAGTTTAGCTTCTCGGGCCAACGTCCATTCCTGAGCAAAATCTATTTCTGGTCCAGGCGTCAGGATATCCAGATAGAAGTCGATCTTTACAGGAACCTGTATTCTCTTTAACTGAGTAAGCTGTTCGACGGTGATGCTGTGGTGAAACAGTGGGCTTGATAGCGCGGCAATCACCTTTGCAGCCGTCTCTTGAGAAGGGTCGATCAAAATGTCAAGATCATCGACTTGCCGATCTGGAACATAAAATTGGACGGCCAGTCCGCCCACGACTATGAACCGTGCGGTAGATGCGGTAAGTGTATCGACGAAATACTGGTTTCTGCCGAAGGTAGATAGTTGCGTGCACACACCCATTGGAGCTATGTTTTATCTCGTTCAATTACCGTAATGAAACGTTAGGGTAATTGATAGGGAATGGTCGGAATCAATACAGTTGTGCTGTTATGCTAATGATCGTCTTCGATGAGGCTTATTATCTCAAACTGAAGTGGGGCTCCTAGACATGTCGGTAACTGGTGTAATTTGTTTTTTTCACTGCAGTGCTCACAGACAACAAATGCTTTTCCATCGTTCTGCTCAATTCCCTTCACCTTGGATTTCTTGCTGCACTTCTTGCATATAAAGGATTGCATGGAACCTCAAATAAGTCCTATCGGTAGAGTTATTGTTTGCCCATGGCTGTCCGGTTGCTATTTTCTTCGATTCGGATATTGCATGTCGGTAAATTGATCTACAGCCTGAATAAAACTAGACATTGGATGGTCTAGGCAATATCGTTTTATCCAAGCTATCGGCCCCGCCATGGGAGCAGGATTGGGGTTCGAAGAATTGAGAAGATCGGACGTGTCAGGCTTGAAGTGGTTGTAGGCGGTAATGTAACCAGCTAGCCATATGGCATAGGTCGCGCTTTCCTGCTGATTGAATCGACGAGCCTCAATGAATTGTCCGCAGGTATCCTGGCCTCGATCAAAAGCGACATATATTTGCCCATTTCCGATATCCGCATGTGCCGCTCTTCCTACGAGCAACAGACAAATCAATTTCAGAACGATGGACCAGTTTTTCCGTTTCATTTATGCGTCGCCTTCCAATCTATGAGATGATCTTAGATCCTGCTTTCGGATGGCCCCGTTTAGGTAACACGGGGGCCTACGGATATATTGAGCTAATTAAAGTGGATTCACAGTAGGAATAGAGGAGAAGGGCAATTGGGTTGGGAGTAGGAATAATTTTCGGCAACTTGTGTGCTTGATACCCCCTGTGAGCCGCCAAGTGACAAGGCCAAAAAGGGGGGCTGCCGCGACACGGTCAGCGAAGCTTGGGGTGCGGGAGCGGCAGCACTAGCGCCCCGTTTCACAGTGTCTCTTGCGGCAGCATGCGCCCCTTCCCGCTCCACGCTGCGCGAGTCCGAGTCCGGGGCGCGGAGCTCGCACTGTCTGAGCGCGAAGCGCGAGTTGCGCAGCGCCCGGTTTGGCTGGGGAACGCCGGGAACCCCTGAGCTTGTCGAAGGGGCGGCGAACCGGGGTCGCCTTCTTTTTGGTTACTTTTTCTTGGTGAGGCAAGAAAAAGTAACCAGCCGCCGGTCTGCCACCGGCCTTAAGTTTTGTGTGGGCAGTTCGGTTTGGTGCAGTCGGCGTAGATGTGAAGCGAATGCTCGTGAATCGTGAAGCCGCGCTCCTTGGCGATTTTAATCTGGCGGCGCTCTATTTCCTGGTCGACAAACTCTTCCACCCGCCCGCATTGCATGCATACCAGGTGATCGTGATGCCCGCCCTGGTTTAATTCAAATACCGCCTTGCCGCTTTCAAAATGGTGGCGTATTAATAACCCTGCCTGCGCGAATTGGGTGAGCACGCGGTAAACCGTGGCCAGCCCGATGTCCATGCCCTCATTGATGAGAACTTTATAGACATCCTCTGCGGCCAAATGGCGTACCGGGCTGTTTTCGAACAAATTGAGGATTTTGAGGCGCGGCAGCGTTGCCTTGAGCCCGATGGTCTTGAGATCGCTCGGTGAGCTCATGATCGCTCTGACGGTTGATAATAATCTGGGTTATCATATAGTGTTTCAAGGCAAAACGGTAAATTTGTCATGCGTTTTAGGTTTGTATTCCTCGTTTTATCCTTGACGGCCTGCTCGCCCAGTGTTCTGTACACCCCTCACATAATGGATGTGCAGCAGGGCAACGTAGTGACCGAGGACATGCTGGGCAAGGTTAAACCCGGGATGACCAAATCCCAGGTGCGTTTTGCGCTCGGCACGCCGCTGATTTCGGATCCGTTTCACACCGACCGCTGGGATTACGTTTATCGTTTCAGGAAAGATGGCGAACTCATCGAGCACAGCAGGCTCACGGTGGTGTTTGAAGGCGACAAGCTGAAAACGGTGGAGGGCACTGCGCTTCCGCCGAGCGATAATGTGGCAGGCACGAAATCCACCGCGCCGAAAGCTGTTCCCGCTTTGGCACTGGCTCCAGAACAACCTCGTCGGGCTAATCCGCCCTTGCTGGATTTGAAGCAGCTGGAGAGCGATCTTGAAGCTGCGCCGCCAACCCCGCCTGCGGTAGAGGCGGCCAACCCGGGCGCGCTGGATTTGAAGCTGGGTGGTGATCTCGAAGTTGCGCCGCCAACCCCGCCTGCGATGGAGGCGGCTAACCCGGCCGCGCTGGATTTGAAGCTGGACAATGGTTTCGAAGCTGCCCCGCCAACCCCGCCTCCTGTGGTGGTGGCGGCTAAGCCGATAACCGAACAAGTCCAAGCGGAACAACCCAAGAGGAGCTTCGGCGAGCGGTTCTCGCGGTTGTTTGGCTTTGGCAAGAAGGACGAAACGCAGCAGGCGAAAGTCGAAGAAAAACCTGAGGCGGTGGTGGCGGCTAAGCCGATAACCGAACAAGTCCAAGCGGAACAACCTAAGAGGAGCTTCGGCGAGCGCTTCATGCGATTGTTTGGCTTTGGCAAGGAGGACGAAACACAGCAGGCGAAATTCGAAGAAAAACCTGAGGCGCAACCCGAACCGCAGCAGGAAGAGGAACCTCCCACCAATACGGTGATGACCGCCGATCGCAGCCCTCCGCCCAAGCGCAGCGTCGGCGAGCGCTTTACGCGCTTAATCGGTTTCAAGGAAAAAGCAGGCGATGATCCGGCGCCGCCCGTGACTACAGAGGTCAATACCAGCATTCCCAAAATCAGCAGTTTGTCCTTCATGAAGGTTATGAGACAGATTCTGGGTCTTGAGGATGACAAGGATAAGGATAGAGAGAAAAAGGCTGCTGCTGAGGACATAGAGCCGGGCGAAACTGTAACAAGCAGCGGCGCACAGGGCAGCTCGTGGCAGCGCTTTAAGCGCTTGATCGGAGTGGGCGGCGATGAAGTGGAGGTATCCACTACGCCAGTGAGTAAAGAAGAGCAGACTACGCAGGCGGGCAACGACGCAAAACCAGGGACGGCCAAACCCGAAGCGGCGAAACCGTAAGGCCGCCTGAAAATAACGCTTAACAACAATTATCATGACCAAACTTAATATTGCGATTGCCGGCAGTTCCGGCAGAATGGGCCGCGCGCTGGTTGAAGCAGTGCTGCAGGCGGATGATTTGCGGTTGCACGCGGCGCTCGATATTTCCGGCAGCCCGTATCTGAAAAAAGATGCCGGGGAGCTTTGCGGCAGCCCGTGCCGGGTTTTAATCAGCGACAATGTGGCGGGTGCGCTCGAGGGGACCGATGTATTCATTGATTTCACCCGGCCCGAGGGTACGCTCAAGCATGTTGAGTTATGCCGCAGCCGCGGCGTGAAAATGGTGATCGGCACAACCGGATTTACCCCGCAGCAGAAACAGAAACTCAGCGGTGCCGCAAAAGACATCGCCATCGTTTTCGCGCCCAACATGAGCGTCGGGGTGAACATGGTGTTCAAGCTCCTGGAAACAGCGGCGAAGACCCTGAATCAAGGCTATGATATTGAAATCATCGAAGTGCATCACCGCCATAAAGCCGATGCGCCTTCCGGCACCGCTTTACGCATGGGAGAGGTGATTGCGAGTACTCTGGGGTGGAACCTTGCCCAATCCGCGGTGTATGGCAGGCAGGGGGTGACCGGCGAGCGTTCTCCTTCCACCATCGGCTTTGCCTCGGTGCGCGGCGGCGACATCGTCGGTGACCACACCGTGCTGTTTGCCGGCAACGGAGAGCGCATCGAAATCACCCACAAGGCTACCAGCCGCGCCACATTTGCCATGGGCGCTTTACGCGCTGCGCGCTTCCTCAAAGACAAGAAAAACGGCCTTTACGATATGCAAGATGTTCTTGGCCTTCGCTGAAGGCCAAGACCCTACGATATGCAGGATGTAGGCACCGGCCCACGGCGCGCGAAGCGTTGGGGCGGGGACGGGGTCAGACTGCCGCAAGGAGTGACTTTAATTCGGAGAAGTACTTGTTGCCCTTCTTCTGCTCTTTCTAAACGTGTTGTGGCAGGGGCCTTCGTTAGCAGTCTGCGTTGATTGCCAGTCGACAATAGAGTATAATTTTTTAGCTTCAGAGCGGGATGGGCGCAAAGCCCGTCCCGCTTTGTATATCCACCTGCCGTAGGGAGTTTTTTGTGCCGCAACGGAAGCCTGCCATCCTCGCGCTCGCAGATGGCACCATTTTTCGCGGCACGGCGATAGGCTGCGATGGCGCCGCTGTTGGTGAAGTGGTCTTCAATACTGCGATGACCGGTTATCAGGAAATCCTCACCGATCCTTCCTACTGCAAACAGATTATCACGCTGACTTACCCGCATATCGGCAATACCGGGGTTAATCCCGAAGATACCGAGTCGCAACGCGTATTTGCCAGCGGCCTGGTGATCCGCGATCTGCCGCCGGCCTCCGGCAGCTGGCGCGAAACGCAAACTTTTCCTGAGTATCTCAACAGCCAGGGCGTGGTGGCGATCGCCGGGATAGATACGCGCAAGCTCACCCGCATCCTGCGCGAAAAAGGAGCGCAAAACGGCTGCATCATGGCCGGCAAGGTGGATGAACAGGAGGGGCTCAAACAAGCGCGCGCTTTTCCCGGCCTTGCCGGAATGGATCTTGCCAAAGTCGTGAGCTGCAAGCGGCCGTATACCTGGAATGAAGGCGAATGGAGTCTTGGCCAGGGTTACAGCAAGTTGCAAGCGCCGAAGTATCATGTCGCCGCCTATGATTACGGTATCAAGAAAAACATATTGAGAAAACTGTCTGCACTTGGCTGCCACGTCACCGTGCTTCCGGCGCAGACCAGCGCCCGCGATGCTTTGGTGATAAAGCCGGACGGGATTTTTCTTTCCAATGGGCCGGGCGATCCCGAGCCTTGCGATTACGCTGTCAAAGCTATCAGCGAATTCCTCGATACTGGCATTCCCATTTTTGGTATCTGCCTTGGCCACCAGTTGCTGGCGCTGGCCAGCGGGGCGAAGACGGTGAAAATGAAATTCGGCCATCACGGCGCGAACCATCCGGTGTTGGATGTGGATAGCGGGCGCGTCATGATTACCAGCCAAAACCACGGCTTCGCGGTCGATGCAGCGACCTTGCCGCAAAACCTGCGCGTCACCCATGTGTCTCTGTTCGACGGCAGCCTGCAGGGATTTGCGCGCACCGACAAGCCGGCATTCTGCTTCCAGGGGCACCCCGAGGCGAGCCCCGGGCCGCACGACATGTATCCTTTATTTGATCGCTTCATCCAGTTGATGCAACAGAAAAAAGTTGAAACCGCAGATGAACGCAAATAAACGCAGATTGAAAACCGCTCAGTCCGATATCGGCGCTCATCGGCGTTTATCGGCGGTTTAAAAAGATGCCGAAAAGAACCGACATTAAAAGCATCCTGATCATCGGCGCCGGCCCCATCATCATCGGCCAGGCGTGCGAGTTCGATTATTCCGGCGCGCAGGCATGCAAGGCGCTGAGAGAAGAAGGCTACCGCGTGATTCTGGTGAACTCCAACCCGGCGACCATCATGACCGACCCGGAAATGGCCGATGCCACTTACCTCGAGCCCATCAACTGGCAGATGCTGGAAAAAATCATCGCCATCGAACGCCCCAGTGCGCTTTTGCCTACCATGGGGGGGCAGACGGCGTTGAACTGTGCGCTCGATCTTGCCAGGCACGGCGTGCTGGAAAAATACGGCGTGGAACTGATCGGCGCTTCGCGCGAAGCCATAGATAAGGCGGAAGACCGGGAGAAGTTCAAGCTCGCCATGACCAAAATCGGGCTCACCTCGCCGCGTTCCGCTATCGCCCACAGCGTGGAAGAAGCGCTGCAGGTGCAGGCGATGGTGGGGTTCCCGACGGTGATTCGCCCGTCTTTCACGCTGGGCGGGACGGGTGGGGGCATCGCCTATAACCGCGAGGAATTCCTCGCCATTTGCGAGCGCGGCCTGGAAGCGTCACCCACCAAAGAGCTGCTGGTCGAGGAGTCGGTGATCGGCTGGAAAGAGTTCGAGATGGAAGTGGTGCGCGATAGGAAAGACAATTGCATCATCGTTTGCTCCATCGAGAACCTCGATCCGATGGGCGTGCACACCGGCGATTCGATTACCGTGGCGCCGGCGCAGACGCTCACCGACAAGGAATTCCAGATCATGCGCGACGCCTCGATCAGGGTGCTGCGCGAAATCGGGGTGGATACCGGCGGCTCCAACGTGCAGTTCGCCGTCAACCCGAAAGACGGGCGCATGCTGATTATCGAAATGAACCCGCGGGTGTCGCGCTCTTCCGCCTTGGCATCGAAAGCCACCGGCTTTCCCATCGCCAAAGTGGCGGCGAAGCTCGCGGTGGGCTATACCCTTGATGAACTGAAAAACGAGATTACCGGCGGCGCGACGCCGGCGTCTTTCGAGCCGACCATTGATTATGTGGTCACCAAAGTGCCGCGCTTTGCCTTTGAAAAATTTCCCCAGGTTAACGACCGCCTGACCACGCAGATGAAATCGGTGGGCGAGGTAATGGCGATTGGCCGCACCTTCCAGGAATCGCTGCAAAAAGCGCTGCGCGGATTGGAAACCGGAAGCGATGGACTCGATGAAAAAACCACCGACCGCGACGTGATTGAAAACGAGCTGGGCGATGTCGGGCCGGAGCGCATCTGGTATGTCGCGGACGCGTTCCGTTGCGGTATGAGCGTGGACGAAGTGCATGAGCTGACGAGCATTAATCCCTGGTTCCTCGCCCAGATCGAAGACCTGGTGAGGCAGGAGCAGGCACTCAAAGGGGAAAAGCTGGATGCATTGAGCGCAGATGAATTGCGAGTCCTGAAACGCAGCGGCTTTTCAGACGCGCGGTTATCCAAGTTGTTGAACACGACAGAAGCTCAAGTGAGACAGAAGCGCTGGCTGCTTGCAGTGCGCCCGGTATACAAACGGGTGGATACCTGCGCCGCTGAATTCGCCACCCGCACCGCCTACATGTATTCGACATACGAGGAAGAATGCGAGGCGCAGCCTACTCAAAAACGCAAAATCATGGTACTGGGCGGTGGTCCGAACCGTATCGGCCAGGGAATCGAATTTGATTACTGCTGCGTACACGCGGCGCTCGCCCTGCACGAAGACGGCTTTGAAACTATCATGGTCAACTGCAATCCGGAGACCGTTTCCACCGATTATGACACTTCCGACCGCCTTTATTTCGAGCCGCTCACGCTTGAGGATGTGCTGGAGATAGTGCATGTCGAGAAGCCGGAAGGAGTGATTGTGCAATACGGCGGGCAAACGCCGTTAAAACTTGCACGGGACCTGGAAGCGAACCATGTTCCCATTATCGGCACCAGCCCGGACATGATTGACTGCGCGGAAGACCGCGAGCGCTTCCAGAAAATGCTAAATAAGCTCCAGCTCAAACAGGCGCCCAACCGCACCGCGCGTACACCGCAGGAAGCGCTACGCCTTGCCGAGGAAATCGGTTATCCACTGGTGGTGCGGCCTTCATATGTGCTCGGCGGGCGCGCCATGGAAATCGTTCACCAGCAGGTGGACCTCGAACGCTACATGCGCGAAGCGGTGAAGGTTTCCAATGCTTCGCCGGTGCTGCTGGATCGTTTCCTCAACGACGCCACAGAGGTGGACGTGGACGCGGTGTGCGACGGCAAGGCGGTCTTGATCGGTGGCATCATGGAGCACATTGAGCAAGCGGGCGTGCACTCCGGCGATGCGGCGTGTTCGCTGCCGCCGTTCAGCCTGAGCAAGGAAACCCAGGAGGAACTGCGTCGCCAGACGACAGTGCTGGCGCATGCGCTGAAAGTGGTGGGACTAATGAACGTACAGTTCGCCATCCAGGGCGAGACCGTTTACGTGCTTGAAGTCAACCCGCGCGCATCACGCACCGTGCCCTATGTTTCCAAGGCCACCGGATTGCAGCTGGCCAAAATCGCGGCACGCTGCATGGTCGGGCGCACCCTCAAGCAGCAAGGGATGGAGCGGGAGGTGCTGCCGCCGTACTTCTGCGTCAAGGAAGCTGTGTTTCCGTTCATCAAGTTCCCTGGCGCCGACACCATCCTCGGCCCGGAAATGAAATCCACCGGCGAAGTGATGGGCGTGGGCGCGACTTTCCCCGAGGCGTTTGTGAAGTCGCAAATAGCGGCGGGCGAAAAACTGCCATCTTCGGGCAAAGTGTTCATCAGTGTGCGCAATGCCGACAAGCCGCGCAGCGTGGAAATTGCAAAGACTCTGCAATCACTCGGATTCAGCCTGGTGGCGACGCGCGGCACCGCGGCGGTGCTCGCCGCTGCTGGTATCATGGTTACGCCGGTCAACAAAGTCGCCGAGGGCCGGCCGCATATTGTGGACATGATCAAGAACGGCGAAATAGACCTCATCATCAACACGGTGGAGGACATGCGCGCGATGCATGACTCATATTCGATTCGCAACGCTGCGTTGCAGCGCAGAGTCACTTATTACACCACCCTCGCCGGGGCGCGTGCGGCGTGCGCCGGGATTGCGAACATGCGGGAATTGCGCCCCTACGAGCTGCAGAGCTTGCACCGGGGTCTCTCTGCGCGCCGATAGCGTATTTATTTTTTCTCACGATACCGATATAAAATAGGTGATAACTTATCCCAATCGGCGAATGCAAAACTAGGGACAGCATGATGAGCAAAATTCCATTGACTGTGAACGGAGCCGAACGGTTGCGTGGCGAATTGCAGCAACTCAAGACCGTGCAGCGGCCGGCCGTGATAGCCGCGATCGCTGAGGCGCGTACACATGGGGATCTTGCCGAAAACGCCGAGTATCATGCCGCCAAGGAACGGCAAAGCTTCATCGAAGGACGCATCGCCGAGCTGGAAGCAAAGCTCTCCAACGCCCAGATCATCAATCCGGAACTCCTGGACGCGGATGGCTGTGCCGTCTTCGGCGCCACGGTGGAACTTGAAGACCTGGACAGCGGAGAGACCTTCACTTATCAGATCGTTGGCGACGACGAAGCGGACATCAAGCAGGGGAAAATTTCCATCAGTTCGCCCATAGCCCGGGCCCTGATCGGCAAATATCCCGGCGATGTCGCCGACGTTCAAGCGCCCAGCGGAACGCGCCAGTATGAAATTTTGGATGTAAAGTATATATAATAGGGTTTATGGAAGATCTTGCCGACAGCCTGCACTGGTTTGCAGTGACCTTGTGGATCGGCGCGTTGTGGGCGATTGGGTATATCGCCGCGCCGCTTCTCTTTGTCACGCTCGAAGACCACGCCCTTGCCGGCATGCTTGCCGGGAAAATGTTTGCCGTGGTGGCCTACATCGGAATGGGTTGCGGGACTTATCTCCTGTTGTTTCGCCTGATCAGACAAGGCGTCATTTCGTTCCGGCAGTCTTTTTTCTGGATAGTGCTGGTGATGTTGCTGATAACGCTGCTGGGTCATTTCGGAGCGCAGCCAATACTGGAAGCTGTGAAACATCAGGCGCTGCCCAGGGCAGTCGTGGAAGGTGTGTTGCAGGACCGTTTTGCCGCCTGGCACGGTGTTTCCAGCGCGCTCTACGTGGTACAAAGTGTGCTCGGCTTGGTGCTGGTGGTGCAGCAGCAAACCGCCGCTCCGTAAGGTTTATCTGCTGATGCGGGGACGTGCATTTGAGGGGTCTCCGCGCCTGAAGTCCACCTAAGGGACCTCTGATTAAGTCCCACGAGGGCGCGACGCTGGCTTTTCGGGATGAGATGCGCGAAGCAAGGCGCAGCGAATGGTTGACCCCCCTTCGCAACCCGAGCGACAAAGCAGATCGCCCGATAAGCCGCGTCCCATCCGGGTTTCGGCGCAATGCGGCACTTGCGTCGTTGCGCTCCTCGTGCTTAAGCTACGGCTAGGCACCTTCGTCGCGCGCCTTGCAATCATCCGCATTGCGCCAGAAACGCGCTCCGCGGAGGACTTAATCAGAGGTTCCCTAATGAAACATTCTAAAACCAGCAATTCCTGGATGCGCGAGCACGTCAACGATTTTTATGTCAAAAGCGCGAAACAGCAGGGATTCCGCTCGCGCGCCGCGTTCAAGCTACTGGAAATTGATGAGCGTGACCGGCTGTTGGCACCGGGCATGACGGTGGTTGACTTGGGTGCCGCGCCGGGGGGCTGGTCGCAAGTGACTGCCAAAAAGGTGGGCGCGCGCGGCAAAGTCATCGCGCTGGATGTCCTGCAAATGCAGCCGATTGCCGGAGTGGATTTCATTTGCGGGGATTTCCGCGAAGACACTGTCTTAAGGGAATTGCGCAGCAAGCTTCAGGGAAAAGCCGCGGATCTTGTAATTTGCGACATGTCGCCCAATATCAGCGGAGTAGCGAGCCGCGATCAGGCACAGGCCATGGAGCTTGCTGAGTTCGCGCTTGAGTTTTCCTCTCAAGTGCTGAAACCACAAGGCAGGCTGCTGGTCAAAGTATTTCAAGGCGAAGATTTTGAAGATTTCTTGAAAGCCATGCGCAGCCGCTTCAAAGAAGTGATATCGCGCAAGCCAGGGGCCTCGCGCGGAAGAAGCAGCGAGATTTACTTGCTGGGCAAGGGCTTGCGGCAGCTTAAACAGGCTGACACAAGGTGATAAATAAGGATAGAATGAGTTTATGACTTTTCCCGTTTTCTGGGCGTTTAGGAGCAAATTTGAATAATTTAGTGAAAAACATGGCGGTCTGGCTGGTGATTGCCCTGGTACTCATGACGGTGTTCAACCAGTTCAGCGCGCGGCAGTCCGTGCAGGCGCCGATTGAGTATTCGCAATTCATAGATGAGGTGAAGCAGGGCCACATCGCCAAAGTCACCATTGAGGGCCGCACCCTCAAGGGAGTCAAGACCGACGGCAAGCGCTTTGTTACCTATTCGCCTTCCGACCCCTGGCTGGTGAGCGACCTCTTGAAAAACGGCGTTATCATCGAGGCCAAGCCGGATGAAGAGCCTTCGCTGCTGGTGAATATTTTCGTTTCCTGGTTCCCGATGCTGCTTTTGATCGGCGTGTGGGTGTTCTTCATGCGCCAGATGCAGGGTGGCGGGCGCGGCGGCGCGTTCTCTTTTGGCAAGAGCCGCGCGCGCATGATGGATGAATCGAACAATCAGGCGACGTTTGCCGATGTCGCCGGGTGCGAAGAAGCCAAAGAAGAAGTTGCTGAACTGGTGGATTTCCTGCGCGATCCGGGCAAATTCCAGAAACTCGGCGGGCGTATTCCGCGCGGCGTGCTGATGGTGGGCAATCCCGGCACCGGCAAGACGCTGCTGGCGCGGGCCATCGCTGGTGAGGCCAAAGTGCCGTTCTTCAGCATTTCCGGCTCCGACTTCGTGGAAATGTTCGTCGGCGTGGGTGCGGCGCGGGTGCGCGACATGTTCGAGCAGGCGAAAAAACATGCGCCGTGCATCGTGTTCATTGATGAAATTGACGCCGTGGGCCGCCAACGCGGCGCGGGGTTGGGCGGCGGCAACGACGAGCGTGAACAAACGCTGAACCAGTTGCTGGTGGAGCTGGACGGATTCGAGACCGGGGTCGGCGTGATCGTGATTGCAGCGACCAACCGTCCCGATGTGCTCGATCCGGCGCTGTTGCGTCCCGGGCGCTTTGACCGTCAGGTGGTGGTACCGCTTCCCGACATCCGCGGCCGCGAGCAAATTCTAATGGTGCATATGCGCAAAGTACCGATTGCGCCCGACGTGCGCGCCGACATTTTAGCGCGCGGCACGCCCGGCTTTTCCGGAGCCGATCTGGCGAATCTCATAAACGAAGCGGCGCTGTTCGCCGCGCGGTTCAACAAGCGCCTGGTGGACATGGATGACTTCGAGCGCGCCAAGGACAAGGTCATCATGGGCACGGAACGCCGCTCCATGGTGATGCCGGAGCACGAGCGCCGCAACACCGCTTACCATGAGTCAGGGCATGCGGTGGTGGCGAAGCTTTTGCCGAAAACCGATCCGGTGCACAAGGTCACCATTATTCCTCGTGGCCGCGCTCTTGGAGTCACGATGCAGCTTCCACAAGAAGACCGTTACAGCATGGACCGCGAGCATATCCTGCAAAATATTGCGGTGCTGTTCGGCGGGCGCATCGCCGAAGAAATTTTCATGAAGCAGATGACCACAGGCGCTTCCAATGACTTCGAACGCGCCACTGAGCTGGCGCGGCGCATGGTCACGCAATGGGGCATGTCCGATGCCCTGGGGCCGATGGTTTACGGCGAGAACGAGGGCGAAGTATTCCTCGGCCGCTCCATCACCACGCACAAGAATGTGTCTGAAACGACAATGCAGAAAGTGGACGCAGAAATACGCCGCATTGTTGACCAGCAATACGCGCTGGCGCGCAAGCTCATCGAGGAAAACCGCGACAAGGTGGAAGCGATGGCGAAGACGCTATTGGAGTGGGAAACCATAGATTCCGACCAGATTAACGACATCATGGAAGGCAAGCCGCCACGGCCGCCCAAGCCGGTGCAGGCGCCACAACCGGCGCAGGACAATACTTCCTCCGGTGCTGCAGCCAAGCCGCAGCCGGCGCAGGAAACCAGAAATTCATAAAGAGTGAGGGGTGAGGTGTAAAAGCCGAGGAACCTCACGCCTCACTCCTCACATGTATCTTAGTTGCGGTAAATTCAAGCTCGATTTGTCCCGTCCCCTGATCATGGGGATCGTCAATGTCACCCCCGATTCTTTCTCCGACGGCGGCTTGCATGCCACAACAGAGGCTACAATCGCGCATGCCTTGCGCCTGATTGAGGAGGGTGCGGACATACTCGATATCGGCGGTGAATCCACCCGCCCCGGATCACAGCCGGTGCCGCTGGATGAGGAGCTTGAGCGGGTGCTGCCGGTGCTTGAAGGATTGAAATATGTCAACGCGCCGCTTTCGGCAGATACCCAGAAACCGGAAGTGATGCGCGAAGCGTTGCGCGCCGGCGCGAGCATGATCAACGATGTCAATGCCCTGGCCGCAGCCGGCGCGCTGCAGGCCGTGGCCAAGAGTGACGCCGCAATATGCCTGATGCACAAGCAGGGCGAGCCGTTGACCATGCAGGTAAATCCGCAATACCATGACGTGGTTGCGCAGATCAAGGCTTTTCTGGGTTCCCGTGTCGAAGCGGCGCTTGCGGCAGGGATAGCGCGGGAACGCATCGTCATTGATCCCGGCTTTGGTTTTGGCAAGACCGTGGAGCACAATCTGGTTTTGCTGCGCAACCTGGAGCAGTTCAGGGAGCTCGGCGTGCCGCTGCTGGTGGGTCTTTCGCGCAAATCGGCTTTGGGTAAAATCGCGAGCAGGGACATCGGCGAGCGGGTTTATTCGAGCGCGGCCGCTGCGCTGATCGCGGTGATGAAAGGAGCGAAAATCGTGCGGGTGCATGATGTGAGAGCGACCAGGGATACGCTGGCGGTCTATAATGCGTTGAACGCTGAATAAAATTAACCCCAAGACACCGAACAAAGGCATTTGCCACAGAGATCACAGAGCGAGAATCGGGTTCTATTATTTAATTTCAGTTTTCTCTGCGTCCGAAAAACCAATATTTCTTGGCGCTCTTGGCGGTTCAGGTCTTAAAGAATTTATGGCTCGAAAATATTTTGGCACCGACGGCGTGCGCGGCAGGGTGGGTGAACCGCCGATAACACCGGAACTTGTGATGCATCTCGGCTATGCAGCGGGCAAGGTATTGGCATCCGCAGACTGGCATCTGGCGCAAGGCGAGCGTCCCGGCGTGCTGATTGGCAAAGACACCCGCATATCCGGCTACATGCTTGAATCCGCGTTACAGGCGGGATTGTCCGCCGCGGGCATCGACATCTATCTTTCCGGACCGATACCGACTCCCGCAGTAGCTTATCTGACGCGGGCACTGCGCTTGCAGGCGGGCATCGTGATTTCCGCTTCGCACAATCCCTACGAAGACAACGGCATCAAGTTTTTCTCGGCAAGCGGCAACAAGCTCCCCGACGAAGTGGAGCATGCCATTGAAGCGGCGCTTGACGACCCCATCAAAACCATGCCTTCCGCCGCTTTGGGCAGGGCGCGCAGAATCAACGATGCGGCCGGGCGTTATATCGAGTTTTGCAAAAGCACTTTTCCTACCGATCTGGATCTGCGCGGCCTGCGCATCGTGGTGGACTCGGCGCAGGGCGCGACATACCACGTCGCGGCGCATGTGTTTCACGAGCTGGGTGCGGATGTGGTGGCGATAGGCAATCAGCCCGATGGCTTGAACATCAATCAGGAATGCGGCGCTACTTACCCCAAGGCGCTGCAGGATGCGGTGAGGCAGCAGCGTGCCGATCTGGGAATCGCGCTGGATGGCGACGGCGACCGGCTGCTGATGGTTGACAGCGCGGGGAAAACCTACGACGGCGATCAATTACTCTATATCATCGCCAACCACCGTAAGCAGCAGGGCACGCTCAAGGGCGGCGTGGTGGGAACGCTGATGACCAATCTCGGCATGCAGCGCGCTCTGGAAAAAATCAAAGTGCCGTTTGCCCGTGCCGCAGTGGGCGACCGTTATGTGCTGGAGCTCATGCAAAGCCGCGGCTGGCAGCTGGGCGGAGAGAATTCAGGGCACATCATCTGCCTCGACAAGCATACCACCGGTGATGGCATTGTCTCCGCGCTTCAGGTATTGCACGCGCTGCGCGCTTATCGGGCAGACATGGCGCATTTGACCTGTGAGCTTGCGCTCTATCCGCAAGTGCTGGTGAATGTCAAAGTTGCCAAAGGATTTGATTTCCGCAACCAGCGGCCGGTGAGGAATGCGCTCAGCGAGGCGGAAGCGGACCTTGGTGACAAAGGCCGGGTGCTGTTGCGCGCTTCGGGCACCGAGCCGGTGGTGCGGGTAATGGTGGAAGGCAAGCCCCAGGCCAAAGTCAAGCAGTGGGCCGCCACCATTGCCCAAGCGGTGCGCGAAGCAGCCGCAAAATAAAACATTTTTTCCGCGCGCGAATTTTGCGCGCCGCAATCATCCGCAAAACTTTGCGGCTATTCTCATCAGGTTGATTACCGCCTTGTTTTCTAGGCACTAAATCCGCTTCATTCCAGCGCGTCTGTTGCGAGCCGAAATTGACCCTGGGGTCATTCAAAGGTAAAATTTACAGGATTTGTTACGGAACCTCTGATTAAGTCCATCGCGTACGCGATGGACTTAATCAGAGATTCCTGAGGACATGGATGCGCCAAAAGTTGGTTGCCGGCAACTGGAAAATGCAAGGCAGCCTTGTGCAAAACAAGGTATTGCTCGATGCCCTGGTAACCGGAATGAAATCGGTGCGCAAGGTGTCGTGCGCGGTGTGCGTGCCCTACCCTTATCTGTTTCAGGCGCGGATTATCCTGCACGACAGCAACATCGCCTGGGGCGCGCAGAATTTGAGCGCGTTTGATTACGGGGCTTACACCGGCGAAGTGTCGGGGCCGATGCTCAAGGACTTCGACTGCCGCTATGTGATCGTCGGGCATTCGGAGCGCCGCACGCTGCAAGGCGAAGACAGCCCCTTGGTGGCACAGAAGTTCAAGGCGGCGCAGGCCGCGGGCTTGATACCGATTTTATGCATTGGTGAAACCCTGGCAGAGCGCGAAGCGGGGGCCACTGAACGAGTCGTGGCGGGTCAGCTTGAAGCGGTGCTGGAGCTTGCCGGAATCGCAGCGATGACCAGCGCCGTGGTGGCGTACGAACCGGTATGGGCGATCGGCACCGGGAAAAATGCCACCCCCGAGCAGGCGCAGGCGGTACATGCTTTTATTCGCCAGGGAATCGCGGCGCGGAATCCGGATGTCGCGCGGCAATTGCTGATTTTATACGGCGGCAGCGTAAAGGCCGGCAATGCTGCGCAGCTTTTCGCCATGCCTGATATCGACGGCGGCCTGATCGGCGGGGCATCGCTCAACGCAGATGAATTTTTGGCGATTTGCGCCGCGGCGCAGTAGTTAACTTGGAGATGAATTTTTGGAAACCTTGATTTGGATTGTGCATGTCCTGACCGCCCTTAGCATCATCGGCCTGGTGCTGCTGCAGCATGGCAAGGGGGCAGATGCCGGCGCGGCCTTTGGCAGCGGTGCCTCGGGGAGTATTTTCGGTGCCAGCGGCTCGGCCAATTTCATGAGCCGCACCACTGCGGTGCTGGCGGCGGTGTTTTTTCTGACCAGCCTGGGGTTGACTTACTTTTCCAGCCACAAGAGCGAAAACAAGGGCGTGATGGAGCTGCGCAAGGAAGTTCCCGCGGCGCCTGCGGATAAAGCACCTGCGGACCAGGCGCCTGCGGCGCCAGCGGCGGAAGGCGACTCCAAGGCCAAGGACATACCAAAATAGCCGTAAGGAGTGAGGTGTGAGGAGTGAAAACCGGGCAAAGAGATGTTTTGAGATTTTGCCTTCACCCCTTACTCCTGACGCCTCACCCCTCGCCAGAATTTTAAGCCGATGTGGTGGAATTGGTAGACACGCCGTCTTGAGGGGGCGGTGGCGAGAGCCGTGTGAGTTCGAGTCTCATCATCGGCACCATGAATGCAGGATTGAGGATTCAGGATTAATAGCGCAAACAGACTGCGATATTGCGAACCTGAGGCAAGCGTAGAGGTCATAAATTTAACGGCTGGATTGTTGGAGCGCCTTTGACTGCATACCGAATCTTGAACCCTCAATCCTGAAGCAAACATGCTGGAAAATTACTTTCCGATCCTGTTGTTTATCATCGTCGGCCTTGCCGTCGGCGTCGGTCCCGTGGTGCTGGGTTGGCTTATAGCGCCAAACCGTCCGGACAGCGAAAAACTCTCCCCTTACGAATGCGGATTCGAAGCATTTGAGGACGCGCGCATGAAATTCGACGTGCGCTATTACCTTATCGCCATCTTGTTCATCCTGTTCGACCTGGAAATCGCTTTTCTCTTTCCCTGGGCGGTGGCGCTCAAGGAAATCGGCTTATTTGGCTTCATGGCCATGCTCGTTTTCCTCGCCATCCTGGTGGTGGGGTTCATCTATGAGTGGGTGAAAGGGGCCCTCGAATGGGAATAGAGGGTGTACTGGAAAAAGGCTTTATCACCACCACCGCCGACAAGCTGATCAACTGGACGCGCACCGGCTCATTGTGGCCGATGACCTTCGGACTCGCCTGCTGCGCGATAGAAATGATGCAAGCCGGCGCTTCGCGCTATGATCTCGACCGGTTCGGCGTCGTGTTCCGTGGCAGTCCGCGCCAGTCGGACGTGATGATTGTCGCCGGCACGCTGTGCAACAAGATGGCGCCGGCGCTCAGAAAAGTGTATGACCAGATGGCCGAGCCGCGCTGGGTAATTTCCATGGGCTCGTGCGCCAACGGCGGCGGCTACTACCATTATTCCTATTCCGTGGTGCGCGGCTGCGACCGCATCGTGCCGGTGGATATTTATGTGCCGGGCTGCCCGCCTACCGCGGAAGCCTTGCTTTACGGCATTATCCAATTGCAAAACAAGATCAAGCGCACCAACACCATCGCCCGCTGATGATCATATCGTTTATTCATCAAGCATCTAATAATGACCGTCAAACTAGAAAATCTTAGCGCACACCTAAAAAGCGCTTTGGGTGAGCGTATTGTCAAACTTAGCGAAGCGGTTGGAGAACTCACCCTCACGGTCAAGCCTGCGGACTGGTTTTCAGCGGCGCAGGTTTTGCGCGACGATGCTGAGTTGCGCTTTGAGCAGCTGATTGATTTGTGCGGCGTGGACTACCGAGATTACGGAGACGGGACCTGGAGCGGGCCGCGCTTCGCGGTGGTCTGTCATCTGCTGTCGCTCACCCACAACTGGCGGCTGCGTCTCAAGGCGTTTGCCGAAAACGATGATTTCCTGATGTTTGACTCGCTGCTCCCGCTTTGGCCATCCGCCAACTGGTTTGAGCGCGAAGCGTTTGATCTGTTCGGCATCGTGTTCACCGGGCATCCCGACTTGCGGCGCATCCTCACCGATTACGGTTTTATCGGCCACCCATTCCGCAAGGACTTTCCGCTCTCCGGCAACGTGGAAATGCGCTACGACCCGGACCAGCAGCGTGTGATTTACCAGCCGGTGTCCATCGAGCCGCGCGACGAAGTGCCGCGCATCATCCGCGAAGAGCAATACGGTGATCTGGGCACGAAGCAATGAATGACGACGTGAAAATCTTGAACCGCGGAGGTCGCAAAGGTCGCAGAGTAATGCTTGTATTAGACAGTTTTTCCTCTGCGTTCTCAGCGTCCTCTGCGGTAAAGGCTTTTTAGCTTTTATGGCAGAGATTCGCAACTATACGATGAATTTCGGTCCACAACACCCGGCGGCGCACGGGGTGTTGCGGTTGGTGCTGGAGCTTGACGGCGAAGTGATTGAGCGCGCCGACCCGCATATCGGCCTTTTGCATCGCGCCACCGAAAAACTCGCCGAGCATAAAACCTATCTGCAGTCGGTACCGTATATGGATCGCCTCGATTACGTCTCGATGATGTGCAACGAGCATGCCTACGTGATGGTGATCGAAAAGCTGCTCGAGCTGGAAGTGCCGATCCGCGCGCAATACATTCGCGTCATGTTCGACGAGATTACGCGCATTCTCAATCATTTGTTGTGGCTCGGTGCGCACGCGCTGGATGTGGGCGCGATGACTGTGTTCCTGTACGCCTTTCGCGAACGCGAGGATCTGATGGACTGCTACGAAGCGGTTTCCGGCGCACGCATGCACGCCGCCTACTATCGTCCGGGTGGAGTCTACCGCGATCTTCCCGACTCCATGCCGCAGTACCAGGCGTCGAAAATCCATAGCGCCGCGGAGGTGGCAAAGCTCAACGAAAACCGCCAGGGCTCGCTGCTCGATTTCATCGAGGATTTCACTAAGCGCTTTCCCAGGTACATAGACGACTACGAAACACTGCTCACTGACAACCGTATCTGGAAGCAGCGCACGGTGGGCATCGGCGTGGTCTCCGCTGAGCGCGCCAAGGCACTGGGTTTTACCGGCCCGATGCTGCGCGGCTCAGGCGTGGAATGGGATCTGCGCAAGAAGCAGCCGTACGAGGTTTACGACAAGATGGAATTCGACATTCCGGTGGGCGTCAGCGGCGACTGCTACGACCGTTATCTGGTGCGCATTGAGGAAATGCGCCAATCCAACCGCATCATCAAACAGTGCATCGAGTGGCTGAGGAAAAACCCGGGGCCGGTGATCACCGATAATCACAAGATTGCCCCGCCCTCGCGCGTGGAAATGAAGCAGAACATGGAAGAACTGATTCACCATTTCAAGCTCTTCACCGAAGGTTTTCACGTGCCCGAAGGCGAAGCCTATGCTGCTGTTGAGGCGCCCAAGGGCGAATTCGGCATTTATCTCGTTTCCGACGGCGCAAATAAGCCTTACCGCCTGAAAATCCGCGCGCCCAGCTTTCCGCACCTGGCTGCTCTCGATGAAATGGCCCGTGGACACATGATTGCCGACGTGGTGGCGATTATCGGCACGCAGGACATTGTGTTTGGGGAAATAGATCGATGATGAAAAACGCTTCGCTTGGCATAACTTTGTCGCTTGCGGCCTCGAACATGCTCATTTACTACTTTGTAAACTCCGCTGTTCTCGTCCGCTCGCTTCGCGTTCTGCCTGCGCTCGGGCGCTTTTCATGGGAAGGCGAATGAACGCTCCAATGATTTTATCGCCCGACTCGCTGGCGAAAATAGACAAGGCCGCCGCCAAGTATCCGCCCAGCCAGAAGCGGTCCGCAGTGATTGCGGCGCTGACGATCGCCCAGGACGAGAAAGGCTGGCTTTCCACCGAGACCATGGATTTCGTCGCGCAATACCTGGGCATGCCGCCGATTGTGGTGTACGAGGTGGCTACCTTTTACACCATGTACAACGTGGAGCCGGTGGGCAAGTACAAGATCAGCCTTTGCACTAACTTGCCTTGCGCGCTTTCCGGCGCCAACGCCGCAGCAGATTATCTGAAAAAAAAGTTCGGCATCGCTTTCAACCAAACCACAGCGGACGGGCAGTTTACGCTAAAAGAGGGTGAATGCTTTGGCACCTGCGGCGACGCCCCGGTGCTGCTGGTCAATAACAAGCGCATGTGCAGCTTCATGACACAGGACAAGCTCGATGCCTTGCTCGAAGAGTTGGGGGGTGACTAAGTAAATGAAAACGCGATTCGCGCTCGTGGCGATTTGGGATGCAGTGCGAGGAGCCGCGAGCCGCCGTTTGGTATTTCCAAACAAGGGAGCGGCGACAATGCAATGCGCCCAAACCGCTCGAGCCCGTCGGGTTGTGCACAAACGCGGCGCCTACTTTGTCAGACTCCTCGCAAATAGATTTACTATTTGCTTCGTCGCCTTTCGCGTACTCATCCGCGTTTGGGACACAACGCGAACCGATTTTATTTACTTAGTCACCCCATCATGACCTGCCTGCACGGCCGCCACCTCAACCCTATCATTCTTGCCGGCCTTGATGGCAACAACTGGCGCATCGGCGATTACATGCGGCGCGGCGGCTATTCGGCGCTCAAAAAAGTGCTGGCTGAAAAAATCCCGCCGGAGCAGATTATCAATGAAGTGAAAAAATCCGCTCTGCGTGGCCGCGGCGGGGCGGGGTTTCCCACGGGATTGAAATGGAGCTTCATGCCGAAAAGTTTCGCCGGCGAGAAATACCTGGTGTGCAATTCCGACGAAGGCGAGCCGGGTTCGTTCAAGGACCGCGACATCATGCGCTACAACCCGCACATCATCATCGAGGGAATGGCGATTGCGGCATATGCGATGGGGGCCAAAACCGGCTACAACTATGTGCACGGCGAAGTGTGGGATTGCTACGAGCGCATGGAGGAGGCGCTGGAAGAGGCGCGCGCCGCGGGTTTTCTCGGCGACAAGATCCTCGGCTCGGATTTCAGTTTCCAGCTCTATAACCATCACGGCTACGGTGCCTATATCTGCGGCGAGGAGACTGCGCTTCTCGAATCGCTGGAAGGCAAGAAAGGCATGCCGCGCTTCAAGCCGCCGTTTCCCGCGAGTTTTGGTTTGTACGGCAAGCCCACCACCATCAATAACACCGAGACATTAGCCTGCGTTCCCTCAATTGTGCTGAACGGCAGCGAGAAGTTCCTAAGCATAGGCAGGCCCAACAACGGCGGCACCAAGATTTTCTCCGTCTGTGGGCATGTAAACCATCCAGGCAACTACGAAGTGCCGCTGGGCACGCCGTTTGCGAAGCTTTTGGAGTTCGCGGGTGGTATGCGCGGAGGGAGGCAACTCAAAGCCTGCATTCCTGGCGGCTCCTCGATGCCGGTCTTGCCCGCGCATATCATGCTTGCCACCGACATGGATTACGATTCGATTGCCAAAGCGGGCTCGATGCTGGGTTCCGGTGGAGTCATCATCATGGACGAGACGGTGTGCATGGTGAAAGCGCTGCTGCGTCTTTCCTATTTTTACTTCGAGGAATCCTGCGGCCAGTGCACGCCGTGCCGCGAAGGCACCGGCTGGCTGTACCGCGTGGTGAACCGCATCGAGCACGGCCAGGGCAGGCAGGAAGACCTGGATCTGCTGCTCAATGTCGCCGACAACATTGCGGGGCGCACCATTTGCGCTTTAGGCGATGCCGCCGCGCTGCCGGTGAAAAGTTTCATCACCCATTTCCGCGGCGAGTTCCAGCACCACATTGAACACAAACAATGCCTGGTACCAGCTTATGCTTGAAATTGAAATAGACGGTAGGCATATCGAAGTGACGGAAGGCAGCACCATCATGGATGCGGCCAACAAGCTGGGCATTTTCATCCCGTATTTCTGCTACCACCGAAAGCTTTCGATTGCCGCCAACTGCCGCATGTGTTTGGTGCAGGTGGAGAAAGCGCCCAAACCTCTGCCGGCCTGTGCCACACCGGCTATGGGCGGCATGAAGGTGTTTACTCATTCCGACGAGGCGGTGAAAGCGCAGAAGGGCGTGATGGAATTCTTGCTGATTAATCATCCGCTCGACTGTCCGATCTGCGACCAGGGCGGCGAATGCCCGCTGCAGGATCTCGCGGTGGGCTACGGGGGCAGTGCCTCGCGCTACCAGGAAGAAAAGCGCGTGGTGACGGACAAAAATCTTGGGCCGCTCATTGCCACCGACATGACGCGCTGCATCTACTGCACGCGTTGCGTGCGCTTCGGCCAGGAAATCGCCGGCATTATGGAACTCGGCATGGCGGGACGCGGCGAACATGCGGAAATCCTGACGTTTGTGGAAAAGACAGTGGACTCGGAGCTTTCGGGCAACATGATAGATATCTGTCCGGTGGGCGCGCTGACTTCCAAGCCGTTCCGCTACACCGCGCGCACCTGGGAATTGTCGCGCAGAAAATCAGTGAGCCCGCATGACAGTCTGGGTTCGAATCTCATCGTGCAGGTCAAAAATAACCGCGTGATGCGCGTGCTGCCGCGCGACAACGAGGAAATCAATGAATGCTGGCTTTCCGACAAAGACCGTTTCTCCTACGAGGGACTGAATTCTGAAGAGCGCCTGACCTGGCCGATGTTGAAGCAAGACGGCGAGTGGAAAGAAGTGGAATGGCAGACGGCGCTGGAATATATTGCAAATAAAATTAAACAAATAAAAAATTCACATGGTATGCAAGCGATAGGCGCACTCGCTACCGCGCACAGCACGTTGGAAGAGCTGTATCTGCTGCAAAAGCTGGTGCGCGGTTTGGGCGGCGGCAATGTGGATTTCCGTTTGCGCCAATGCGATTTCAGCGCGGACGCGGTGTTGCAGGGCGCGCCCTGGCTGGGAATGAAAATCGCGGAGATCAATCGGCTTGACCGCGTCCTGGTGGTGGGCAGCATGCTGCGCAAAGATCATCCGCTTCTTGCCCAGCGCCTGCGTCAGGCGGCAAAGCACGGCACGCGCATCAATCTCATCAACGCGGTAGATGATGCTTTGCTGATGAAGATTGAACATAAAGCCATCATCGCGCCGCGGGAAATGGTGAAGGCGCTTGCGGAAGTGCTGAAAGCGGCGGCCGAAGCGAAGAGCCAGCCTTGTGCATTTAGCGCACAGCTCGCTGCGCTCAATCCTTCCCAAGAAGCGCGGCGCATTGCGGAGAGCCTGGCCTCAGGGAAGAACGTCGCGGTCTTTCTCGGCAACCTCGCGCAAAATCATCCGCAGGCGGCAGCCTTGCATGCGCTGGCTCAGGAGCTCGCCTCGCTGCTCGGTGCAAAATTTGGTTTCTTCGGCGAAGCCGCGAACAGTGTCGGCGGCTATGTCGCCGGTGCGGTCCCATTCGGGACGCCTGCTGGCAAGCATGCCAACGCGATGCTGGATAATCAGCTCAAAGCCTATCTGCTGCTCAATACCGAAGTCGAGCTCGATTGCCACAATCCGCGCCAGGCAGTTGCCGCGATGCGCAACGCCGATCTGGTGGTGGCCATGAGCGCTTATAGGCACAAAGCCACCGAATATGCGCACGTACTGTTGCCGATCTCGCCGTTCACCGAAACCGCGGGCACATTTATCAATACCGAAGGCAGGTCGCAGAGCTTCAACGGCACGGTGAAGCCGCTCGCTGAAACCCGTCCGGCATGGAAAGTATTGCGCGTGCTGGGCAACCTGCTGGGACTGGCTGGCTTCGAGCAGGACAGCATCGAGCAAGTGCGGGCGGAAATCCTTCCCAATGCTGGTGCGGATTTATCGCGGAGGCTTGACAACTGCTTGCGCCAGCGGATTTTCGCCGCCGTTGAAACCCCTGCGGCAGGCAGATTGCAGCGCATTGGAGAAGTGCCGATTTATTCAGCCGATGCTATCGTGCGCCGTGCCGGCTCGTTGCAGAAAACCCGCGATGCCAGGGCTCCGGTGGCGTGGATGCCAGGGGTGCTTTTCGAGCGGCTCAAGCTGTGCGAGGGAGACAAAGTCAAATTGACCCAGGAGCAGGACTCGGCCACGCTAGAAGCATGCCGCGACGACACGCTGCCGCAGAACTGCGTGCGCGTAGCGTGCGCGCACCCGCTGACGGCGGATCTGGGCGCCATGTTCGGAGAAATCACCGTGGAGCGCGCGGCATGAGCTCGCTGCATGAATTGTTCGGGCCGGTTTGGTGGCCGTATGTCATCACCTTCTCCAAGACGCTGGGGCTTATCATCGCCATCGTCGTGCCGCTGTTGTTGGGCGTCGCCTACTTGACGCTCGCAGAGCGCAAGGTGATTGGTTACATGCAGGTACGACTCGGCCCAAATCGTGTGACTTTCTTTGGAATCCCATGGCTCGGTGGGTGGGCTCAGCCGATCGCCGATGCGCTCAAGCTGCTCACCAAAGAAATCATCATCCCGAGCGGCGCCAACCGCTTCCTGTTTGTGCTGGCGCCGGTGCTTTCCATCATGCCGGCATTGGCGGCATGGGCGGTGGTGCCATTTCAACCCGAACTGGTGCTCGCCAACGTTGACGCAGGCCTGCTCTACATCATGGCGATAACGTCCATGGGCGTGTATGGCGTGATCATCGCCGGCTGGGCGTCCAACTCCAAATATGCTTTTATCGGCGCGATGCGTTCGGCGGCGCAAATCGTCTCCTACGAGATCGCCATGGGTTTTGCCCTGGTGGGTGTGCTGATGGCTGCGCATAGTCTCAACCTGGTCGAGATCGTAAAGGCTCAGCAGGGCAGCGCGGGTTTTTTAAACTGGTTTTTCCTGCCGCTTTTTCCGTTGTTTCTCGTTTATCTGATTTCAGGTGTGGCTGAAACCAACCGCTCGCCGTTTGATGTGGCGGAAGGCGAATCGGAAATCGTCGCCGGTTTCCATGTCGAGTATTCCGGCATGGCATTCGCGGTGTTCTTCCTCGCCGAATACGCCAACATCATCCTGGTCTCCACCATGTGCGCGACCATGTTTCTCGGTGGCTGGCTGCCGCCGTTTGATTTCGCGCCGTTTACCTGGCTGCCCGGCGTGTTCTGGCTGATGTTCAAGGTGGTTTTCATCATATTTTGCTTTCTGTGGTTCCGCGCAACTTTTCCGCGCTACCGCTATGACCAGATCATGCGCCTGGGCTGGAAAGTGTTTATCCCCGTCACGCTGGTGTGGATTTTCGTGATCGGCGGCCTGCAGCAGACGCGTTTCTGGTTCTGGGGATGACGACATGAAACGCATCATGGAATTCTTCAGGACTTTTCTGCTGTTTGAGCTGGTGAAGGGCATGTGGCTCACCGGCAGGCACCTGTTCGCGCGTAAGATCACCGTACAGTTTCCCGAGGAGAAAACGCCGCAGAGTCCGCGCTTCAGGGGCTTGCACGCGTTGCGCCGTTACCCCAACGGTGAAGAGCGCTGCATCGCCTGCAAGCTGTGCGAGGCGGTGTGCCCGGCGCTGGCGATTACCATCGAATCGGAGCAGCGGGCGGACGGCACTCGCCGCACCACGCGCTACGACATTGATTTGACCAAGTGCATTTTCTGCGGCCTGTGCGAGGAATCCTGTCCGGTGGATTCGATCGTGGAGACGCGCATCCTCGAATACCACGGCGAAAAACGCGGCGATCTGATCTACACCAAGGAAATGCTGCTGGCGGTGGGGGACCGGTACGAAGAACAGATCGCAAAAGACCGTGCTGCCGACGCGGCCTATAGATAAGAGTAATTTACCGCGGAGGACGCTGAGGACGCGGAGGAAAAACAAAAGCATAAGTCACAGACAACATGGAGAGTAAGACGAATCCCGGCGAGTTTTCTCTGCGGGTTTCTTTGATTAAGAATTTTCAAGATTCCACTCCGGGTCATCCGCGTCCTCTGCGGTGAAAGGTATTATGGAATTTCAGACGATTAAGAATTTTCAAGATTCTCCTCTGCGCCCTTTGCGGTGAAAGATTTTATGGAATTTCAGACTTTCGTTTTCTATTTTCTGTCGGCGATTCTGCTGTTCGCCGCGCTGTGCGTAATCACCGTACGCAACCCGGTGCATTCGGCGCTGTTTCTGGTGCTGGCGTTTTTCAATTCGGCAGGTTTATGGCTGCTCATGGAAGCGGAGTTTTTAGCCATCACTCTGGTGCTGGTCTACGTCGGCGCGGTGATGGTGCTGTTCCTGTTTGTGGTGATGATGCTCGACATCAATCTCGACCGCCTGCGCGAAGGCTTTTGGCGCGGGCTGTATTTCGGCGCGCCGCTGGCCGTGGTGCTGGTCATCGAAATGGCGCTGGTACTCGGGGGAAAGTATTTCGGCCTCGCGGAAATGCCTTCGCCGGCGCCGCATGCGGCGGGCTACAGCAACACCAGGGAGCTGGGGCGGCTGATTTACACGCAATATGTTTATCCGTTTGAAATCGCCGGGGTAATCCTGCTGGTGGCGATAGTTGCAGCCATCGCGCTCACCTTGCGCCGGCGCAAGGACAACAAGTATCAAAACCCGGCAAGGCAGGTGGCAGTGCGGCGCCAGGACCGGGTACGCATCGTTTCCATGCCGGCGGAAAAGCGTGAGAAGTAAGAGGTTAGGAATGAGGAGCACGAGCAAACTGTACGCGGGTTTACTCCTCACACCTCACGGTATTTAGGGAGGCAATACTTGGTATCGCTTTCGCATTACCTGATACTCGGCGCAATACTGTTTGCCATCAGCGTGGTCGGGATTTTTCTCAACCGCAAGAACGTCATCATCCTGCTGATGGCAATTGAGCTCATGCTGCTCGCGGTGAACATGAATTTCATCGCCTTTTCGCACTACCTCAACGATACCGCCGGGCAGATTTTTGTGTTCTTCATCCTCACCGTGGCAGCAGCGGAGTCGGCCATTGGCCTGGCGGTATTGGTCGTTCTATTCCGTAATTTAAGAACGATTAACGTTGATGATCTGGACAGCCTGAAGGGTTAATGATGACGGATATGCAAAAACTTTATCTGCTGGTGCCGCTGGCGCCGCTCGCCGGCTCCATCATTGCCGGGCTGTTCGGGCGCATCATCGGCCGCGCAGGCAGCCACTGGGCGGCGATCATCGGCGTCGCCATATCCTTTGTCGCCTCCCTGGTGATTTACCAGGACGTGGAACGCGGCAACATTTTCAATGGCGGCGTCTATACCTGGCTGACCTCAGGGGGCACGCGCTTTGAAATCGGTTTTCTGATTGACAAGCTCAGCGCGACGATGATGGTGGTGGTGAGCTTCGTGTCGCTGATGGTGCACATCTACACCATCGGTTACATGCATGACGATCCCGGCTACCAGCGCTTTTTCAGCTATACCGCGCTGTTTACTTTTTCCATGCTGATGCTGGTGATGGCCAATAACTTCCTGCAACTGTTTTTCGGCTGGGAAGCTGTGGGGCTGGTCTCCTATTTCCTCATCGGCTTCTGGTACACACGTGAAAGCGCGGTTTTTGCCAGCCTGAAAGCCTTCCTGGTGAACCGCGTCGGTGATTTCGGCTTCCTGCTCGGTATTGCTTTGATACTCGCTTATTTCGGCACGCTCGATTACGCCGCGGTATTCCAGCACGCGCCGCAGCTCGCGAACCGGACGATTGAAATTCTGCCAAACGAACCGTGGGCGGTGATGACGTTGATTTGCATTCTGCTGTTCACGGGCGCAATGGGCAAGTCCGCGCAATTCCCACTGCACGTCTGGCTGCCTGATTCGATGGAAGGCCCCACGCCGATTTCCGCATTGATCCATGCCGCGACCATGGTCACTGCCGGGATCTTCATGGTGGCGCGTATGTCACCGCTTTACGAGCTTTCAGAAACCGCGTTGTCTGTGGTGATGGTGATTGGCGCGATTACGGCCCTGTTCATGGCGTTCATCGCCATCGTGCAAAACGATATCAAGCGCGTGGTGGCCTATTCCACGCTATCGCAATTGGGTTACATGACCGTGGCGCTGGGCGCTTCCGCCTACGCTGCAAGCATTTTCCATCTGATGACGCATGCGTTCTTCAAAGCGCTGCTGTTCCTCTGTGCGGGCTCGGTTATCATTGCCCTGCATCACGAGCAGGATATGCGCAAGATGGGGGGCTTGAAGAAATACATGCCGATAACCTACTGGACCGCGGTTGTAGGCTCGCTGGCGCTGGTCGGCATTCCGCCTTTTGCAGGATTCTTCTCCAAGGATGCCATAATCGAAGCGGTGCACGCTTCGCATCTGCCAGGCGCGGGATTCGCCTATTTCTGTGTTTTAAGTTGCGTATTCGTGACCGCGCTTTATACCTTCCGCCTGTTGTTCATGACTTTCCATGGCGAGCCGCGTATAGATGAGCATGCTTGCGAACATTTGCATGAATCACCCCAGGTGGTGACCGTGCCGCTGATTCTGCTCGCCATCCCCTCGGTGTATACCGGCTGGCAGTATATCGAGCCTATGTTATTCGGCGGATATTTCGGCCAGGCCATCGTGGTGCGCCCTGAGCATGATGTGCTGGGCCGCTTGCAAGAGCATTTTCATGGGGCGTTTGCATTCGTCCTGCACGGGATGACCGCTGCGCCATTCTGGCTGGCTGTGGCGGGAATCGGCGTGGCTTACTACCTGTACAGGGTGCGCACCGATTTGCCGCAGAAAATCAGCGAGCGCTTCCGCCCGGTTTACAACATACTCGAGCGCAAATACGGTTTTGATGAGCTCTACCAGTGGCTATTCGCAGGGGGGGCGCGCGGCGTTGGAGGGGGCTTGTGGCAAGTGGGCGATGTGACGGTGATTGACGGCTTTTTCGTCAACGGCACGGCGCGCGTGGTGCGCTGGACGTCATCTGTAATCCGTCATCTTCAGTCCGGCTACATTTACCACTACGCCTTCAGCATGATTATCGGCGTATTCGTGTTGCTGACTTTATGGTTTTCCTGGCCCTGAGATAAACACCAACTGCAGAATAACAAAATGGATCAAGCATGCTGTTAGGCTTTCCCCTGTTGAGTTTGGCGATCTGGCTGCCCATCCTGTTCGGGATCCTGGTGCTTGCCACGGGTGGCGACCGCAATGCGCCGCTCGCGCGCTGGCTGGCGCTGGCTGGAGCGCTGCCGGGTTTCCTGGTCACGCTGCCGCTCTATGCCAAATTCGATCTCTCCGTGGCCGGAATGCAGTTTGTGGAAATGCGGCCGTGGATCGAGCGCTTCAACGCGCACTACCACCTTGGCGTGGATGGCATCTCGCTGTTGTTCATTCTCCTCAACAGCTTCATGACGCTGCTGGTGGTGATCGCCAGTTGGCGCGTCATCGAAACCCGTGTGGCGCAATACATGGCGGCGTTCCTCATCATGGCCGGCCTGTTGAACGGCGTGTTTGCCGCGCTCGACGCCGTGCTGTTCTACGTGTTCTTCGAAGCCATGCTGATACCGATGTTCCTCATCATCGGCGTATGGGGCGGCCCAAACCGCGTGTACGCGGCGGTCAAGTTTTTCCTGTACACCCTGCTGGGTTCGCTGCTGATGCTGGTGGCGTTTATTTATTTATACAACGCTTCCGGCGGCAGCTTTGAAATCCTCGATTACCATGATTTGCGGCTGTCGCTTACCGAGCAGATTCTGATTTTCATTGCGTTTCTGCTGTCATTCGCGGTGAAAGTGCCAATGTGGCCGGTGCATACTTGGCTGCCGGATGCGCATGTCGAGGCGCCGACCGGCGGCTCGGTGATTCTCGCAGCCATCCTTCTTAAGATCGGCGGCTACGGCTTCCTGCGTTTTTCGCTGCCGATTACGCCTGACGCGAGCCACTATCTCGCCGGTTTTATGATTACTTTGTCGCTGATTGCGGTGGTTTATATCGGCCTGGTGGCGCTGGTGCAGGCGGATATGAAAAAGCTCATCGCTTATTCTTCGGTTTCCCACATGGGCTTTGTCACGCTGGGAATTTTCATTTTCAACGCTTATGGCGCGGAAGGCGCGCTGGTGCAGATGCTCTCGCACGGTTTTATTTCTGGCGCGCTGTTTCTGTGCGTGGGCGTGCTCTATGACCGCATGCACACGCGCATGATCGCCGACTACGGCGGAGTGGTGAACAAGATGCCGGTATTCGCCTCGCTCTTCATGCTGTTTGCCATGGCCAATTCCGGGTTGCCTGCGACCAGCGGTTTTGTCGGCGAGTTCATGGTCATCATGGGTTCGCTCAAAGTCAATTTCTGGTATGCGGCTCTGGCTGCGACCACGCTGGTATTCGGTGCCGCCTACACGCTGTGGATGTACAAGCGCGTGATATTCGGCGCGGTGGCAAACAGCCATGTCGAGGCGCTCTCCGACATCACGCCGCGCGAAGCCTTGGTGCTGGGTTTGCTGGCGCTGGCAGTGCTGGGAATGGGGGTCTATCCCAAACCTTTCACCGAGGTCATGCATGCTTCGGTGAGCAATTTGCTGATGCACGTTGCGCAGAGCAAGCTGTGAATTTGGGATTCATTTACCGTAGAGAACGCTGAGAGCGCGGAGAAAATCTGATATGTTTATTTTGAATTTGCGTTGTTTTCCTCTGCGCCCTCTGCGGTGAAAGGTTTAGTATGAATTTTGTTGTAACTGATTTGGTACCCGCTTATCCGGAGTTATTTTTGCTCCTGATGGTGTCGCTGATTCTGGTATTCGATCTGTTTGTGAGCGATGAGAAGCGCTTCATGACTTATCTGCTCACACAGCTCACCCTGTTTGGCTGCGCTTTTATCACGGTTTCAGTGAGCGATCCTGCAGCGAGATATAGCTTCAGCCGCATGTTTGTCGGCGACCTGATGGCCGACGTGCTGAAAATCATGGTGTATCTCTCGGTCTCGGTGATGCTGGTGTATTCGCGTACCTACCTTGCTCTCCGCGGCATGTTCCGCGGTGAGTTTTTCTCGCTCACCCTGTTCGCCATGCTGGGCATGATGGTGATGATTTCCGCCAATCATTTCCTGACTTTGTACCTCGGATTGGAACTGTTGTCATTGAGCCTGTACGCAATGGTCGCGATGCAGCGCGATTCGGCTGTCGCCACCGAAGCGGCGATGAAATATTTCGTGCTCGGTGCGCTGGCTTCGGGGATGCTGCTCTACGGCATGTCCATGCTCTATGGCGCGACCGGCTCGCTGGAAATCGCCAAAGTGGCGCAAGCGATACACGGCGGGGTCGCACACAAGACCGTGCTGGTGTTAGGGCTGGTGTTCGTCGTCGCCGGCCTGGGCTTCAAACTGGGCGTCGTGCCTTTCCACATGTGGGTACCCGATGTCTATCACGGCGCGCCTACCGCGATCACGCTCTTCATCGGCTCCGCACCCGAGCTCGCCACATTTGCTTTCGCAATGCGCTTGCTGGTTTTCGGTTTGCAGGACCTGGTCGTGGACTGGCAGGGCATGCTGATGATACTCGCGGTGCTGTCCATGGCGATTGGCAACATCACTGCCATCGCGCAAAGCAATCTCAAGAGAATGCTGGCGTACTCGACTATTGCCCACATGGGATTCATGCTGCTGGGAATATTGAGCGGCAGCGTGAACGGCTACAGCTCGGCGATGTTTTACATGCTGGTTTACGTGCTGATGAGCCTCGGCAGTTTCGGCATGATCCTGCTGCTGTCGCGCGAAGGCTTTGAAGCGGAGAATCTGGATGACTTCAAGGGTTTGAACCGGCGCAACCCGTGGTATGCGTTCCTGATGCTGCTGCTGATGTTTTCCATGGCGGGCGTGCCGCCCACGGCGGGCTTCTTCGCCAAGCTTGCGGTGTTTGAGGCGGCGGTGGAGGCGGGCTATGTGTGGCTGGTGGTGGCTGCGGTGCTGTTTGCGCTCATCGGGGCGTATTATTATCTGCGCATCGTCAAACTCATGTATTTTGACGAGCCGGAAGACCATGCGCCCATCCTGCCGCAGCAGGACGCGCGTGTCCTTATGGGCGCCAACGGGCTTGCCATGCTGGTGCTGGGCATCCTGCCGCACCCACTGATGGCGCTGTGCGTGAATTCAATCGCCCGCTCGTTGTGACCGTTGGTTATGGAGAGAACACCGATTCCATGAATACTCCCAAGCCTGGCAGCGATTTCAGTGAAACTCAACTCTCCTCAAAAACCGTTTACCGGGGCGAATTACTGGAGGTGAAAGAAGACCGGGTGAAATTGCCCAATGGCAAGAGCGCGGTCCGTGAATATCTCATTCATCCGGGCGCGGTGGTGATCATTCCCGTGCTCGATGACGGCATGCTGGTGCTGGAGCGGCAATACCGTTATCCCTTGCACGATCACTTCTATGAACTGCCGGCGGGAAAAATTGAACCCGGGGAAGACCCTCTGCTATGCGCGCAGCGCGAGCTGCTTGAAGAAACCGGTTACGTTGCGCAAAACTGGCGCTATCTTGCCACCGCCTATCCCTGCGTCGGCTATTCCAGCGAGCGGCAACTATTTTATCTGGCGCAGGGACTGAGTTACCGCGGAAGCAATCCGGATGATGAAGAGTTCCTTGAGGTGGTGAAGGTGGAGCTATCTACTGTTTTGGAATGGGTGAGAGAAGGCAAAATTACCGACGGCAAAACCATCAACGGCCTGTTCTGGGCGGAGAAAATTCTCAAGTAGCAACCGGCCGCTATAGGTGTAATATTTAGTCACTTTCTAGGAGGTGTACCATGGCCAAGTATCTTATCAAAGCGTCCTACACGATGGAGGGAACAAAGGGGCTGCTCAAAGAAGGCGGTTCAGCCCGGAGAGCGGCAGTGGCAAAAATGGTCCAGGGAATGGGCGGCAAACTGGAGGTGTTCTACTTCGCTTTTGGCGAGCCTGACGTCTTTACTATCATGGATGTGCCCGATGCAATCTCTGCTGCGGCGATCAGTCTTGTGATCAATTCGAAGGGAGGCGCTCAGGTGTCAATCACTCCTCTTATCACACCGGAAGAGATCGACGCGGCGTGCAAGAAGTCTGTCGCCTATCGTGCGCCGGGGGCGTAGCAGCCGGGTGTTGCGGTTGGTCTTGAGAGGTCGGGACTGCTAGACCGTACGGGGAGGTATCCAAGCGCCCTCTGACTGCGCGCTGGAGCCGCAGTGCACCGCGCTGGGTTAGGCGAAAGCGCAAGCCGGCTTATTTCACTATTTGCTTGCTTTTTTTGGCTGGCATATGTTTGACATGATACTGAATTGTTTTGGCTGTTAAAGTCATGACATTATCCATCATCAAAGTTTATTCCTCTTAATATATACGACGGACTATCGTTAGAATATTCTCGTACTGTAATACCTGCTTCTACCCACCGCTGGAGGGAGCCATGTTTAAACTCCAAAAACTGAAATTCCTTATTGTGCTGTCTTTGCTTTCCGGCTCTATGCTGATTGCAGCAGGGCCGGGTGTGGCGGCTGATGCTCCCGCAGGCAAGGCCCCGCCCAAGCTGGTCGTATTCATTGTGGTGGACGGATTTCCTCAGGAGCAGGTCACTAAATACTATGATCAGTTGAGCGATGGCGGCTTGAAGCGCCTGATTGACAAAGGCGCCTGGTATTCAGACAACCACTACAGCCATGCCACGACTTACACCGGTGTAGGCCATGCCACGCTGCTGTCCTGCGCCCATCCCTACAAGCATGGGGTTATCGGCAACGATTGGCTGGACAAGAAAACCAAAGAACGAGTCTATTCCACCGAGGATCCCAACCACAAATATATTGACGAGAACACTCCCAAGCATGCCGGCACTTCGCCGCGCAATCTCCTGGTCACTACCGTGGGCGACGAGCTGATTTACCAGAACGGCATGTCCAAGGTCATCACGATTTCCGGAAAAGACCGCAGCGCCATCGGGCTCGCGGGTCACGCGGGGACGGCCTATATGCACAGCCCGGATACCGGACGTTTTATCACCTCTACCTACTACATGCGGGATTACCCCGATTGGTGGAAGAAATTTTACGAAAACAAACCCCAGGACAAATATTTTGGCAAGATGTGGACTCCGCTTCTGCCGGATGCCGCTTACGCCCGTTCTGCGCCGGATGATCGTCCCTGGTCCACCAATTACAAGGGCCTGGGAACCAAGTTTCCTCACCCCATCAGCGGCGGGGCGGATAAGCCCGGCAAAAGCTATTACGACGCCATGCTGTGGACTCCATACGGCGATCTGCTGACGCTCGATTTCGCAAAGGCGGCGATTGCAGGCGAGAACCTCGGCAAGAACCCGGCGGGTGTGCCGGATTTGCTCGCCGTCAGCTGGACCAGCCATGATTACGTGCATCACCTGTTCGGCGCTGAAAGCATGCAGGCCCAGGATCACACCTTGAGGCTGGACCTGGTGTTCGCCGAGTTCTTCCAGTTCCTGGACAAATGGGTGGGGCTGGACAACGTTCTCATTACCCTAAGCGCCGACCACGGCTTCATGAACATCCCCGAGTACAGCACTTCCAAAAACCTGGACGCGGGGCGCATTGATCCGGAGAAGATGGTCGAAGAAACCAACGCCGCTCTTTCGAAGAAGTTCGGCGAAGGCAAATACATCACCACCTGGTGGAACCCCACTCTGTACGTGGATTATGATCTGGTGGACAAGAATAACCTGAAGCGCGCCGATGTAGAAAACGCCGCCGCAGTCTTCCTCAGGAACTACCCGGGTGTGGAAGCCGTGTACACGCGCACCCAGCTTGAAAACGGCAACACTCCCGATACCAAGCTCAGCAAGCAGGTGTACGTTGCATGGCACCAGCAGTTGAGCGGAGACATCGTGGTGATTAACAAGCCGAACTGGTATTTGTTTGCTAAGCCACTGGCCTACGCGGCGACCCACGGCTCGCCCTGGGCCTATGATACCAACGTGCCGCTCATGATGATGGGCGGCAAATGGATAAAAGCGGGCAAGTATGGAAGCTCCGAAACGGTGGACCTGGGCAGGACCCTTGCCCACATTCTGAATGTACGGCCGCCGAACGGCTGCGAAGGCAAGGTGCTGACCGAGGCGCTGCGTTAATTCCGGCGCCCGGCCGATCAGCCTTAGTTTTTTGCGTCTTTATAGCCGATGCGGTAAATTACCCCGGCCTGGTCGTCGGAAACCAGCAGCGCGCCGTCGGACATCACCAATACATCCACCGGCCGGCCCCAGTTTTTTTCTCCTTGCAGCCAGCCTTCCGCGAACACTTCATATTTGTCCGGCTTGTTGTCCTTGAGCGTCACCATCATCACGCGGTAGCCTGATTTCTGGCTGCGATTCCACGAACCGTGCTGGGCGATGAAAATCCTGTTGCGGTATTCGGCGGGGAACATATTGCCGGTGTAGAAGCGCATGCCGAGCGCTGCGACATGCGGGCCGAGTTTGACTGCCGGGGGAGTGAATTCGCTGCAGCTGCGCTTGGCGCCGAATTCAGGATCGGGAGTGTCGCCCTGGTGGCAGTATGGGTAGCCGAAATGCAGGCTGGCTTTCGGCGCGTGATTAAGCTCATCTGATGGCAAATCGTCCCCCAGCCAATCGCGCCCGTTGTCGGTGAACCACATCTCCTTGGTTTGCGGGTCCCAGTCGAAGCCGACCGAATTGCGCACGCCGCGCGCGAACACTTCATAGCCGCTGCCGTCAGGTTTGATGCGCGAAATCAGCGCGTAGCGTTCGGGATCGGGCTCGCAGCTGTTGCACGGCGCGCCTACGGGAACGTAGAGCAAGCCATCCGGGCCGAAGGCGATGAATTTCCAGCCGTGATGAGTATCTTTGGGAAACTGGTTGGTAACCACAACCGGCTTGGCGGGGCTGGTCAGGCTGGACTCGATGTTGTCGTAACGCAGGATGCGGCCAATTTCCGCCATATACAGCGAGCCGTTGCGATACGCCACGCCGTTTGGCACGTTAAGGTCTTCAGCAATGACATGGACCTTGCGCTCATTGGTCACCGCATAGACCTTGCCTTCACGCATGGCACTGACAAACACCGTGCCATCGGCGCCCAGCGTCATCGAGCGCGCGCCGGGGACTTCGGCGTAAATGCTGATTGCAAAACCCGGTGGTAGCTTGATTTTATCGAGCGGCAGATTTTCGGCGGCGGTTGCGTTAAAACAGCAACAGAACATGAGCAACAGCAAAACCAACCTGTTGGTGATGCGCAGCATGGTGGTATTCTTTTCGAGAATCGGAGAAGCTTGTTTATTCAATGACGCCGAGCCGGCCGTTGTGGCTGCCCATGTACCAGAGCTTTCCTTGAGCATCCACAATCATTTTGCGGATGCCGACATTTTTTGAGGGAAGCAGTATTACACGCATCGCGCCTGATTGCGGATCAAGCTGCACCACAGTGTCGGTGTTGATTTCATTCACCCACACCATTCCCGCGCCATCCACGTTAACTGCGTAGGGTCCGCCGTTCTTTCCGGCGGGAAGTGCGTATTCCTTGATGACTTTGTCTGCTGTTGTATCAACGCGGATGAGCTTTCCCGCGCCGTAAAGAGTGACCCACAGCGAACCGTCGGGGGCCAGCGCCATGCGTCGCGGCTGCGAGCCGCGTTCCAGGGTGATTTCCTTGATGGCGCCGGTTTGCGGATTGAGCTTGCCTAATTGGTTCCCGCCCATCTGGCAAAACCACACGTTGCCCGCCTTGTCCAGCGCGATGCCGTAAGGGTTGCCCGAAGTTTTGAATTCGCTGATGCTGCCACTGCGCGTATCCAGGCGGCCGATGCGGTTACCGCTCTGGACGGTAAACCAGATGATGCCGTTATCGTCCACCACCAGCGTATGCGGATCACCGCCGGTGGGTGCTTTGTATTCGATTACTTTATCGGTGGCAGGATCGAGCTTGCCGATGGTGCCGTTGCCATTGCCGGTGTACCACACCATGCCGCTCTTATCCACGATCAGGCCGTGCGGATGCGCGCCCTGCGGTAAATCCCATTCCTTGAAAGTCTTGGCCTGAGTGTCGAAGCGCGCGATTTTGTCGCCGTGCATGACCGTAATATAAATATTGCCATCGGGCCCCGGCGCTGGATCGCGCGCGAATTTGGGTGTGGGCACCGGCCATTCGGTGACTTTGCCTGCGAAATGGGGATTGGTTCCCGGCGTGATGCCGTAATTGGAGCCGCCGGCGAAGCACGCAAGAGGCGCGAGCAAAACCAGCAGAGCCGTACCCTTCATGAGCGGGTCAGCTTTTCCATTTTGGCGCGCGCTTCTGCATGAAGGCATCTATGCCTTCCGCGGCATCGTCATCCATCATATTGCTGGCCATGACCTGGCTTGCGTGCCGGTAGGCCTGCTCCAGGCTCATTTCCAGTTGCTTGTAAAACATCTGCTTGCCCAGGGAGATGGCAGCGCGTGATTTGCCTTTGATCGCTGTGGCCAGCCGCGCAACTTCGGCATCGAGTTCAGCGGGAGGCACTACGCGATTGACTAGTCCCTGCTTTAACGCGGTTTGGGCGTCAATGAAATCCCCGGTGAGCAACATCTCCATCGCCTGCTTGCGCGACATATTGCGCGAGAGCGCGACACCTGGCGTCGAGCAAAATAAACCGACGTTAATACCGGAAGTGGCGAAGCGCGCTTCAGTCGAGGCTACGGCCAAATCGCATGCCGCGACCAATTGACATCCGGCGGCGGTGGCGATGCCGTGCACTCGCGCAATCACCGGCTGGGGTATTTCAGTCAACGTCATCATCACGCGGCTGCAGCGCTTGAACAGGTCTTCGATAAAGTCCGGATGGCGGTTGGCGCGCATTTCTTTGAGGTCATGACCCGGGCAAAACGCGGGGCCGGCTCCCGCAATCACCACCACACGCACTGATTGATTCCTGGCAATACCGTCGAGCGTAGCCTGCAGTTCGTTGAGCAGTGCGCCGGAGAGCGCGTTGAATTGCTCGGGGCGGTTGAGCGTGAGCGTTGTGATGCCGTTTGTGTCGCGGCGCAGCAGAAGCTGTTTGGTTGCGGTTGCTGCAGTGGCGGTGGAAGCCATGTGCGCCTCCTGATGAAATGCGAAGTAACGGGCCATTATAGACGCCGCGTCCCCGTTTTGCCACGCGGCCGTGTTTGCCCTTTGGCGCGCACTATGTGGAAAATCGGGTGTTAAGCTGGTGATTGGCGGGGTTATGCCGGCTATGCCGTTAACAAGCGCAAAAAACCGGCCAGGAGCGCGAGTAAACGCAGCTCCCGGTGAAAACAGTTGCAATATTAATTACCGCTGAACCTCTTGAATGGGCTTGGCTTGGGACTGGCCGAGCGGCCGCTTGAAAGTGTAAGACGCCGGGTCTCCAATCAGAGCTTGTGCAGAGGATCCGACACTGCCGCTGGGTATGGTGAAGGGCAGGGCAACTAGAAAAGTGGCGGTGCCCAAAATCGTTGCCACGAGGCCTAGCGGCCTTACAAATATAAGGTCACCGGCCATGGCTTCAGATGTGGGCTGGACATTATCAGAATACTGGTCAGCGCGGACAAGGCTCGCCGTCAAGATCATGCAAACCGCAGCCAGTGCGGATACCAGCGATTTATGGTGGTTCATAAGTGGTCTCCTTAAGACAGCTCCCTAAAGTAAAATATGAGGAGCCTTCGTTAAGTATAGCCTGAACAGGGGCTTACGATTAATAGCGTAAGGGAAAAAACCGGCTCTGGCAAGTTTTTTTTAAAACATCGGTTTCGATGTAACAGTAACGGTCTAAGGCACTGAACTGGTTTCCTTGTCTACTTCATATTTGATGGGGTCGGCATTCATCAGAATATCGATGATGACGTTGAAATCGCCGGGAAGGTCGCGCCCGGAACTCACCCTGTCGAGATTCATGCGTGCTCCTGCTTTTTTCCGCTTGCGGTGCGGCTATTATACCGGTCACAGGGAGCCTCTGACTAAGTCCTTCGTGAGCCGCGTTGCTGGCAATATGCGGATGGATGCAAGGCGCGCGACGAAGGTCGTAGTAAAGACTACGACACCGAGGAGCGCAACGACGCAGACGCAGCATTTTGCCGCAACCCGGACGGGACGGGGCTTTCCAGGCGGTCTGCTTTGTCGCTCGGCTTGCCAAGGGTAGTGGCCATTGGCTGCGCCTCGCTTCGCGCATCCCATTCCGGAAAACCGCCGTCGCGGCCACGCAGGACTTAGTCAGAGGCTCCTTATATTGTGCGGAGATGGTGGCTGGCGGATAATTTCCTCATGACAAGACACAGTTTCAAATACGGCCACGCCAGCCACGGGCAATGGCAGGAATCGGTGCGCGCCTGTCTTGAGCAGATCGAACGGGTGCCTCCCGCCGCGAATCTCGGTTTTCTGTATATCACCGATATGCTCGCGCCGCATATCTCGGAGATTCTGACTTTTTTCAAGGTGCAAACCGGCATACCGCATTGGGTCGGGACGGTGGGCGTGGGGGTGTGCGGCACTGGCAAGGAATATTTGAATCAACCCGCCATGGCGGTGATGCTGGCGGAACTGCCGGAAGGCTCATTTAACGTGTTCTGCGATGTCACCCACGGCGCTGAAGAGCTTCCAGTCTCAGCGGGTGATGCGGCGGCGATGCATTTCGCGATTGTTCATGCCGACCCGCACACGCCGGAGATCAGCGCATTGGTCGAGGATGTCGCGGATGCCATGCAAAGCGGATTTCTGGTGGGCGGGCTCACCAGTTCGCGCAACCGCCAGGTACAGATCGCCGATGATGTGGTGCAGGGCGGATTGTCAGGCGTGATCCTTTCCGACGCGGTGGCGGTTTCCACGCGATTGACGCAAGGCTGCTCGCCTATCGGTCCGCGGCATCGCATTAGCGAATGCCGGCGCAACATCATCGTCAGCATAGACGGCCGCCCGGCGCTGGAGGTATTTAAGAAGGATATCGGCGAAGTGCTCGCGCGCGATCTCAACCGCGCCGCAGGGTACATTTTTGCAGGGCTGCCGATCGAAGGCTCGGATACCGGCGATTACCTGGTGCGTAACCTGGTGGGGATTGATATCGATCACCAGCTGATTGCCATTGGCGAGCTGCTTGAACCCGGCATGCCGCTGATGTTCTGCCGCCGCGACAGCGCCACCGCCTACGACGACATGCTGCGCATGCTGAACGACATCAAGCGCGATCTCAAGGCGCAACCAAAAGGAGCAGTTTATTTTTCCTGCCTGGGGCGCGGCGAGCACATGTTTGGCGCCAATTCCGAGGAACTTAAACTGATTCAGGACACCCTCGGCGATATTCCGCTGGTGGGTTTTTTCGCCAACGGCGAGATTTCACACAACCGCCTGTACGGCTATACTGGGGTGCTGACTCTGTTTGTGTAAAGGCCTGGGGCAAGAAGAAAGGGAATTCAATGAAGCTCTACGACCGAGATGTATCCGGCAATGCCTACAAAATCCGCCTGTTTCTGTCCTTGCTTAATCTGAAATACGATACGGTGAGCATCAATTCTGCCGCAGGCGAACAAAAACAGCCGTGGTTTCTCAAAATCAATCCGCGTGGACAAATACCGGTGCTGGAAGTGGATGGAAAACATATCTGGGATTCGACTGCGATTCTGATTTATCTGGCGCGCCGTTATGGCGGGGAAGTGTGGCTGCCTCTGGATGCGGAGGACATGGCGGAGGTCGCGCAGTGGCTGGCAATGGCGCAAAATGAAATTCTGTACGGCCTGGCGCGCGCCCGCGCGATTCTTTTATTCGGCCGCAAAGCCGATTTGAGCGAGGCGCAGACGGCAGGCCGGAATGCCCTCCAGGTGCTTGAGCAGCATTTGCAGAATCATGATTGGCTGGCGCTCGGGCGCCCGACGATTGCCGATATCGCCTGTTATCCCTACGTGGCGCTTGCCGAACAAGGCAAAATCACGCTCGATCCCTATCCAGCGGTACTTTCCTGGATGAAGCGCGTCCAGTTGCTGCCCGGATTTGTCGGCATGCCGGGTTTGCGGCTGGTGTGACCGCTTCGAGGAAGAATGGTGCGCATGATTTTGAATATTGTAATTAGTGTTGCCGCGGCTTATTTCGTACTGTGCCTGCTGATGTTCTTTTTTCAATCGCGTTTGATTTATTTCCCGCAAATCGGCAGGGAAGATATTGTTACGCCGCAACAAGCCGGAATGGATTATCAGGAACTCAAAATCAACGCCGCGGGCGAAGAGCTCCACGGCTGGTTTGTTCCGGCGCCGCAAGCGCGCGGCGTAGTGTTGTTTTTCCATGGTAATGCCGGCAGCATTTCGCACCGCCTCGACTACCTTCGCATGTTCAGGGAGCTGGGTTTTTCGATCTTGATTTTTGATTATCGGGGCTATGGCAAAAGCAGCGGAGAGCCTTCAGAAGCCGGCACTTATCAGGATGCCGAAGCGGCATGGAATTATCTTGTGGAGACGCTGCGTGTTGCGCCTTCCTCCATCGTGCTCTATGGCGAGTCACTGGGCGGCGCGGTTGCGGCGTGGCTGGCCGCCCGTGTAAAACCCCGCGCCTTGATTATTTCATCGACGTTTACTTCTCTGCCCGACCTTGGTGCAAAACACTATCCCTTGTTTCCAGTGCGGCTGCTGGCGCGTTATCAGTACAACACTAGGGAAAGCCTGCAGGCCACCACCTGCCCGGTGTTGATTGTGCATAGCCGCGACGACGAGATCGTCCCGTATGAGCACGGCGAGCAGCTTTATACTGCAGCGCACGAGCCCAAGCAATTGCTGGAAATTCGCGGCGGCCACAATACCAGCTTGATATTGAGCGACGATTTGTGGATGAAAGGCGTGGGCGCCTTTCTCGACCGGCACATGGGCGCAACGGGTACGGCAAAATATATAGAAAGCTTTGTGGAGAACGGGGCATGAACGGCATGCAGCAACAAATGGTGCGCGCCAACGGCGTGCGTTTCAACGTTTGGGTGGGAGGGAAAGGACCGCCTGTGGTGTTGCTGCACGGTTATCCGGAGAACGCACTGATGTGGCGCAAGATCGTTCCGCAGCTTTTGCCCAACTATACTGCAGTGTGCCCGGACCTGCGCGGCTACGGCGATTCCGACAAGCCGCAAGGTGGCTACGACAAGCGCACCATGGCACTCGACATCAAATTGATTATGGAAGAGCTGGGATTCAAGCGTTTCGCCGTAGTGGGGCATGACCGCGGAGCCCGAGTCGGACATCGCCTGGCGCTTGATCACCCGAATGCAGTGGAGCGTTTGTGCGTGCTTGATATCGTGCCGACGCACACCATGTTCCGCAGCACCAACAAGGAGCTTGCACGATCCTATTGGCACTGGTTTTTCTTTCAGGTGCCCGATTTGCCCGAGGCGCTGATGGGCGCGCAGCCTGATGTGTTTCTGCACTTTGCTTTCCGCTTGCTTGGCTGCCCTCCCGGAGCCATCGAAGATCCGGTGATGCAGGAATACCTGCGCGCATTCAAGCTGCCCGGCACGCAGCGAGCAATGCTCGAAGACTACCGCGCCGCGGCGACCATTGACTATCAGCTCGACGAGCAGGACCTTGGACGTAGGATTACTTGTCCCTTGCTCGCGCTGTGGGGCGAACGCGGGCGCATGCACCCCTTGTTCGACGTGCTGGCGACCTGGCGCGAGAAAGCGCAGCGGGTGGAAGGGCGCTCGCTGCCCAGCGGGCATTTCATTCCCGAAGAGGCTCCGGAAGCGCTGCTCGCTGAACTGCTGCCGTTTCTGCAACGAAAATTTTGAATGAACCGGCAGCATGTCTTCGCCCACGCAGGCAAAAGAAGCGGTCATTATGGTGCACGGCTTGTGGGTAAACAGCATGATCATGCGTTTGCTCGGCTATCGCATCCGGCGCTGCGGTTTTGATGTGGCGTACTTCACCTACGACTCGGTGCGGACAACGCTGGAGCAAAACGCGGCGCGCTTGTCGCGCTTCGCAGCCGCGCTGGCAGCAAAGACCATACACTTGGTCGGTCACAGCCTGGGGGGAATCGTGATCCTGAAAATGCTGGAACAATGCCCTGAGCCGCGCACCGGTCGCATCGTATTGATGGGCAGCCCGTCCTTGGGCAGCTACGCTGCGCGCGCAACGGCCAAAACGGCAGCGGGGCGTTGGCTGCTCGGGCACAGTACTCCGCTTGTTGAAACCAAAGCGGCGTTGCACGGCAAGTATGAGCTCGGTGTCATCGCCGGAAACCGCGGCATGGGACTGGGACGGCTACTGGTTCCCGGACTGCCGAAGCCCAATGACGGCGTGGTGACGGTTGAAGAGACGCGCTTGAGCGGAATGAAGGACCACATCGTGATGAGAGTCAGCCATTCCGGCATGCTGTTTTCCTCGCGAACCGCGAAGCAGGTCTGCGCGTTTCTCAAGACAGGGACCTTTATTCATCGCTGAGGAACGGGTTGAATCGATGCGTTTTAAATATTTCGGCGCGATGGTTTTGCTCGCACCCTTGCTCGGCGG
>DATDGC010000068.1:0-24483 GCA_036522275.1 Burkholderiales bacterium | reverse complement strand
CCAGCTTTCGCTGCCCCGGTGATCGACTTCTCGTCCGGCTCAACTACTACGAGTGCTGGCGCAGATTTAGGAGTTAGCAATACGACGATCGGGGGCGTCGTTATTAACGCTTACGTGTATTCCGGAGGCACCTCCTTTACGTCGAGTGACCTCTGGCGGCGGAACGACGGGGCGGGGTCGGGAGAACACGGCCTGGGGGTTTGCTCCGAAGGATCCACAAGCTGTATGACTGGCGGCGACGTTAACGAGCTTTCCAACCAAAAAAATATCGAGATCATCCGATTGACCGCACCGAGTGGCAAGGACTGGAGCAATATCTGGGTATCGTCTCTCGATACCGGTGGAACGGGGGGTAACGAGACGGGCACCGTGTTTTGGTCGAACTCGTCCAACCCCAACCTGAGCACTCTCGCCACTTTCACGACCTTCTCCCATACTTCCACAGGGTTCGGTTCCTCGGTAGAGGGCTCGATCTTCAGCCTGTTGCCGGCGGCGGCAGCCTCTGCCGATTTTCTGTTCTTCGCGGCCGGATCCACGCCTCTTGCATATGGTTCAACACTCAATAACGATTACCTGGTTTGGGGTGTCAACGTTACCGCTGTGCCCGAACCCGAAATCTACGCGATGATGGGAATTGGTCTTGCATTGATGGGATTCGTGGCGCGTCGCCGGAGACAACAAGGCTTGACTTGATTTACATGCGCCGCGGTTACCAAATCTACGCGGCGCGTGGGTATCGAGAGAGGAGAGTGTTTTAGGGTCACCGCAGCAGAGATTGCGGAATGGTTGGGTGTAATGCGAAGGGCGTTTGAATCGGCAGAAACACGCTAACGCTAATCCAAATCTGAGCACAATGACCAGGATAACTTTCTTGCATACCCAAGTCGACAATGCGAAGGGAAGTCCCTTCCTCACGCTGGAGCAGGTCGTAGAGCAGGCTAAAAGGGAAGCGGTTCTGGCAGCCCTTAAGCGCAACCATAAAAACGTTGCGCAGGCGGCCCGGGAGTTGGGCATATCCAGAGTGACGCTTTACCGATTGATTGACAAGAACCATCTCAATCAAGACCGCCAAGAGCGGCAGCAGGCTGATTGAGTATGTATCACAATCTTTACATATCTAACTAAAATTGGTTGATTAGTGTTTTTTAAATAATAAAATTGCGGGTTAGCTGTGAACTACTTCATGGTTTTCTCAAAGCACTCAGTGCTAGACTTAACCGAGGAGAATGTAGTGCATAAGCTATTAAACCTAGTTGCAGTCGGGGCGCTGTTGACCGTCGGACCAATCCAGGCTTTTGCCGCGGTAGACGACTTCCCTCTTTCCGATGAAATCCAAATTTTCAACAGTGGCGTACCAGTAGTTGATTTTAGGTTCGACGACAGAGGCAATAGTGAGCATTTACTTGATCCGCTGATTGGTACTCAACCTTTTCCAGCGTGGAATGGTGGTGAACAAGCACTAATATTCACCTATCCCAATGTTACAAAGAGAGATATATCATCTTCAAATTTCGTCTTGAGCTTATCTGAATCTGATGGAAATATCAGCGATACCCTTTGGGCACAATTTCAGTCAATTGACGGTCTCACTTCAGTTAATATCTTTTTGTTCGACGGCAGCCCCCCCAGCAATAATTCGCCACCCTCGCTAGTTAGCATTACAAACTCGAATCTTGGCACAATATCAGAGGATACGTTCGCTAGTAAGTACGGCGGAAACGCAACGTCATTCTTGGGCCTGGGCGATGGATCGGAATTAAATGTGTTGTTCGCAAGCGACCCCAACTTCTTGGCCCCCGTCCCCGAACCCGAAATCTATGCGATGATGGGAATCGGTCTTGCCCTGATGGGATTTGTGGCGCGCCGGAAGAGGGAGCTGCAAGACTGCGCGGCGAATTAACCCGGTTTGTTGTTGATACCCGAAAGGTCCCGCCCCTGCGGCGGGGTTTTTCTTTTGGCGTCGCTATTCTCCTGCCAGAAATCGCGACACGCGCCGAGTTACGTTAGACTGTCACTTTACATAGTAAATACTCCAAGCGAACGCGCCATGGTAGTGCCCTGCTTCATTCGACGCTATCGAATATCGTCTCCAGTTTTTTAATGACTCAATTACGCGCGATCCTTTGGCTGGCCTTGTGCGTTGGTGCGGTGCTGTCATGGCCGGCATTGGCGCTTGATCGTACACAGCTCGCCGTCATCGTGAATACACGCGATCCGCTGAGCGTGAAGATCGGCAAATATTATGCCGAGAAGCGGGGGATATCGTTACAGAATGTCATCAAGGTGAGCTTTACGCCCATCGAGGCCAAGCTGACGCGCTCGCGGTTCGAACTGATCAAGGCGCAAGTCGATAAGCAGACGATGCCGCAAGTGCAGGCCTATGCGCTCACCTGGGCCGCGCCTTACCGCGTCGAATGCATGTCGATCACGGCAGCTTTCACATTCGGATTCGATCCCGCGTTCTGCGCGGACGAATGTAAGCCCACAAAGCCGAGCCGGTACTTCAATTCGCCCAGCCGTCTACCGTTCACTCAACTGGGAATACGTCCAACCATGGCGATTGCAGCAACCTCCTTCGAGCAGGCCAAGGCGCTGATAGACCGCGGTGTGAAATCGGATGGCTCGCGTCCATCCGGAACCGCTTATCTGCTCTCAACGTCAGATGGCTCGCGCAATATGCGCAGCGCGTCGTACCCCTTGGTGGAGCAGATGCTGAATGGCCGGGTTCGCGCGCGCCGGCTAGCGCAGGATTCGTTAACGGATGAATCCGACGTGCTGTTCTACTTTATAGGCAAAGCCCGGGTTGAGGGGCTCCAAACCTTGCATTTTCTGCCTGGCGCCATTGCGGACCACGTGACCTCCACCGGGGGTGTGCTCACAGACGACAGCGGCCAGATGAGCGCGCTACGTTGGCTGGAAGCCGGCGCAACGGGCAGCTACGGGACGGTGGTCGAGCCGTGCAACCTGGTGCAAAAGTTTCCCAACCCGCCCGTTGTTATCGGCCATTACCTGCAAGGCGAGACGCTGATCGAGGCCTACTGGAAAAGCGTCCTAATGCCAGGCCAAGGCATCTTTATCGGTGAACCGTTGGCGGAGCCGTTTCGGCGCCCTAGAAAGGCGCCATGAGCGGTTTCTAGGGCCGGAACGGGCCTCTCTCAAGCCCTAGTGGTCAATTTGCTTCAAGGAGCGCTTCATGGTCGGGCATACGTCTTCCGCTCCCGCTACTCCATCTTTTTGGCTTACTTGACTTTTCTATTAATAATTCTCGTGTGATCGGCACTGGCGAGCGGTCAACATAATCTGGTAACCTCAGTTGCCGTGGTGCGCTTTCACCTATTTCGACGCCGACAAGTTTGGCTCCCGACACTCTGGGGCTGGCTAGTTCTCCTCGCGATCACTGGTACAGCGTGCGTACTTGCCGGACGGCACATTTACGCGTTGCTAGCGCCAAATGATCCTGCACCGAGGGCCCGAATCCTTGTCGTTGAAGGCTGGATGGCAGAAAAAGAACTCGACCAAGCGGTTGCCGTCTTCCGGAAGGGGAAGTACGAGCGAATTGTCACAACGGGGGGGCCGATAGAGGATTGGGAGGAGTTACGCGGGAGCTTGACGTATGCGGAACTAGCGTCGAGCTACATCAAGAAGCACGGGCTTGAGGGCACTGAGGTGACTGCAGTGTCCGCGCCAGCGTCAGCTCAGGACCGGACGTTCTTGAGTGCGGTCAAGGTACGCGATTGGGCCGCGAAGCAAGGCCTCGCGCTCGAAGCTCTTGATGTGTTTTCGCGCGGCGTCCATGGTCAACGAACGCGCATGCTCTACCGTATGGCGTTCGGGCCGAATATCGACGTAGGTGTGCTGTCGGCCCGGCGGCAGTCTTATGACGAACGCCATTGGTGGCGGACGAGCGCCGCAGCCCAGTCCGTACTCGAAGAGACGATTGGCCTGCTCTGGACGTTGTGCTGCTTTCACCCCGCGCCACCCGGTTCCCAGGAGGAAATGTGGGGCGTGCCGCCCCCTGCCGCTCATCTCGAACGTTAGCCGTCACATGAGTCATTTGGAAAAGCGTCCTAATGCCCGGCCAGGGCATCTTTGTCGGTGAACCGTTGGCCGAGCTGTTTCGGCGCCCTAGAAAGTCGCTATGAGCAGTTTCCAGCATCGGAACTGAGCGTGTTGTCAGGGGAGCCGGCCTTTGGGAGAATTGGTTTGATGCCGAAGAGAAGCGCCTCGAAACGTTCACCATCCTGACGACCGAAGCAAACGGTTTTATGCACAACCTTGACGAGCGCATGCCAGTGGTTGTAAAAAGCGCCGAGCTCAAACTGTGGCTCAATCCCACGCTGGCGAAGGACGATCCGTGGCTCAAACCCTACCCAGACGAGTGCTTGGGCTGCCATCCGGTAAGTTTCAAAGTGAACAGCATGCGTAATGATGATGAAAGTCTTTTAGCCGCGGTACCGGTGACGACATAACTAGCAAGCCCAAGAAAAGATCGTATGCAGCTCTTCGCACCATCAATAGCATTCGTGGATTTAGAGACGACCGGAACGACGGCTTCTCACGACCGCATCATAGAGGTCGGTGTCGTAAAAGTCGAAGAAGGGAAGGTTTCGAAATGGCAGACGATTGTCAATCCCGAATCCCCTATACCCGTCACTATCCAAAGGTTCACAGGCATCACCGACTCGATGGTGGTACTTTCCCCTACATTTGCCGAGATCAGACGCGAGCTGCTTGAGCAGTTAAACGGCAGTGTCTTCGTTGCTCATAACGCGCGTTTTGATTATGGCTTTCTTAAAAATGAATTCCGCCGGCTCGACATAAACTTCAAGGCGAAGGTGCTGTGCACCGTAAAGCTATCGCGAAAGTTCTATCCGAAGGAATCACACCACAACCTCGATACCGTCATAGCACGGCATGGTCTTACCTGCGATGCCCGCCACCGGGCGCTGGGTGATGCGAAAGTTTTGTGGGATTTTCTGCTCAGCCTTTATGAGACCTGGGGTGAGGCCGCAGTCAACAATGCGGTTCAGGAGCTTCTGAAAACACCCAGCCTGCCGAGCCATCTCCCCCAAGACGTGTTGCAGGAGATACCGGAGGCGCCGGGGGTGTATCTTTTTTATGGTGTGAACGAAGTTCCTCTCTACGTGGGCAAGAGCCTTAATCTACGGTCACGGGTGCTTTCGCACTTTTCAGGTGACCACAGGACAAACAAAGACCTCAAGCTTAGCCAGGAAGTCAGGCGCATCGAATGGATTGAGACGGCAGGCGAATTGGGAGCGCTACTGCGCGAGGCGAAACTGATCAAAGAGCTCATGCCCATCTTCAATCGCCGGCTGCGTAGGGAGCGCGAATGGTTTACTTTTCAGATTCAGGAAAGCGGGATAGATCAGAAAACCGCCCCAGTACTTATTTTAGTTGGGACGCAGGATGTCCGATTCGATAGCGAGGTGCTGTTATACGGCCTCTTCCAAACGAAGCGTAAGGCTTTGAAGGCACTTCGTGAAATAGCGCGATCTAATCAATTGTGCTCGATCCGGCTAGGTCTCGAAAAAGGGAAAGGACCATGTTTTGCTTACCAGGTCAAACGCTGTAAAGGTGTCTGTGTAGGCAAAGAGAGCCCCGTGTCCCATGACTTACGTTTGGCGACTGCTCTTGCCGCACTGCGAATTAAGAGCTGGCCTTTCCATGGCCGAATCGGGATTCGAGAGAATGACGAATGCCGCGGCCGAACGGAAATCCATGTCCTCGACGCGTGGAGACATTTGGGGACGGTTTATGCGGAGACAGATCTTTATAATCTTAGCGACTCGAATTTATCGCGCGAATTTAACGCAGATAATTACCGTATTCTTGTTCGCTATCTGCGATCGCGACAAAACAGACTGGATTTGATCAATTTTGTATAACTAGCGCTGGATAATCAAGACGCGGCAAGACTTAGTAGAGCGACATGGTGGAAAAACAGCTACCAGTTTCGCACGCTGCATACCAGATCGGCAATCTGTATTAGTCGCCATTCGATCTGCCATTCACTGAAAGGGTAGTCACTATTCCGTCCGCTTTCGGCCAAAAGCAGTCACTCAGGGCGACCACGTTACGAGTTCGCGAATTAGCTGTAGTCGCCGTAGCTCGATCAGATAGCTACCACAAGTTTCGGGGGCAACTCGCACCTACTTTGGAACATGTTGCAGTGCCCGACAGGGTGAAACCGGGTTGAGTGATGCGGCGGCGTCTGGGTGCTCCGGGGCAAGCCACTTTGTCTACTCCTGAGGTGAGCTGCTAAGGCATTGCGTATAGTGGGGCCCTCGCTTAAACTTGCAGCCGTTACCGTGGTTTGATTAATCAGCGTGTCTGGGGGAGGAATGATGAGGAGTCTCGGTATTCTGGACTGGTCATTGATTATTGGCGTTTTTGCTCTTGGCACGTTCCTGGCGATTGACATCCAGAAAAAATATAAAGTTGCTAAACTCGACTTCTTCTTCGTCACGTTTTACATTGCGTGTCTCGCCACTTTGCTTATCGGTCTTTATCAGCTACTCAGAAGTGTATTTTCCCTTTTAACGTAGGTTAGCATATCGCCCTTGAATTGCCTTCGGCATCGCTGGAAACAGGAGGGCACTACGTCCAATCCAGCTAGCAATCTCACTGACCCCGCTTCGGCGGGGTTTCTGTTTCGCCCACAACGACCTTTTGTTGACAGAACGGTTGCAACAGCTTGAAAACTGAAAACGAAGAAAAATCGTCGGTGGTGCCAAAGAATTGACGCTTTACGCAAAATACTCCTTTGCATTAGGTCTATATTGCACTACTTCAATATTTTTTTTCGTAGATGATAGATAGTGCGAAAACCCGCACTGATATTGGTTTTACAGGCAAACTGTGGGTGCGGTGCCCGGCAAAATTACTTACTTGGGCATAATACTTGCGGAGATAGCTTAATGCTTCAACTAAGGCACTGACTCATGTTGCGCAGAGAAAGCGGCTTTACCCTGATTGAGATCGCCATCGTGCTGGTGATTATCGGCCTGCTTTTGGGCGGCGTGCTGAAAGGCCAAGAGCTCATCACCAGCGCCAGGGTCAGGAACCTCATTGCCCAACAGGACGGCATCAAGGCGGCGTTCTTCGGGTTCCAGGACCGCTACCGCGCCCTGCCCGGCGATTACCCCGGCCCGCAGGCAAACGCCAACATTCCCAACGTGGCCGCGATCCTAGGCGGCAACGGCGACGGCCAGATACTGGATACCGCCGCAGCCAATGAACAGACGATAGCCTGGACGCACTTGTCGCACGCGGGTTTTCTCTCCGGCAGTTTCAATATGGGAGACGAGCACGATGCCGTCGCCCAGGCCAACACGCCGGCCAATACCTTCAACGCTTTCCTGCAACTGGTCTACGACAACAACTACGCCACCATCGTCGGCGACCCGGCGGCTTCCACCCGCCATAATCTGAAGACGGGGAACCAGGTACCGGTGGAAATCTTGACTGAAGTGGACCGCAAGATTGACGACGGCAATCCCGGGCGCGGTTCGTTCCGCTTCAGCGTGTACCTCGGCGCCGGCACCGCTCCCACTGCTGCAACCTGCGCCGACCTGACTGCGGGAAACTGGCTCACCACCAGCGGCCAAACCAACTGCGGCGGCGTAAGCCTATTCTAGCTCCAGAACAATCGAAAACCTGGCTGTTACATTGAAACATAAATGGGCACAAAATCAGTGCCCATTTTTTGCAGCTGCACGGCGCCCCGATCACGTCTCGAACCAAGTGCCCGGATTAACTGTCACCGGGGATGTCCGCTATGGGTCGATAGCCAACATACACAAAATATTTAGTATTGAAGTCTTTATTTAGCATTGGTTAGTACCTACTATCGGTAAAAGTTAGATGGGAGTGGGTCTGGTTGGACTCGAACCAACGACCAAGGGATTATGAGTCCCCTGCTCTAACCAGCTGAGCTACAGACCCGTATGTAGATAGATATCGAGATTGTCCCTCACTCCTTCGACAAGCCTGTCCTGAGCGTTCGCGCTCATCTATTCGCTCCCTTCAACAGGCTCCCTTCGACAGGCTCAGGGCGAACGGTCGAAGGACTCAGCACAGGCCCTTCGGCTTTGCTCAGGACTGGCTCCGCCCTCTCCCCTGGACAAAAGGGAATTGCGATTAAGTTTCCTGATCCAGGAAGCTGCGCAGGCGCTCGGAGCGCGAGGGATGACGCAACTTCCTCAGCGCCTTGGCTTCTATTTGGCGGATGCGCTCGCGCGTGACATCGAACTGTTTGCCGACTTCTTCCAAGGTATGGTCAGTGTTCATTTCAATGCCGAAGCGCATGCGCAGGACCTTGGCTTCGCGCGGGGTGAGCGTATCCAGCACGTCCTTGGTGACGCCCCTCAGGCTGGCGTAGATCGCGGCGTCGTTGGGCGCCATGGTCGCCGCATCCTCGATGAAATCGCCAAGATGCGAATCGTCGTCGTCGCCGATCGGCGTTTCCATCGAAATCGGCTCCTTGGAAATCTTGAGAATCTTGCGGATTTTCTCTTCCGGCATTTCCATTTTTTCGGCGAGCGTTGCCGGATCGGGCTCCTGTCCGGTCTCCTGCAGAATCTGGCGCGAGATGCGGTTCATCTTGTTGATGGTCTCGATCATGTGCACCGGGATGCGGATGGTGCGCGCCTGATCCGCGATGGAGCGGGTTATCGCTTGGCGGATCCACCAGGTGGCGTAAGTTGAAAACTTGTAGCCGCGGCGATATTCAAATTTATCCACCGCCTTCATCAGGCCGATATTGCCTTCCTGGATGAGATCGAGGAATTGCAGCCCGCGGTTGGTATATTTCTTGGCGATGGAAATCACCAGCCGCAAATTTGCTTCGGTCATCTCGCGTTTGGCGCGCCGCGCCTTGGCCTCTCCCGTGGACATCTGGCGGTTGATTTCCTTAATGTCCTTGATCGGAATGCCGACTTTCGCTTGCAGTTCCAGCAGCAAATTCTGCAGCTCGACGATTGCCGCTTCATAGCGCCCCAGCGTTTCGCTGTAAGGCTTGCGCGAGTCGACTTCGCTTTCCACCCAAGTGAGATTGTCTTCGTTCCCGGGGAAGGTCTTGATGAAATAGGCACGCTGCATGCCCGCCTTGTTCACGCACAATTCCATGATTTCGCGCTCGTAGCTGCGCACTTCGTCAACCAGCCAGCGCAGGCTGTCGCACAACGCCTCCACCTGCTTGGCGGAAAAGCGAATCGCCATCAGCTCGTTGGAAATCTTTTCCTGCAGTTCCTTGTACAACTTGTGGCGCGGGCCTTTCTTCGCCAGCACCTGCTGCATTTTGTTGTAGGCGTGGTGGATCACTGCAAAGCGTTCCAGCGCCTTGTTTTTCAAAAGCTCGAGGCTTGCGTTGGCGCGTGCGGCTTCGGCCTCGGCGTCTTCTTCACTATCTTCTTCGTCTTCGTCCGCCGCGTCTTCCGCGGAAATATCTGCGCCGATAACTTCGTCGGTCTCGGCGTTAATCAGCCCGTCAATCACTTCGTCAACGCGCAATTCGCCCCGCTCAATCTGGTCGGCCAGATCGAGGATCTCGGCAATGGTGGTGGGGCAGGCGGAAATCGCCTGGATCATGTGCTTGAGACCGTCCTCGATGCGCTTGGCAATCTCGATTTCGCCTTCGCGCGTAAGCAGCTCCACCGAGCCCATTTCGCGCATATACATGCGCACCGGGTCGGTGGTGCGGCCGAATTCGGAATCCACCGTTGAAAGGGCGGCTTCGGCTTCTTCCACCACGTCTTCGTCGGCGACCGGCGGCGTGGCGTCAGACAACAGCAGCACCTCGACATCGGGCGCCTCGTCGTAAACTGCGATCCCCAAGTCGTTAATCATGCTGATGATGTTTTCGATCTGCTCCGCATCCAGCATGTCGTCCGGCAGGTGGTCGTTAATTTCGGCGTAAGTCAGATAGCCGCGCTCCTTACCCAGAACGATAAGGTTTTTCAGCCGCATGCGACGCGCTTCCGCATCGATGACCTGCACCTGAGGCTTTTCGCTTTCTTTCGCCATAACCTTGCTTCCGCCAGTTAATTAAAAAATTTACGGATTATATCCTATATCGCACCGCTTTTCCGCTCTTCCGCCGTCACCGGCTCGCGCTTCAGCAATTGCTGATATTGGCGCTTTTCCTCGCTCGTCAGCTCTTCCCGCTCGGATTTGCTGCGCAAAGCGTTTATCTTCGAGTTGCGCTCAAGTTCTCGCAATTGGTCCAGCGCACCGGCAAACTCGCGGGCCATATCCTCTTCACCCAGCTTTCTCTCTTCCCACATGAAAAGCTCCCGCCCCACCTCGCGCAGCAGCGCCTCATGGGCCGTGCCGCGGAAACATTCGATTATCACCGCGGTATTTTGTAGATGCGGGTCATCTCCCAGAAATTCAAGTAATTGCTTCAAGGCCTGGAATTCGGTCTGCGGTGAATCCGGCAGCGCCGCATCAAAATTCGCAGCCAGCTGGGGCTGGTAGAGCAGCAGTTGCAGGAGTTTCCTGGCGATAGAAGGCGCCTTGCGCGCGAATTTCTGCGGCACCTGCGGTCTTGCTTGAAGTTTGATTTGATAAAGCGCTTGCAGTTCACTTTGGCTCACCCCGGCTAGATCGGCCAGGCGCTTCCTCAGCATCAGCCCCAGCGCCGGCGCGGTAATCTGAGTCACCAAAGGTCTCGCGCTTTGCAGGAAGCGAGCGCGGCCTTCCTCGCTTTTCAGGTCCACCCGCGCGCTGAGCTCGCGCAGCAAAAATGCGGAAAGCGGCAGCGCTTCACCCAGCAATTTTTCAAAGCCAGCCTTGCCGTTTTTCCTCACAAAGCTATCCGGGTCTTCGCCCTGCGGCAGAAACAGGAAGCTGATGTTTTTACCGTCAGCAACCTGTGACAGGCTGTTCTCCAGCGCGCGCCATGCGGCACGCCGTCCGGCATCGTCACCGTCGAAGCAATACACCACGTCGTCGGCATGCCGCAGCAGTTTCTGCACATGCATGCCGGTGGTTGCCGTTCCCAGGGTGGCCACCGCGTAGCCAATGCCATGTTGAGCGAGCGCCACCACGTCCATGTAACCCTCGACCACCACCACTTTGCCTGCTTCGCGTATCGCTTTGCGCGCCTGGAACAGTCCATAGAGCTCGCGGCCTTTCTCGAACAGCGGGGTTTCCGGCGAGTTGAGATATTTGGGGCCCTCCTGAGCCTTGTCGAAGGACCCGCCGCTATCCAGCACGCGCCCGCCAAAACCGATGACTGTGCCGCGCTCGTTCCAAATCGGGAACATGATGCGATCGCGGAAAATATCGTAGCGGCGGCCTTCCTCGTTTTCCTTCACCAGCCCGGTCGCAAGCAGCGCCTTGTCCTGATAATTGGAAAATACCGAAGCGAGATTCTGCCATCCCGGAGGCGCATAGCCGATGCCGAAATGCGCGGCGATTTCACCGGTCAATCCGCGGTTCTTCAAGTAGGCGATGGCGTTTACCGACTGCTTGAGCTCACTTTTGTAAAACTGCGCAGCCTGCAGCATCAATGCCGGCAAATCCACTGCATCATCGTCGCGCTTGCGGTGCGGTGCATCGGGTCTGTCCTCGACCACTTTCATGCCGACGATCGCCGCAAGCTCGCGCACTGCTTCGGCAAAGCCCATGCCGGTTTGCTCAATGACAAAATCAATGGCGTTACCATGCGCGCCACAACCGAAGCAGTGGTAAAACTGTTTGCTCGGGCTTACCGTGAAAGAGGGGGTTTTCTCACTGTGAAACGGGCAGCGGGCAACATGGTTCGCGCCGGCTTTTTTGAGCGGCACGTGGCGCTCGACCACGGCGACGATATCCACGCGATTGAGCAAGTCCCGTATGAAACTCTGTGCGATCATGACAGCAGGATAGAGGGTGATGCAATCGGCATGTGCGCTAAGCGCCGCAGGGCCCGGTAATAGTCAAAAGTATTCAAACAAATCCCATTATAGGACACTTTTTGGCCGCTTTTTGACGCAAAAAAATATTCCAAACTGGGAAAGGCCGCCAAACAAACAGGAATGCTTTTTGCTGAGTAAAGGAACCTGCGGCGCGCCCTCGTGGGACTTAATCAGAGGTTCCTTAACCCGCGCCCAGCTTGGATTTGACCAATGTGGAAACTTTGGCCATATCGGCGCGGCCGGCAAGTTTGGGTTTGAGCAGAGACATCACCTTGCCCATATCCTGCATGCTTTTGGCGCCGCTGACGCCGATGGCTTCCATGACCGTCGCTTCCACTTCGGCTTCGCTCAGGGCCTTGGGCATATAGGCTTGCAACACCGTCACTTCGAATTTCTCTTTATCCGCGAGGTCCTGTCTGCCCGCCGCTTCGAACTGCTGTATTGAATCGCGGCGCTGCTTGAGCATTTTTTCAATCACGCTTACCACTTCGGCATCACCAAGCGTAATGCGCTCATCCACTTCCCGCTGTTGGATTGCGGCAAGCAGCAAGCGAATCGCCGATAGACGCGCACTGTCCTTGGCGCGCAGCGCGGCCTTCATGTCTTCGGTAATGCGGTCTTTCAGAGACATGGTGAGGCGTGAGGGATGAGGGTGTGTGTAGAAGAAGTTGAGTAAGGCGGGATGCTGTTACCCCTTACACCTTACACTTCACTTCTTACTCGGTTCAATACAGCTTGGGCGGCAGCAGTTGGTTGCGCAAACGCTTATAGTGGCGCTTCACCGCGGCGGCGAGCTTGCGTTTGCGCTCGGCTGTGGGTTTTTCATAGAACTCGCGGGCGCGCAATTCGGTCAGCAGCCCGGTCTTTTCAATCGTACGCTTGAAACGGCGCATCGCCACTTCAAACGGCTCGTTTTCCTTGACTCTGATGCTCGTCATGATTACGTGATTAGTCCAAAATTAACAGGCTGCGCATTATAGCAAGCATCTTGTTGGTTTGGAAAGTATAATTATGTTTTTAATTGGGTAAGGATTCATGCGGGTTCTGGGTATCGAAACTTCCTGCGACGAAACCGGGGTCGCGCTCTACGACAGCGAGCGCGGCCTGCTCGCGCACGCCCTGTACTCGCAGGTAGCCATGCACGCGCAATACGGCGGCGTAGTGCCGGAGCTTGCCTCCCGTGACCATATCCGCCGCGTGCTGCCGCTCACCCGCCAGGTCCTCGCTCAGTCTGGTCTTAGTCTTAACGAACTCGATGCCATCGCCTATACCCGCGGGCCGGGCTTGGTGGGGGCACTGCTGGTGGGGGCGAGCATTGCCACAGCGCTGGGTTATGCGCTTAACAAGCCGGCGCTCGGTATCCATCATCTTGAAGGGCATTTGCTTTCGCCCTTGCTATCCAGGCCGGCGCCTGAATTCCCTTTTGTCGCTCTGCTGGTCTCGGGCGGCCACACCCAGTTAATGCAGGTTTCCGGCGTGGGAGAGTATGTTTTGATGGGGGAAACAGTAGACGATGCCGCAGGCGAAGCGTTCGACAAGACTGCCAAGCTCCTGGGGCTGGGCTATCCCGGCGGGCCGGCGCTGGCAAAACTTGCGCAACAGGGCGATGCCCGCCGTTTCAAATTACCGCGGCCGATGTTGCACAGCGGCGATCTCAATTTCAGCTTCAGCGGATTGAAGACAGCGGTGCTGACCGTGATCAAGCGTGAGCCTCTGAATCAACAAAGCCGCGCCGACCTAGCTGCGGCAATCGAATCGGCCATCGTCGAGGTGTTGATTGCCAAGTCTCTCGCGGCTCTAGAGCGAAGCGGAATGCATCAGCTGGTAGTGGCGGGCGGCGTTGGCGCCAACCGCAAGCTGCGCGACAAGCTCACGCAACAAGCCGCGCGTAAAGGAATCAGGGTATTTTACCCCGAGCTGGAATTTTGCACCGACAATGGCGCGATGATCGCTTTTGCCGGAGCCATGCGCCTGCAACAGGCGGGAGCGAGAATCAAGGATTCAGTATTGAAAGATTTCAGCGTGAAACCGCGTTGGGATCTGGAGTTGCCGGAAGCCGTTGCTTAAGCTAGGGAACCTCTGATTAAGTCCCACGCGGTTGCGACGGTGGCTTTCCGGGATGGGATGCGCGAAGCGAGGCGCAGCTAATGGCCATCCCCCTTGGCAAGCGAGCGACAAAGCAGACCGCCCGGAAAGCCCCGTCCCTTGGGGTTGCGGCAAAATGCGGCATCTGCGTCGTTGCGCTCCTCGGCTTCGTAGTCCTGGCTACGACCTTCGTCGCGCGCCTTGCATCCATCCGCATTTTGCCAGCAACGCAACCCGCGGAGGACCTAATCAGAGGTTCCTTAGGTTAAACCAAGGTTATTCACGCTTTCCAAACGTAGCTTCGGTGCCGGCAATCAGGTTGCGAATATTCGACTGGTGGCGCCAGATGAGAAGCAGGCTTAGCACCAGCACCGCGAAGGAACGGCTGTCCCAACCGAAAATATAAAACGCATACAAGGGCACCAGCACGGCCGCGACCAGTGCAGAAAGCGATGAGATGCGCGAGATGATAGCAATGACGAGCCAGGTTGCGAGCGTCGAAAGCCCCAGCCACAGATTGAGCGCGAGCAGCACGCCGCAGGTAGTCGCCACCCCCTTGCCGCCGTGAAAGCGCAGGAACACGGAAAACGAATGGCCAAGAAAAACCGCCAAAGCCACTGCTGCAAGCGTTGCGCTGCCTAAGCCGTACCGCGAAGCAAAGTGTTGCGCGAGATACACCGCGAGCCAGCCCTTTGCCGCATCACCGAGCAGCGTCAAAGCCGCGGCAGCTTTCCTGCCGGTGCGCAACACATTCGAGGCACCGGGATTTTTCGAGCCATAAGTGCGCGGATCGGGCAGCCGGAACAGGCGGCTCATCAGCACCGCAAACGATACCGAGCCGATCAGGTACGCAATAACAATAAAAACTATCGTGGCCATATCAAATATTCTACAATCCGCTATGCTTGCCTTGCCAAGCCCAACTCAATTCGCGACGGCCGTTGCATGGATATCATCTTTATACACGAATTCAAAGTCGAGACACTGATCGGGATTTATGAATGGGAGCGCAAGGTCCCGCAAACCATTCAGCTCGATCTGGAAATCGGCATTCCGCAAAGCAAGGTCTATAAGAGCGACTCCATCGGCGACACCATTGACTACGGCAAAATCGTGGCGCGCTTGCAACAAACCCTGGCCCAAGAGCATTTCTCACTGCTTGAGCGGCTGGCAGAACACCTCGCACAATTGATTATGCATGAATTCGGCGCGCCTTGGGTCAAGGTCAGCGTCGCCAAGCTGGGACTTATGCGCGGCATAAAACGGCTTGGCGTCACCATCGAAAGGGGCAAAAAGACCTAACCGCGGGGATGATGTTTCGAGTGGAGCTGCTTCAATCTCTCACGCGCCACATGCGTATAAATCTGCGTGGTGGAAATATCAGCATGACCCAACAGCAACTGCACCACGCGCAAATCCGCGCCGTGATTGAGCATATGCGTGGCAAACGCATGCCGCAAAGTATGCGGTGAGACGGTTTTGGCAAGCCCGGCCTGCGCGCAATAACGGCGCAGCAAATACCAGAAACCCTGGCGCGTCATCGGCTGCCCGCGCGCAGTGACAAACAGCGCATCGCTTACTTTGCCGTTCAGCAAATCCGGACGCGCTTCATCCAGATAACGCCCGATCCATGTGAGCGCTTCTTCCCCGAGCGGCACCAGCCGCTCCTTCGCACCCTTGCCCAGCACCCGCACCACGCCCATATCCAGGCTTACTTGCGGGATTTTCAAGCCCACCAGTTCGGAAACACGCAAGCCGCCGGCATAGAGCGTTTCCAGCATGGTCTTGTCGCGCAGGCCCAATAGTTTTTCAACTTGGGGCGCGTCCAGCAACGATTCAACATCGCCTTCGGTGAGGCTCTTGGGCAGACTACGCGGAAGCTTGGGGGCGTCAATGCGCAGGGTGGGATCGGCCTTGATTTTGCCCTGGCGCAGTTCAAACCGGAAAAAGCGCTTGAGGCTGGAAAGTTCGCGGCTGGTGGTGCGCGCACTGGCTTTGGCGACGAGCACCTGATGCGCGAGATACTCTTCTATCTCCTGCTGCCGGGTATCGAGCAGCGATATGGAATTTTTTTTGCGCAGCCACTGCGCGAATTTCAGCAAATCGCCGCGGTAACTCACCAGGGTATTGCGCGCCAACCCGTCTTCCAGCCACAGGGCATCGCAGAACTCGTCGAGCAGGCTTTCCTCAACCTCGCTCATGATTGAGCAACCAGCGCTTGATCGCCAGCGGGTCACCCTCGTCGCAATTCATGAAGCCGCCCAGATTTCCGCTGCCGAGCACGCGGTGGCAGGGGACGATGATCGGAATCGGATTTGCTCCACACGCCTGCCCCACCGCGCGCGGCCCGGAAAAGAGCTTGCGCGCAAGCTCGCCATAGGTCAGGGTGCGCCCGAGCGGGATCTGCATGATGGCTTGCCACACCCGGCATTGATAGGGTGTGCCTTGCAAGCGCAGGGGTAAATCGAAACCCGTGTCCGGATCCTGAAGATAAGCTTCAAGCCGCTTGCTCACTTTTTCGGCGAAGCGGTTTTGCGGGGAAAGCGGCGGGGTTTTCCGCGGCAGGAAGTCAATCCCGGTCAGACAGTCTGCTTCATGGCGTATGCCCAGCACCGCGAAAGGTGTTGCAAGCCGCGCCTGATGCCCATCGCTTGTTTCAGTTCTTCGCATATACAAAAGATAGCGCAGCCGCGATGAAACTACAATGGCTTATTTAGGGAACCTTAGCTGAAGAAAATAAAACGCAGCGGGGAATAGCGCTGCGTTTCAGGAGGAGCAAATGCGGAATTATTGCTTTCCGGTTGGAGCGTCTTCCTGTCCCGCGTCCAGTATTTCCTGGCTGGTGAGCTTCTCGCGAATACGCGCCGCCTTGCCGGAACGCTGGCGCAGATAGTAGAGCTTGGCGCGCTGGACGTCGCCCTTGCGCTTGATCTCGATGCTGTCAATCAAAGGCGAATAAGTCTGGAAAGTCCGTTCCACGCCTTCGCCTGAAGAAACTTTGCGCACGATGAAGGAGGAATTAATGCCGCGATTGCGCTTCGCAATAACTATGCCTTCATACGCCTGTATCCGCTTGCGGTCGCCTTCCACCACGTTGACGTTCACCACTACGGTATCGCCGGGAGCGAAATCCGGAATGTTCTTGCCGAGCTTTTTGATTTCCTCGGCTTCAAGCTGTCTAATCAGGTCCATCGCTTACCCCTTGTCCTGTTCCTGTTTGAATTCGGCGAGCAACTTTCGCTCCGCAGCGTCCAATCCGCGCTTTTCCAGCAAATCCGGGCGCCTGAGCCAGGTCCTGCCCAGCACCTGTTTCAGCCGCCAGCGGTTTATCTCCGCATGATGACCGGAGAGCAACACCTGCGGCACCGCCATGCCTGCATACACTTCCGGGCGCGTGTACTGCGGGCAGTCCAGCAAGCCGTTTACAAACGAATCCTGTTCTGCTGATTGCGCATCGCCCAGCGCGCCGGGCAGCTGCCTGATGATGCAATCCAGCAGCACTATCGCTGCGAGTTCCCCGCCGGAGAGCACGTAATCGCCGAGCGAGATTTCTTCATCCACCTCACGCTGAATCAGCCGTTCATCGATGCCTTCATAACGGCCTGCCAGCAGAATCAAGCCCGGCTGTTTTGCCAGCTCCGCAACCAGGCCATGGTTCAGTACCCTGCCTTGCGGCGATAAATAAATGACTCTAGTCTGCGCCATACCGGCTTGGTTGTGATGCTGCTTGGCGGCATTGATGGCATCTTCCAGCGGCTGCGCCAGCATCACCATTCCCGGTCCGCCGCCATAGGGCCGGTCGTCCACTGTATGATAATTGTCCGTGGTGAACTGCCGCGGATTCCAAACTTTAAGCTGGTAACGCCCGTCTTCCCTGGCGCGCCGCGTTATCCCGTATTCGGTGAGCGCCTCAAACATCTGCGGGAACAGGCTTATCACATCGAAGAGCATCATGGGCTCCTGGGAACCTCTGATTAAATCCCTCGCAGTTGCGACGGCGACTTTCCGGGATGGGATGCGCGAAGCGAGGCGCAGCCAATGGCCAGACCCCCTTGGCAAGCCGAGCGACAAAGCAGACCGCTCGGAAAGTCCCGTCCCTCCGGGTTGCAGCAAAATGCGGCGTCTGCATCGTTGCGCTCCTCGGATTCGTAGTCCGAGCTACGACCTTCGTCGCGCGCCTTGCATCCATCCGCATTTTGCCAGCAACGCAATCTGCGGAGGACTTAATCAGAGGTTCCCTAATAATCCAGTCCCCAGTCCACCCGTATCGCCGCCGCATCCAGGCTGACTTCACGCACTACCTGCGGAATGAATGGTATCAGGCGCTCGCGTTCGCCCTGCACCCGCAACACATCGTTAGCCCCCGTGGCAAACAGTGCGCTTACCACGCCCAGCGCTTCACCACGCAGATTTACTACCTCAAGGCCGATTAGATCAGCCCAGTAATATTCCCCTTCCTTGGCTACCGGCAAGTGGCTGCGCTCAACTGCGATATGCAGGTTCTTGAGCAATTGCGCCGCAGCACGGTCGTCACAGCCCTGCAGTTTTGCCACCAGTGCCTTGCCTTGGGGTCTGGATTGGATGACCGTGGCTTTGCGCCACTCGCCCTGTTTCCCCAGCCACCACGTGGCGTAGGGGGTCAAGCCTTCGATCGCCTCGGTATAAGGATGGATTTTTATCCAGCCCTTCACACCATACGGAGCGGTGATACGCCCCATCACCGCTATTTTTTCAGGCAGCTTTTTGCGCACCAAATTGCTTGACCAGCCTGACCACGGTATCGCTCAGCTTGGCGCCGCGGCCCTGCCAGTGGTTTATCCGGTCCATTTTGATGCGCAACGATTCACGGCCTTGTGGCGCCATCGGGTCGTAAAAACCGATGCGCTCGATGAACTTGCCGTCACGCGAGCGGCGCGAATCCGCCACCACCAGGTTAAAAAACGGGCGTTTTTTAGCGCCGCCGCGCGAAAGACGAATCACGACCATGGTTGTTCCATCCGAAAAATCCAGAAAGGGCATGATTTTACGCTGGATTACGATAGCTTGGCAAGGGAAAAATCCGCTCTTGCTTTTGATTGCCCCCTTCGGCGGCAACACTATTAACGCATGCCTGGGAACATGCCCTTCATGCTCCTCATCATCTTCGCCATGCCGCCCTTGGACATCATTTTCATCATCTTCTGCGCTTGCTCAAACTGATTGAGCAGGCGGTTTACTTCCTGGACGCTGGCACCGGCGCCGGCGGCGATGCGCCGTTTGCGCGAGGCCTTGAGGATTTCCGGTTCGGCGCGTTCCTGCGGCGTCATTGAATTGATGATGCCCTCGATGCGTCCGACCGCTTTGTCATCCACTTGCGCGCCCTGCATTGCCTGTCCCAGTTGGCCGGGAAGCTTGTCCATGAGCTTGCCAAATCCTCCGATATTTTTTATTTGCCGGATCTGCGCCTTGAAATCTTCCAGATCGAAGCTTTTGCCCTCCCTGACTTTCTGCGTCAGTTTCTGCGCTTCAGTCCGGTCTACCCCGCGCTGCACTTCCTCGATAAGGGAGAGCACATCGCCCATGCCAAGGATGCGCGAAGCCATGCGCTCCGGATGAAACGCTTCCAGCCCGTCGAGTTTTTCACCTGTGCCGGCAAATTTAATGGGTTTCCCGGTGACAAAACGTACCGACAGCGCGGCGCCGCCTCGTGCGTCGCCGTCCAATTTGCTCAGCACTACGCCTGTCAGCGGTAACACATCAGCAAACGCTTTGGCGGTGTTTACCGCATCCTGGCCTTGCATCGCGTCCACCACGAACAGGGTCTCGACCGGCTTGAGAGCGGCATGCAGTTCGCTGATTTCCAGCATCATGGCTTCATCAATCGCCAGCCGCCCAGCGCTATCCACAATCAGCACGTCATGAAAATGCCTGCGTGCAAAATCGAGCGCGCTCCCGGCAATGGCAAGCGGTTTACTCCCCGCGTCAACCGGCAAGAAGTCCACGTGGATCTGTTTTGCCAACGTGTGTAACTGTTCAATTGCGGCAGGACGGTATACATCACAGCTTGCGAGTAGCACTTTCTTTTTCATTTGTTCGCGAAGGAGCTTGGCGAGCTTGCCGCAGCTCGTGGTCTTGCCCGAGCCTTGCAGGCCGGCGAGCAAAATAACCGCCGGCGGCACCGTGGCGAGGTTGAGTGCGGAGTTGGCTTCGCCCATCAACTGGGTCAATTCACGATGCACCACTCCGACCACCGCCTGTCCGGGAGTGAGGCTCCCCTGCACTTCCTGGCCAAGGGCTTTTTCTTTGACACGGCTGATGAAGTCCTTGACCGCCGGCAGCGCGACATCCGCTTCCAGCAGCGCCATACGCACTTCGCGTAACGCGTCCTGGATATTGCTCTCGGTCAAGCGCGCCTGACCGCGCAGGCTTTTTATGACGCCGGAAAGCCGCTGCGCGAGATGATCAAACATGGAAGCTCCTGATAATGCCTTGCGCTGTAAGAGCCTCTAACATAATGAAACGGATTTGCGTTGCTGGCCAAAAAGCGATGAATGCGCGACGCGAGGCGCAACTTGATGCCGGGACATCGAGTAAGCCGAGCAACAAAGCAGGCGCGCTTTTTGGCCGCAACCCGCAGGGACGGCGCGGATTTCGGCGCATGCCTTTGTCGCTCGCCCGCTTATTGGAGAATAACCCAACGGCGCGGCTCGCTTCGCGGCCTGCATCCAAAACCGGCGCCGTCGCACTATTCGTTTCATTATGTTAGAGGCTCTAAGTTAAGGTAGACTTGAAAAACCAACCAATACCGCTCTCGATCAGCATGCCAGCTATTTTACCTTATCTCATTACCGCACTGCTTTACGCGCTGCTCGGTCTGCATTTCTGGCGCACGCGCTGGCAGCCCGTCACGTCCCAGGCAAGCCGTCATGAAGAGAGCATCCGTAAGTGGGAGAAATTTGCAGTTCTGGTTCCGCTGGCTTTGCACAGCGCGCTGCTTTATCAATCCACTTTCACCGGCACCGGCTTCAATCTCGGCGTGGGCAACGCTGTATCGGCGATACTATGGCTCGCGGTGCTGATTTACTGGACGGTGAGTTTTTTTTACAATCTGGAAGGCTTGCAGGCGCTGGTGCTGCCACTCGCCGCAGGCTGCGTGCTGCTGCCTTGGCTGCTGCCCACTACACATATTCTTTACAATACGGGGCTGCCGGCGTTTCCTGCACATTTCCTGCTTTCAATGCTTGCTTACAGCTTGTTCACCATCGCCGCACTGCACGCAGTGCTGATGGCGGTGGTGGAGCGCCGCCTGCATGACGGCACGCTGCCGGCTATGCTGCACACTCTGCCGCCGCTGTTGACCATGGAAACCCTGTTGTTTCGCATCATCACCGCGGGGTTCGTGATGCTCACTTTGGCGCTGGTGAGCGGCATACTGTTTTCCGAAGAATTGTTCCACAAACCGGCGCAATTCACGCACAAAACGCTGTTCGCTTTCATTTCCTGGGGCATCTTCGCGGCGTTACTCGGGGGCAGAAAAATTTACGGCTGGCGCGGCCGCACCGCGATGCGCTGGACAATGGCCGGTTTCATCGCGCTTATTCTCGCTTATGTCGGCAGCAAGTTCGTGCTGGAAGTCATACTGCATCGCTGAAGTGTTCGCCCCGCAGTGCAACTTGACAAGAAGCGTTCGCACATCCGATACTCAAATCATCTCATTCCCAGCAGCTAAATTCCTTTGGAAGAAATCCCGATAAGCGCATTGTACGGCGCGCTCGCCATTCTGCTTATCCTCTCCGCTTTTTTTTCCATCTCCGAAACCAGCATGATGGCGCTCAACCGCTACCGGTTGAAGCATCAAGTTAAACTCGGTAACCGCAGTGCGCGGCTCACTTCACAATTGCTCGCCAAAACCGATAAGCTGCTCGGTGTAATTCTGCTCGGCAACACGCTGATTAACGCGGCGGCCACTACTCTCAGCACCATCATCGCCGTGCATCTGTTTGGTCAAAGCGAAGTGGTGCTGGGCTTAAGCACGGTTTCCATAACCTTTATGCTGCTGGTGTTCAGCGAAATCACCCCGAAAATCGTCGGCGCATCTTACCCGGAGCGCATTGCTCTGCCGGCGAGTTACATTCTCGCGCCGTTGCTCAAAGTGACTTATCCGGCAGTGTGGACCGTCAACCTGTTCGCGCGCGCTTTGCTGTGGCTGCTGCGCATCAAGCCGCCTACCGAAACCCACAAGCTGAGCCTGGAGGAGCTGCGCACGCTGGTGCTGGAAGCAAGCCATTTCATTCCGCAAAAGCACCAGAGCATTTTGATGAACCTGTTCGAACTGGAAAATATAACCGTCAACGACGTCATGACGCCGCGCAGCCAGATCGAGGCGATTGACATTGACGCGCCGCCGGACGTGATCAAGCGCCAGCTCGCCACCTGCTACCACACCCGTCTACCGGTATATCAGGGGCAGATGGACAACCTCGTCGGCATCCTTCATGTACGCAGGGCGCTAAACCTCAGCCTGGAGCAGCAGCTCAATGCGGAGAGCCTGCGCGAGATGCTGCGCGAGGCGTATTTTATTCCGGCGGACACGCCGCTGTTTTCGCAGCTGCATCTTTTCCAGGAAAAACAGGAACGCATGGGCCTGGTGGTGGATGAGTATGGCGAGCTCATGGGATTGGTCACCATCGAAGACATTCTTGAGGAAATCATCGGCGAATTCACCACCCATGCGCCGGCGCAAAGCCTGACCCTGCACAAGCAGGCGGACGGCAGTGTGCTGGTCGAGGGCAGCAGCCTGTTGCGCGATCTTAACCGCAAGCTGGGGATGAAATTGCCTTTGGACGGGCCGAAAACCTTGAGCGGTTTAATCATCGAGCGTTTTCAGGATATCCCCGAAGCCGGCACCAGCCTGAAGATCGCCGGCCATCCGATGGAAATCGTGCAAACCCAGGACCGGGTAGTTAAAGTGGTGTGTATTTACCCGCAACAGGCTTCCAAGCCGCAATAGAAGCCCGCTCTCGGGTATCATGTCTTTACAAAGCACATTGACAAGTGCATTATTTCTGCTTGTTTTTAGTGATTTTTTTCACAAAACGGGAGCAAAATGGTCGCCACCATGCAAAGCAGCTTGAGCGGTCTGGCACGCGCCTTGGTGCAAAATAGGCTCCTGATTCAGGTTGACGCTGAAGCCATTCAGGTTCAAGCCAACAGCTCGGGCATAAGCTTTATCACACAATTGCTGCAAACCGGGAAACTCAGCGCACGCGGTGTCAGCGAATTCGCTTCGCTGACTTTCGGCTTTCCCCAACTCGATCTCAACGCGGTTGATCCAGAGCATTTCCCCAAAGGCGTGCTCGACGGCAATATCATGCGTAGCAAGCGTGCCCTGCCCCTGTACAAGCGGGGCAACCGGCTGTTCGTGGCGCTTTCCGACCCGACCAATTTATCCGCGCTGGATGAAATCAAATTCAAAACCGGGCTGGCGGTGGAAGCAGTGGTGGTGGAAGATGACAAGCTCGACCCGCTTATCAGCAAATCCGCCCAGGCCAGCGGCGTCAGCCTGGACAAACTGATGAGCGATGAGGCGTCTCCTAGTGATGAGGTATTGGAAAACCTTGACGAGGAAGTTGCGAATGAATTCGGTGACGACGTTTCCGCGGCTGCGGACAACGAACTGGTCAGGCTGGTCAACAAGATCATCGTGGAAGCCTACCACCAGGGTGCGTCAGACATTCATATCGAACCCCGGCCGGGAAAACAAAAAACCAAGATCCGCTTTCGCAAAGACGGTTCATTGATAACCTACCTCGAAGTCCCGTCCAATTTCCGCCAGGCCCTGGTCGCGCGAATCAAAATCATGTGCGATCTCGACATCTCGGAAAAAAGAAAACCGCAGGACGGCAAAATCAAATTCAGGAAATACGGTCCGCTGGATATCGAACTGCGGGTGGCAACCTGTCCGACCCAAGGCGGAATGGAAGATGTGGTGATGCGCATCCTGGCGGGAGGCAAACCCATCCCGCTCGACACCTTGGGCTTAAGCGCGAGCAATTTGAAAACTCTGAAGGATGTGATCTCCAAGCCTTACGGGCTGTTCTTTGTGTGCGGCCCGACCGGTTCAGGTAAAACCACCACCCTGCACTCGGTGCTGGGCTATATCAACACCGAGGAAACCAAGATCTGGACCGCGGAAGATCCGGTGGAAATCACCCAGGAAGGCCTGCGCCAGGTACAAATGAACCCGAAAGCCGGGATTAACTTCGCTACAGCGATGCGGTCGTTCCTGCGCTGTGACCCGGACGTTATCATGGTAGGTGAGATGCGCGACAAGGAAACCGTCTCCATCGGCATCGAAGCTTCGCTCACCGGTCACCTGGTGTTTGCCACTTTGCACACCAACAGCGCGCCTGAGTCCATCATCCGTCTGCTGGACATGGGCATGGACCCGTTCAATTTCTCGGATGCGCTGCTGGGGGTGCTGGCGCAACGCCTGGCC
>DATDGC010000067.1:0-27234 GCA_036522275.1 Burkholderiales bacterium | reverse complement strand
CCGCATTGCGCCGAAAACCGGTCGGGACGCGGCTTTTCGGGCGATCTGCTTTGTCGCTCGGCTTGCAAAGGGGGGTCAACCATTCGCTGCGCCTCACTTCGCGCATCTCATCCCGAAAAGCCAGCGTCGCGCCCTCGTGGGACTTAATCAGAGGTTCCTTAGCGCATGAACTTATCTTTTCGGTATTTCCGTCGGACAAACTAGATATGCAGGCTGCGCTTGTCTACACCCAAGGCGGCTTCATGAAACACCTCGGAAAGCGAGGGATGGGCGTGTACGATGCGCGCGATGTCTTCGCTGCTTGCCGCAAATTCCATCGCCACCACCGCTTCTGCAATCATCTCCGAAGCATAAGGTCCGATGATGTGCACGCCGAGTATGCGGTCGGTTTTGGCATGCGCCAGGATTTTCACGAAGCCTGAGGTCTCTCCCAGGCTGCGCGCGCGCCCATTGGCGAGAAATGGAAACTGACCTGCGCGGTACACAACCCCGGCTTTCTTCAATTCCTGCTCAGTCTTACCCACCCAGGCGATTTCCGGAGAAGTGTAAATGACCCAAGGAATAGTATCGAGATTAACATGGCCAGCCTGACCGGCGATGATTTCCGCGGCCGCCACGCCTTCCTCGGAGGCCTTGTGCGCGAGCATCGGACCGCGCACCACATCGCCGATGGCAAACACGTTGGGCAAATTGGTTCGGCAATGCGCATCTACTTCGATAAAGCCGTGGCTATCCAGTTTCAGCCCCACCATTTCGGCGCCGAGGCCGATGGTGTTCGGCACCCTGCCGATGGCGACAATCAGTTTGTCGCATTCAAGCTTTTGCTGAGTTCCCTGATTGTCCTGGTAGTCCACGGTGACTTGTTTTTTGCCGATATTTACCGAAGTAATTTTTACGCCGGTGCGGATATCCAGACCTTGTTCCTTGGTAAAAATCTTTTGCGCTTCCTTGGCGATCTGCTCATCCGCAACCAACAAAAAACCCGGCAAGGCTTCAAGTATGGTGACCTCCGCCCCCAGACGGCGCCACACACTGCCCATTTCCAGGCCAATCACACCAGCACCTACCACCCCCAGGCGCTTTGGCACTTCGGTAAACGAGAGCGCCCCGGCATTATCCACAATCAAATTCTGGTCCAGTGGCGCGCCCGGAAGTTGCCTGGGCGACGAGCCGGTGGCGACAATCACATGCTTGGCTTCTATGCTTTCCGATTTGCCGTTATCCGATACCCCGATCTGATAGGTGTTCCCCGCAGAAACAAAGCGGCCTTTTCCTTGCAGCGATGTGACTTTATTTTTCTTAAACAGCATGGCGATACCGCCAGTAAAGCTCTCAACGATTTTGTTTTTGCGCGCCTGCATCGCGCCCACGTCCATGGTGACACCCTGCACTCTCACTCCATGCTCTGAAAACTTGTGCCGCACACGCTCGTAATTTTCAGAGGATTCGAGCAGGGCCTTGGAAGGGATGCAGCCGACGTTCAGACAGGTACCGCCGAGACTTGGTTTGCCTTTTTCGTTTTTCCAATCGTCGATGCAAACCGTGTTGAGACCGAGTTGCCCGCAGCGGAGAGCGGCCACATAACCGCCAGGCCCGGCGCCGATGACCGCCACATCAAACGTCTTCGCCATGATTTACCTTTAATAATTGCACCGCGGAGGCCGCAGAGGAAAACCAAATCAATAATTGGTTCTTGTCCTCCTCCGCGTCCTTTGCGTCCTCAGCGGTTCAAGATTTTCAGATTTCCAGCAGCAGCCGCGCCGGGTCTTCCAGCGCTTCCTTGATCGTCACCAGGGACAGCACCGCTTCGCGCCCGTCGATGATGCGGTGATCGTAGGAGAGCGCCAAATAATTCATGGGACGTATCACAATCTGGCCGTTTTCCACCACCGCCCGCTCCTTGGTCGCATGTATGCCGAGTATCGCACTTTGCGGTGGATTGATAATCGGAGTGGAAAGCATCGAGCCGAAGACTCCACCGTTGGAAATAGAGAATGTGCCGCCGGTCAGTTCCTCGATAGTGAGCTTGCCATCCTGCGCGCGCTTACCGAAATCAGCGATGTGTTTTTCGATTTCAGCGAGCGACAGTTGATCGGCGTTGCGGATGATGGGCACCACCAGCCCGCGCGGCGAGCCCACGGCGATGCCGATGTCAAAGTAGCCGTGATAGACGATATCATTGCCATCAATCGAAGCGTTGACGATGGGGAATTTCTTGAGTGCCGCAACCGCCGCCTTGACGAAAAACGACATGAAACCGAGTTTTATGCCGTGTTCTTTCTCAAAACTTTCCTTGTAGCGGTTACGCAGCTCGATTACCGGCTGCATGTTGACTTCGTTGAAAGTGGTCAGTATTGCCGCCGTATGTTGTGATTGCACCAGGCGTTCGGCGATGCGCACGCGCAGCCGCGTCATCGGCACACGCTGCTCCGGGCGATCTCCCAAGACAGTGGAGACATTGATCGGGGAAGGCTCGGGAGTCCTTGCCGCAGGCTGTTGCACGGTTTCCTGATGCGAAAGCACATCGGCCTTGGTAATGCGCCCGCCACGCCCGCTGCCGCTGATTTCTGCTGCGTCGAGCCTGCTTTCGGCCACCAGCTTTTTGGCTGCGGGCATCAGCACTGGTTCGCTGCTCTTCGCGTCTTGCGGCTTACCCTCAGTCGCCGGACTCGTTGCTGCGGGAGGCTTGGCGTTAGTGTCAATGGTGGCGATCACTTCATTGCTTGCCACGGTCGCGCCGTCATATTTGATGATTTTCGCCAGCACGCCGGCGCCAGGCGCAGGCAACTCCAGCACCACCTTGTCGGTTTCAATGTCAATCAGGTTTTCATCGCGCTGCACATACTCGCCCTGTTTCTTGTGCCATGACAAGAGCGTGGCTTCCGCCACGGATTCAGACAATACCGGGACTTTTACTTCGATGAGCATGATTCTTTCACTTTCCAATCTTCTTTTTTCAATTGCAGCTCACGTTTACACGCCATGGGTTAATGCGGCATCCACCAGTTCTTTCTGCTGCTGGGCATGCTTGGCAAGATAACCGACGGCAGGCGAGGCCGCTGAAGGCCGCAGCGCATAGCTCAGTTTCTGATCGGGGCGCATGTGCCGCAGCAAGTAATGCTGGATGCGATGCCAAGCCCCCTGGTTTCCCGGCTCTTCCTGGCACCAGACGATTTCCCTGGCCTTGTCATAAAGTTCGATCTGTTTCTGGAAATCGTCGTGCGGGAAAGGATAAAGCTGGGTAATGCGCACGATGGCAATATCCTTGATGCCGCGTTCGCGGCGCGCAGCCAGCACGTCGTAGAACACCTTGCCGCTGCAGTACACCACGCGTTTGACTTTCTTCGGATCAATGGTGGAATCAATTTCACCACTCACCGGCTCGAACCTGCCGTTTGCCAGCTCCTCCAATGTGGATACCGATTCCTTGTGGCGCAGCAGGCTTTTCGGGCTCATGATGATGAGCGGTTTGCGGTAGGGCCTGAGCATCTGCCGCCGCAGCAGGTGGAACATCTGTTGCGGCGTTGAGGGTGCACAAACCTGAATGTTGTAGTCGGCGCACAATTGCAGGTAACGCTCAAGCCGCGCCGAAGAGTGTTCCGGTCCCTGCCCTTCATAACCGTGAGGCAGCATCATCACCAAGCCGCAAATGCGTCCCCACTTCACTTCGCCGGAAGCGATAAACTGGTCTATCACCACTTGCGCGCCGTTGGCAAAATCGCCAAACTGCGCTTCCCAGATCACCAGCTCATTGGGTTCCGCGGTAGCGTAGCCGTATTCGAAGCCCAGCACGGCTTCTTCCGAAAGTACCGAATCTATGACCAGGAAATCCGCTTGCTTTTCCGATACGTGCTGCAGCGGAATGTAAGTCCCGTCGTCCCAACGCTCGCGGTTCTGGTCGTGCAATACCGCATGGCGGTGGAAAAACGTGCCACGCCCCGAATCCTGTCCGGAAATCCGCACCGGAAAACCTTCCTCAAGCAAAGTCGCATAGGCAAGCGTTTCCGCCATTCCCCAGTCGAGAGGAAGCTTCCCCTGCGCCATCAGGCGGCGGTCAGCGATGATTTTCTCCACTCTGGGATGCAGCTTGAAATTTTGCGGAACGGTAGTGAGCTTCTCTGATAGCCGCCGCAGTCTTTCCAGCGGCACCGAAGTGTTCACCGGGTCGGTCCATTTAGTCCCCTTGAACGGCGCCCAGTTCACCGTAAACGGCGGCTTGAAATTGGTAAGCACGGTTTTATTGGTATGGTATCCGGCGTCCATCGCGCTTCGATAGCAATTCACCATTTCTTCCGCATCCCAGCTCTTAATCACGCCTTCGGCTGCCAGTTGGTCCGCATAGAGCTTGCGAGTGCCGTGATGCTGTGCGATTTTCTTGTACATGAGCGGTTGCGTCACCAGCGGCTCGTCCTGCTCGTTGTGCCCCAAGCGGCGGAAGCACACCATATCAATTACCACGTCTTTCTTGAACTGCATGCGGAAATCCAGCGCGATTTCCGTCACCATTAACAGCGCTTCGGGGTCGTCGCCGTTGACGTGGAAAATCGGCGCTTCCACCATTTTTGACACATCGGTGCAATACAAAGTGGAGCGGGTATCGCGCGGGTCAGAAGTAGTAAAACCGATCTGGTTATTGACGACGATATGCACCGTTCCGCCGGTACCGTAGCCGCGCGTCTGCGACAGATTTAAGGTTTCCATCACTACACCCTGTCCTGCATAGGAAGCGTCACCGTGCAAAAGCACCGGCAGCACCTGCATTCCCTCTTTGTCATGACGGCGGTGCTGACGCGCCCGCACCGAGCCCTCGACCACCGGATTGACTATTTCCAGATGCGAGGGGTTGAAGGCGACCGTCACGTGCATCGGTCCGCCTGGCGTCATAACATCGGAGGAAAACCCCTGATGGTACTTGACGTCACCCGAGGGCAACTCACTGGTATGCTTGCCCTCAAACTCTGAAAACAGATCCTTGGGCAACTTGCCCAAGGTATTGACCAACACATTAAGCCGCCCGCGGTGCGCCATGCCTATCACCATTTCCTGCACGCCTTGTTTGCCGGAATGCTGGACCAGGTGATCGAGCAACGGAATCAGGCTGTCACCGCCTTCCAGTGAAAAGCGCTTTTGTCCGACATAACGTGTGTGCAGGTATTTCTCCAGAATTTCTGCCGCAGTCAGCCGTTCCAGGATATGGCGCTTGTATTCGGCGGTAAAACTCGGCTTGGCGCGTGTCCCTTCAAGACGGTTTTGTATCCAGCGCTTCTGAGAGGTGTCGGTGATATACATGTACTCCACGCCGATGCTCCCGCAGTAGGTTTCCTTCACAGCTTTTAATATCTCGCGCAGCGTCATCTGATCGGGGCCAACCAGTGAACCGGTATTGAACACCGTGCCCATGTCGGCTTCGGTCAAGCCGTAATGCGCCGGATCGAGTTCCGGTACATAAGGTTTCTCCTGGCGTTTCAATGGATCAAGATCGGCATGGCGCGCACCGAGGAAGCGATGCGCGTTAATGAGTTGAAGCACTGAAACTTGTTTATTTTCTGCTCCCGCGATAGCAGGTGCGAGCGCCGCTGCGGCCCGACCATTGCCGTGACGTTTGACCAACTCGACGAAAGTTTGCCGAATTAAGGTGTGCGATACCTCTTGGGCAGCGCCCTTGACCTGTTCAAAATACTCGCGCCAGGTATCGCTCACCGAATCCGGATTACGCAAATAAGCTTCGTACAATTCCTCGATGAACGGCGCATTGGCGCCGTATAGGTAGGAATTACTCAGCATCTTCTGCATCATGATGAATCTCCTTATGGAACCGAGGTTCCTTACTTACGTTGGGCAATTGGCACGACGTCCCGCTTCACTGCTCCGTTATAAAGTTGCCGCGGCCGTCCGATCCTGTACTCCGGATCGCTGATCATTTCATTCCACTGCGCAATCCAGCCCACGGTGCGCGCCAGCGCAAAAATCGCCGTAAACATGCTGATGGGTATGCCCAAAGCCCGTTGCACGATACCTGAATAGAAATCCACGTTCGGATAAAGTTTCCTGCTGGTGAAGTATTCGTCCTCCAGAGCGACTTTTTCCAGCGCGAGCGCAAGTTTGAACAGCCGGTCGTTTTGCAACCCAAGCTCGTTCAGAACCTCGTGACAGGTTTCGCGCATGAGCTTGGCGCGCGGGTCGTAGTTTTTGTACACGCGGTGACCGAAACCCATCAACCTGAACGGATCGTCCTTGTCCTTGGCGCGCTTGATGTATTCGCCGATACGCGATACATCGCCGATCTGTCCCAGCATATTGAGGCACGCCTCATTGGCACCACCGTGTGCCGGACCCCATAGGCAGGCAATCCCCGCGGAAAGACAGGCAAATGGATTGGCGCCACTGGAACCGGCCAAGCGCACCGTGGAGGTGGAAGCATTTTGCTCATGATCAGCATGCAGAATCAGTATGCGGTCCAGCGCTCGCACCAAAACAGGGTTCAGTTTGTAATCGCCGGCAGGCGTGGCAAACATCATGTGGAAGAAATTCTCCACGTAGTTGAGCGCATTGCGAGGATACATGAAAGGCTGGCCGATGTTGTACTTGTAGCACATGGCTACTATCGTCGGCACTTTTGCGATCAACCGGTACGCCGAAACCTCGCGGTGCGTTGCATCGCTGATGTCCATCGCCTCGTGATAAAACGCCGATAGTGCGCCCACCACGCCGACCATAACTGCCATCGGGTGCGCGTCGCGGCGGAAACCCTTAAAGAAGCTTGCCAGCTGGTCGTGCACCATACTATGTCTCTTGATCGTGTCGTCAAACTTGGTTTTCTGCGCGGCGTTCGGCAGCTCGCCGTTGAGCAGCAAATAACACACTTCCAGGAAATCGCATTGCTTCGCGAGCTGCTCAATCGGATAACCGCGATACAGCAGCATTCCTGCTTCGCCATCAATATAAGTGATTTGCGAAGTGCAGCTGGCGGTGGACAGATAGCCCGGATCATAAGTAAACATGCCGGTCTTGCCGTGAAGCGAGCGGATGTCGATGACATCAGGACCGACACTGCCCGAAAGAATTGGAAATTCTATAGGCTCCCTGTCTCTATCGCTGAAAGAAAGTATCACTTTACGCTGTTTTTCCATGGGCATCTCCGCGGATCTTATAAGTCGAATCTGTTGTCGTCACATTACGCGAATCAAACGCTATCAGCTGGCGCGAATAAGTTGCAACACGGTTTTCATGGTGTTGTCCGCGGGCTCGGTTCTGGCAATGATCATGTCCCATAAATCGGTATCGGGATAATCAAGCAATTCCTTGAACACCTTGACCTGCGATTCTGTGAGCTTCGGGAAATGTTTGTCCAGAAAACCCGTCAAAACCAGGTCCAGTTCCAGCATGCCGCGCCGGCAATCCCAGCGCAGTCTGTCCATCTCCTTCATACCGTTCGTTTGACCATCAGTTCTTTAATTTTAACTATCGCCCGGGTCGGGTTCAGTCCTTTCGGGCACGCGTCCACGCAATTCATGATGGTATGACAGCGGAACAACCGGTAGGGGTCTTCGAGGTCATCCAGCCTCTCACTGGTCGCCTGGTCGCGGCTGTCGGCAATGAAACGGTAGGCCTGCAACAGCCCTGCCGGTCCGACAAACTTGTCCGGGTTCCACCAGAACGAGGGACAAGAAGTGGAGCAGCAGGCGCACAAAATGCATTCATAAAGCCCGTTCAATTCCTCCCGCTCCACGGGAGATTGCAAGCGTTCTTTTTCGGGCGCCGGCTCAGTATTGATAAGGTACGGCCTGACTGAATGATATTGCTTGAAGAACTGCGTCATGTCCACAATCAGGTCACGGATCACTGGCAGTCCCGGCAGCGGCCGCAATTCCACAGGCTCTTTTAAATCAGCAAGTTTAGTAATGCAGGCAAGCCCGTTCTTGCCGTTGATGTTCATGGCATCCGAGCCGCACACCCCTTCGCGGCAGGAGCGGCGCAAGCTAAGTGAATCATCCTGTGCCTTGATACACACCAGCGCATCGAGCAGCATGCGATCGGTCGGCTCAAGTTGCATGTCGTAGTCCTGCATGTAGGGTTTGGCATCCTTGTCCGGGTCGTAGCGGTAGATTGAGAAACGCATGCTGGCTCCTAGTAGACACGTGCCTTGGGTTCGAAGGTTTCGACTGACAGCGGTTTGACATGAACCGGCTTATAACTAAGACGATGGCCTGCACTAAAGTACAAGGTGTGCTTCATCCAGTTGACGTCGTCGCGCTTATGATAATCGGCGCGGTCATGCGCGCCTCGCGATTCCTTGCGCGCTTCCGCCGAAACCAGCGTGGCTACGGCCACCTCGATGAGATTGTCCAACTCCAGCGCTTCGATACGAGCGGTATTGAACACCTTGCTCTTGTCCTTAATTTCGGTGCGTTTCGCCCGTTCCGCGATTTCCCTGATTTTCTTCACGCCATCTACCAGCAGATCAGGAAAGCGAAACACGCCACAATGCGCCTGCATGGTCTTGCGCATATCTGTGGCGACTATGTAAACGTTTTCGCCGTTTTTCTGGTTTTCCAATCGAGCCAGACGCGCAAGTGTAAGTTCTCCCGCGTTCTTGGGCAGGTCCTTGCGGTCGGTATTTTCTTTGAGGAATTGCACCATGTGATCTCCCGCCGCCTTGCCGAACACCAGTAAATCGGTGAGCGAATTGGTGCCGAGTCGGTTCGCTCCGTGGATCGAGCAGCAGGCGCATTCGCCCGCGGCATAAAACCCCGGCACTGGCACTTCGGGATTCTCCCCTTCCGGCACCACCACTTGGCCGTGATAATTGGTGGGAATGCCGCCCATCTGGTAATGGCAGGTCGGCACCACCGGGATCGGGTCTTTCACAGGGTCAACATTGGCGAACTTTTTGGCGATCTCGCGTATCCCTGGCAGGCGTTTTTCAATCACTTCTGGACCGAGATGATCGAGTTTCAACAGGATGTAATCACCATCCTTGCCTGCGCCGCGGCCTTCCTTGATTTCGGTCGCCACGGCGCGCGCGACTACATCGCGTGAAGCCAGATCTTTCATAGTGGGGGCATAGCGTTCCATGAAGCGTTCGCCGTTTTTGTTAAGCAAATAGCCGCCCTCGCCGCGCACGCCTTCGGTAATCAAAACGCCGGCGCCAGCCACGCCGGTGGGATGGAATTGCCAGAACTCCATATCTTCCAGCGGAATGCCGGCGCGCGCCGCCATGCCCAAGCCATCGCCGGTATTGATAAAAGCATTGGTACTCGCCGCATAAACGCGCCCCGCCCCCCCGGTGGCAAACAGCGTGGCGCGCGCCTGCAGGATCATCACTTCCCCGGTTTCCATTTCCAAGGCAGTGACGCCAAGCACATGCCCGTCCTGGTCCCGTATTAAATCAAGGGCCATCCATTCCACGAAAAACTGGGTATGCGCTCTCACATTGCACTGATAGAGCGTGTGCAGCATGGCGTGGCCGGTGCGATCCGCTGCGCAGCAACTTCTTTGCACCGGCCGCTCGCCGAAATTCTGCGAATGCCCCCCGAATGGACGCTGGTAAATGGTACCGTCTTCATTGCGGTCAAACGGCATGCCGAAATGCTCGAGCTCATAGACCATCTGCGGCGCCATGCGGCACATAAATTCAATGGCGTCCTGGTCCCCCAGATAATCCGAGCCTTTGACTGTGTCATACATGTGCCACAACCAGTTGTCCTCGCCCATGTTGCCTAGCGATGCGCCGATACCCCCTTGCGCCGCCACTGTGTGCGAACGGGTTGGAAAGACTTTGGACAGCACCGCGCATTTAAGACCGGCTTCGGAAAGCTGCAGCGCTGCACGCAGCCCTGAACCGCCGCCACCGACAATCACCGCATCAAATGTTCTTTTGGCCAGCACCATTTACGTGCCCCATAGAATCTGAATTGACCACCCGGTGTAAACCACGAGCGCAACAATTACTGCAACCTGCAAGCCAAGTCTTATACCGGTCGCATGAACATAATCCATCAGGATGTCATGCATACCTATCCAGGCATGGATGAACAGACTTAACAGGAACAACAGGCTCGCCAGGCGCATCCATTGATGGCTAAACAGCGTCTTCCATTCCGCGTATTGCAGTGGGGAGTGGGCAAATAGAATAGCTATCACCAGCAAGGTATACACCACCATTACCAGCGCACTCACCCTTTGCACCAGCCAATCGCGCAGGCCGTAATGCGCACCAATCGCGATACGCTTTACCACAGTCGCACCCCGATCAACAGCGTCAGCACAATGCTCACAATCAGCACCGCTGTGCTGCTTGCACGTGCCGGCGTTAGCTCGACGCCCAGATGCATATCCAGCGCCAGATAGCGTATGCCGGCAAAGAAATGATGCAGAAAAGCCCATAACAGGCCAAACAGAACGAGCTTCACCAGCGGGTTGGCCAAAGCAGATTTAAAACCGGCATAGGTTTCAGCGGAACCGAAGCTTGCCTGTAACAGCCATAACAAAAAAGGAATGAACAGAAACAGCACCGCGCCGCTGATGCGATGCAGGATGGAAACCCAGCCGGGCAGAGGCAACCGGATTTTCATCAAATCGAGATGCTTGGGGCGCTTTTTCTCCATTGATATATTATTATATTACAAAGCATTACACGATTTTGTTCATGTAATAGTGCTCTTTGCTATTGCACAGGCTTCTACGCCACTCTACCGGTTTATCGCCATAGGTATAAGCCACCCGCTCGATACAAAGGAGCGGTGTGCCTGGGTTGAGCTTTAACAGCTTCGCTGCCTCGCTGTTGGCGGCAACAGCCTTGATTTGTTCCACCACCTGAATAATGCGGATGCTGAATTCAGACTCGAACATGCTGTACATCTTGCATTCGTGCTGGTTGATGACCTCGGCATTGAGTCCCTTGAACAGCGCCGCAGCTACGCGGACCTCCTCAAGCAGCACCGGTTTGGCGGAAACATTGAGCAAGCGTTTGATTACCACCAGCGAAGCCCCGGTGTTTATTTCCAGGAGTTTGGCGGTGGCACTGTCCGCCTTGCCGCGCCGGCAATCCAGAAGCTCCCCTTCCGGGTAAATCATCCCGCCTTTATCCGAGTTTATGCGCACGAAATGAAATTGGCGCCGCTCTTCAGTATGGGAAGCAACGAAAGTTCCCTTGCCCTGATGACGAATCAGCAGGTTTTCATCCGCCAGCTCGGAAATCGCCTTGCGCACCGTGCCCTGGCTTACGTGGTAGCGCGAAGCAAGCTCGATTTCGCTGGGGATTGCCTCGCCCGGATGCCATTCGCCGGAAATAAGGCTTTGCATGATCAAGATTTTGATCTGCTGGTAAAGTGGACGGAATGCTGGAGACGGATTGGAGTTATTCATCGGCTCTTTTATTAGCACAAAACCAGGGTTTCGTCCATGATGTTATGTATCATTTATAAGATATAAGAATTGATTGACAGAAGCGTGGATTATTTTTACCATGCCAGAAATTCGGACTGGCTTGCCATGCCCTTCCCGCAGCGCGGAAAACAGCCGAAATCCTGCCCTAATCAGCCTGCATTGAGAATTTGTAATTCTTTGATCCCGGGAGCTTAAATGAAAAAACCCGCTCGCGTCGCAGTGACCGGTGCAGCCGGCCAAATCGGCTACAGCCTGCTGTTTCGAATCGCCGGCGGCGAAATGCTGGGTCACGACCAGCCTATCATCCTGCAATTGCTCGAAATTACACAAGCGCAGCAGGCGCTCAAGGGTGTGGTGATGGAGCTGGAAGATTGTGCGTTTCCGCTCTTGCAAGACATCGTCACCACCGATGATCCCAAAGTGGCGTTCAAAGATGTTGATGTGGCGCTTTTGGTCGGCGCCCGGCCCCGCACCAAAGGGATGGAAAGAAAAGATTTGCTGGAAGCGAATGGCGCCATCTTCACTGTCCAAGGAAAAGCGCTCAATGAAGTGGCGAAGCGCAATGTGAAAGTGCTGGTGGTTGGCAACCCCGCCAATACCAATGCCTACATCGCAATGAACAGCGCGCCGGATCTGCCGCACGAATGTTTCACCGCAATGCTGCGCCTGGATCACAACCGGGCGCTCTTCCAGCTCGCAGCAAAAACCGGCAATCCGGTGGATGCGATCGAAAAACTGGTGGTGTGGGGCAACCACTCGCCTACCATGTATCCGGATTACCGCTTCGCCACCATCAACGGCCAAAGCTTAAAAGCGATGATCAACGACGAGAAGTGGAACCGCGAGGTGTTCATTCCCTCCGTGGGCAAGCGCGGCGCCACCGTTATCGAGGCGCGCGGTCTTTCTTCCGCAGCTTCCGCCGCCAATGCCGCCATTGCCCATATGCACGACTGGGTGCTGGGCACCAATGGCAAGTGGGTTACCATGGGCATCCCTTCGGACGGCAGCTACGGCATTCCTGAAGGTATCATTTACGGCTATCCGGTGACGTGCGCTAATGGCAAATACCAGATCGTTAAAGGGCTGGAAATTGACCCTTTCTCCCGCGAAAAGATGAACGCCACGCTTAAGGAACTCCAGGAAGAACGCGATGCTGTAAAACATTTGCTTGGCTGATGGCTTTGCGGCGTCCCTCGCGCTGATTAAATACGAAAGATAATGTAAAGATGACGAGCGAGTGCCTGAAGTGAAGAAAAAGAAATCAGTCGCACTGTCCGGCGTGGCCGCAGGCAATACAGCCATTTGCACCGTCGGCCGCACCGGTAACGATTTGCACTACCGCGGCTATGACATTCTTGATTTCGCCGAGCAGGCGACCTTCGAGGAAATCGCTTATTTGCTGGTACATGAAAAAATGCCAGCACAAGCAGAGCTCGACGCCTATAAAAAGAAGTTGAATTCGTTGCGTGAACTGCCGGCTGATTTGAAAAAGGTGCTGGAATGTATGCCGGCTTCCGCCCATCCGATGGATGTGTTGCGAACCGGCTGCTCGATGCTGGGCACCACCCTGCCGGAGCAAGCAGACCACAATCCCGCAGGTGCGCGTGACATTGCCGACCGCTTGATGGCTTGTTTCGGCTCGATGCTGCTCTATTGGCACCACTACTCACGTTCCGCGCGGCGCATTGAGATCGTTACTGACGATAATTCCATCGCCGGGCATTTCCTGCATCTTTTGCACGGCAAGAAACCGTCAGCTCTGCACGAGCGGGCAATGCAGACTTCACTCATTCTCTATGCTGAACACGAGTTCAACGCCTCAACGTTTACCGCCCGGGTGATTGCAAGCACCAGCTCAGACATTTATTCGGCAATCACCGGCGCCATCGGCGCGCTAAGAGGTCCCAAGCACGGCGGCGCCAATGAAGCAGCGTCAGAAATACAAAGCCGCTACAAAAATCCCGATCATGCTGAATCCGACATCAAGCGGCGTATTGCCAACAAAGAAATCATTATCGGCTTCGGCCATCCGGTTTATACTATCAGCGACCCACGCAATAAGATCATCAAGGAAGTCGCGCGCCGTTTGTCCAACGACGCAGGCAACATCAATCTCTTTGATATCGCCGAGCGCGTCGAAACGGTAATGTGGAACGAGATAAATATGTTTCCTAATATGGATTGGTTCTCCGCAGTGAGTTATCACATAATGGGCGTGCCTACAGAGATGTTCACGCCACTTTTCGTGATTTCCCGCACCAGCGGCTGGGCCGCCCACGTCATCGAGCAGCGCATCGACAACAAAATCATCCGGCCGACTGCGATCTATACCGGCCCCGAGACGCGCAAGTTCGTTCCGATCGATAAACGCTGAGTCGCGCCGGCATTCGCTTCACGGTTTTCGTGCCAAATCAGCTTCATCCCAGGCGTTACGTGCTGATACTGCTTGCCGCAGCTTTCATCGCAATTTGGTTCAGCAATCTCGAATATCACAAGCTGTTCCTGACTGACGAGGGTCGCTACGCGGAAATTGCCCGGGAAATGGCGGTCACCGGCGACTGGATCACGCCGCGCCTCAACGGCATCAAGTACTTCGAAAAGCCGCCTCTTCAATACTGGGCAACCGCGACTGCCTACAAGATCTTCGGCGAGCACCACTGGACGTCACGGCTATGGCCCGCCCTCACAGGCCTGTTGGGCATCGCCCTGGTTTTACTCGCCGGTCGCAGCCTGTTCGGGCCCACTGCGGGTTTCTACGCGGCACTGGTCCTGGCGAGCAGTGCGGGCTACATCGGCCTCGGCCACATGAACACGCTGGATATGGGTCTCACTTTCTTCATGACCGCCACCGCGCTGGCGTTTCTCCTGGCACAACGCGAGAGTATCAGTCCCGTAACCAGCCGGCGCTGGATGCTTGCGGCGTGGGCGTGTGCGGCCCTGGCGGTGCTTAGCAAGGGTCTGGTCGGCATGGTCCTGCCGGCGGCAGTGATCGCGATCTATGCCTTGCTGCAGCGCGATTCCGGTCTGCTGCGTCGCCTGCAGTGGACAACGGGCATCATGGTTTTCCTTGTCATCGCCGCGCCCTGGTTCGCGTTGGTCCAGCATGCGAATCCCGAATTCGCGAAGTTCTTCTTCATCCACGAGCATTTCGAGCGCTTCCTAACCGAGAGTCATGGCCGGGTCCGACCGTGGTGGTACTTCATTCCCATGCTGGCGGCCGGCTTGATACCGTGGCTCACCCTCTTGCCCCAGGCATTGATCCGGGGGTGGCGGATGCCGCAGCCTCAGCAGGTTTTCCAGCCTGCGCGCTTTCTACTGATCTGGACAATCTTCATCTTCGTTTTCTTCTCGGCGTCGGGTTCCAAGCTGCCGTCCTACATCTTGCCGATTCTCCCCGCGCTTGCGTTGCTTATCGGGTTGACACTCGCGGAAACGGGAACGCGTCAGCTGAAGTGGCACGCAGTACCGTTGCTGCTCGCTGGCGTCGCCGTTGCGGCGCTCTCGCCCAAGGTGGTCCTCATGGCCAGCGAACGGGTCCCGTTGGCCCTGTACGATGATTACGTTCCCTGGATCGCCGCAGCCGGGGCAGCGCTGGTGATCGGCGGCAGTTGCGCGCTCTTTTTCTGCCGTCTCGGCAATCGCGGAGCAGCACTGCTCGGCATGGGCTTCGGGGGTCTCCTCGCAACTCAGATGGTCATCACTGGGCACGGTGCACTGTCTCCTGCGCACTCGGCTTATTACATCGCACAGGACATCAAGCCCCACCTCGCCGAAAACATGCCTTTCTTCAGCGTGCGCACCTATGATCAGACGCTGTGCTTCTACATCAAGCGTACCGTCACACTGGTTGCATTCCAGGGCGAGATGGCTTACGGTCTGGAACACGAGCCGCGGCTGTGGCTGCCGGACATTCCGAGCTTCGAGCACGCGTGGCGTGGCGAACGAAGTGCTCTGGCCATCATGGAGCCGCAGACCTACGCCGAGCTCGAGAAAAACGGTCTGCCGATGCAAATCGTTGCGCGCGATCTCCGGCATGTCGTGGCGAAAAAACCCGATGCCGCACGGTGATGCGGGCAGGAACTGCGATCTGATCCACAGGAGCCTCCTATGAACGCGTTGTCATTCTCGCTCGTGATGACCGGCGTGCTGCTTAATGCCGCGGCACAGCTGCTGCTCAAGTCCGGCACCAATGCCGTCGGCGTATTCGAATTCTCGGCGCAAAACGTGATACCGGTCGGCTGGAAGATCGCCACCCAACCGTACATTCTTTCCGGTATTGGATGCTATGTGATCAGCGTGGTGGTGTGGATACTGGCGTTGTCGCGCGCGGAGGTTAGCGTCGCCTACCCGATGCTTTCCATCGGTTACGTGGTGAACGCCATCGCCGCGTGGTACCTGTTCGGTGAAGCGGTGACGCCGGTCCGGCTCGCCGGCATCGGAATCATCGTGCTCGGCGTCTTCATCGTCGTCCGAAGCTGACATGGCAGCCAAGGCCCGGGCACGCTCAGCGATTTTACGGCCCAAGGCGACCGCCAGCCAGCCTGCATTCCTGCCCTTTGCCAGGCCGGCAATCGACGAAGAGACCATCACCGCGGTCAGCCAGGTGCTGCGCTCGGGATGGATCACCACCGGACCGCAAGTCGAAGCTTTCGAAGCGGCGCTCTCGCGCTACCTTGGCGGCCGTGCGGTGCGCGCCTTCACTTCCGCCACGGGCGCGCTCGAAGTGGCGTTGCAGGCGTGCGGCATCGGCCACGGGGACGAGGTGATCGTTCCAGCAATGACTTTCGCCGCCACCGCGAACGTGGTGCTGCGGGTCGGCGCCCGGCCGGTGTTCGCCGATGTGGACCTCGCGACCCGCAACATCGATTTCGGGCGGGCGGAAAAGGCGATCACGCCGCTCACACGCGCGATCATGCCGGTGCATTTCGCCGGATTGCCGGTAGACATGGACGCTCTCTACACTCTGGCGGAGCGGCGCGGGCTGCGCGTAATCGAGGATGCGGCGCACGCCATCGGATCGAGCCACCGCGGGCGCCGCATCGGCAGCTTCGGCGACTTCGTCGCTTTCAGCTTTCATCCCAACAAGAACCTCACCACCATCGAAGGCGGTGCGCTCAGCATACGCGAGCCGGCGGAAGCCAGGCGAGTAGAGCGACTGCGCTTTCACGGCATCGAGCGCGACGATAATGGCGATATGGATGTGCTCGAGGCAGGCGGCAAATACAACCTCACCGACGTTGCCGCCTGCGTCGGGCTCGGCCAGCTGCGCAGGCTCGAGCAGTTCAACCAGCGCCGGCGCTCGCTTGCGGTCCGCTATTTCGAACGGCTCAAGACCGATCCTGCGATGCTGCTGCCCGCGCGCGGCGATGAAGGCCACAGTTGGCACATGTTTGCGCCGCTGCTGCCGCTCGAGCACATGCGCATCGGGCGGCCACAGTTTATCGAGGAGATGCGCAAACGGGGAGTCGGTGTCGGCATCCACTATCCGGCGCTGCACCTTTTCAGCCTTTATCGTAAAATGGGCTACAGGATCGGGGATTTCCCGAACGCCGAACGCATCGGCCAGTCCACTGTCACCCTGCCCCTGTTTCCCGCCATGAGCGAGAACGACGTGGATCGCGTGTGCGAGTCCTGCAGCGGGATTCTGGGGAAGTTCCGGAAGGATACGCCATGAACCTGCAGGTGCTCTCCGTCGTCATACCCGTCTTTAACGAAGAGGAAGGGCTGCCGGCGCTGTTCGCGCGGCTGTATCCGGCGCTGGATAAGCTCGGCGTGACCTATGAGATCATCTTCGTCGATGATGGCAGCCGCGACCGCTCCGCCGCTCTGCTGCGCCAGCAATTCGAGCGCCGGCCCGACGTGACACGGGTGGTGCTGTTTGCCGGCAATTACGGCCAGCACCTCGCAATCATGGCCGGCTTCGAGCGTTGCCGCGGCGAGCGGATCGTCACGCTGGATGCCGACCTGCAGAATCCACCTGAGGAAATTCCCAAGCTTCTGGCAAAGATGGACGAAGGCCATGACTACGTCGGCGGGGTGCGCATGGAGCGAGCGGATTCTTGGTTCCGGCGCAACGTGTCCCGGCTGGGGAATTACGTGCGTGAGCGAACAACGCGTATTCGAATGACTGACCACGGCTGCATGCTGCGCGCATACAGCCGCTCGATCGTAAATGCAATCAACGCCTGCACCGAGATCAATACTTTCATTCCCGCGCTCGCCTACACGTTCGCCCAGAACCCGACCGAGGTCGACGTGGAGCATGCCCAGCGCGAGACGGGCGCGACGAAATACTCGCTATACAAGCTGTTGCGGCTCAATTTCGACCTTGTAACCGGCTTTTCGCTTGCGCCGCTGCAGGTGTTCTCGCTGATCGGCTTTCTTCTCGCGCTCGGCGCGATGGGCATGGTTGGCTTCCAGGTAATTCATCGATTGGTGCGAGGGGCGGCAGCCGAAGGCGTGTTCGCCTCGGTCATGGATGCGGTCCTGCTGTTTGTTTCCGGTCTTGTGCTCTTCGGCATAGGCCTTCTCGGCGAGTACATCGGGCGGATTTACCAGGAAGTGCTGCGGCGACCGCGATTCTTGATCAGCAGCGTGCTCGAAAAACCGGAGGCTGAGGACCAGCAAGTTGCCGGATTTCAGGTTGCGCCCGAGACGCACGCCGAGCCGCTCGCCAGGATCAAGTGACCCGAGCTACCGTCTTCGCGTACCACAACGTCGGAGTACGCTGTCTGGACGTATTGCGCGCCGGGGGCGTTGAAGTTCGTCTGGTGGTCACGCACGAGGACGACCCGAACGAAAAGGTCTGGTTCGCGAGCGTCGCTGAACGCGCCCGGCTCTACGGCATCCCGGTCATCGCGCCACAAGATCCCAATACGGCCGAGGCGATCGAGAGGGTTCGCTCCTCGACGCCCGACATCCTGTTCTCGTTCTACTACCGTCGCTTGCTCGGGCCTGGACTGCTCGCGCTGCCACGGCTCGGCGCGTACAACGTCCACGGTTCGCTCCTCCCGAAATACCGCGGTCGGGCCCCTGTGAACTGGGCGCTCGTGCATGGGGAGCGGGAAACCGGCGCCACGCTGCACGAAATGGTCGCGAAGCCGGATGCGGGCCGCATCGTCGATCGAGAGCGTGTTCCGATCCTGCCAAACGACACGGCGCGCGAGGTTTTCGACAAGGTAACCCTGGCGGCTGAAATCGTCCTCGAACGATCGCTTCCCGGGTTACTAACCGGCACCGCCAAACTCGCGCCGCAGGAGCTGGCATCGGGCAGCTACTTTGGCGGGCGCCGGCCCGAAGACGGCGCCATCGATCCCGCATGGCCGGCAAGCCGCATTCACAACCTCGTGCGCGCCGTGGCGCCGCCCTACCCCGGTGCGTTTTGCCGGTTAGCAGGAAAGACGCTGCGCCTGTTGCGAACCTTCAACACCGGAGAGCGTGGCGCAATTGCGGGCCATCCGGCGCTGCTTGCGCGCGGCTCCGAATTGCATCTCCGTTGCGCGGATGGAGCAGTGCTGCGAGTGCTGGAAGCGGAACTCGACGGTCTGTCCTTCAACGCCGCAGTGATGCGAGCGCGGTACAGAACAGATTTGCTGACATTTGAGAACGAAACTACAACCCTATGAAAAAAATCCTGATACTCGGCGTCAACGGATTCATCGGCCATCACCTCTCGAAGCGTATCCTCGCGACCACGCCGTGGGAGGTCTACGGCATGGACATGAATACCGACCGCATCGCGGACCTGATGGGTGAGCAGCGTTTTCACTTCTTCGAAGGCGACATTACCATCAACCTGGAATGGATCGCGTACCACATCCGCAAGTGCGACACCGTGCTGCCGCTGGTCGCCATCGCGACTCCTGCGACTTACGTGAAGGAGCCGCTGCGGGTGTTCGAGCTCGACTTCGAGGCCAATCTGCCGATCGTGCGCGCCTGCGTGCAGCACCGTAAGCGGCTGGTGTTTCCCTCGACCTCGGAGGTCTACGGCATGTGCCGCGACCGGCAATTTGACACGGAGTCCTCCGAACTGGTTCTGGGACCGATCAACCGGCCGCGCTGGATTTATTCGTGCGCCAAGCAGCTCATTGACCGCGTGATCTGGGCTTACGGCATGGAACACCGGCTCGATTTCACGCTGTTCCGTCCCTTCAACTGGATCGGCCCCGGGCTCGACAACCTGCACGCCCAGAAGGAAGGCAGCTCGCGCGTGGTCACACAATTCCTCGGCCAGATCGTGCGGGGAGAACAGATCAAGCTGGTTGACGGCGGCCGTCAGCGCCGGTCCTTCACCTATATCGATGACGGCATCGACGCCCTGATGAAGATCATCGAGAACCCGCGACGCGTCGCGAGCGGCAAGATCTACAATATCGGCAATCCGAAGAACAATGTCTCGATCCGGGAGCTGGCGAGGTTGATGATCGAGACGGCGCTGACTTATCCGGAGTACCGTGCGCAGGCCAGCAAGGTGCGCCTGGCCATTACCACCGCCAACAAATACTACGGCAAGGGCTATCAGGACATGCAACACCGCGTGCCCAGGATCGATGGTACCTGCCGCGACCTTGGATGGAAGCCGCGCGTAGGCATGCGTGACGCGCTCAAGCGCATCTGCGAAGCTTACCGCCGGCACATTTCTGAGGCGAGACGCCTCGTAACGTGATGCCCTGGTACGGTCGAACCGCTATGACCATCTGCTGCGCGTTTGAATCCGCGCACCCTAGATGAAGCTCGCACTGAAGGTCGACGTCGACACGTATCGGGGCACGCGGGATAGCGTCCCGCGGCTGCTCGCGCTACTGGCGCGGCACCGGGCGCAAGCGACTTTTCTGTTCAGCCTGGGCCCTGATCACACGGGGCGCGCCATTCGCAGAGTGTTCCGCCCGGGATTCGCATCGAAAGTGTCGCGCACCTCCGTGGCCTCCCATTACGGCGTGACTACGCTGCTGTACGGCACGCTGCTGCCCGGGCCCGATATCGGCCGGCGCTGCGCGGGCGAGATGCGACAGGCCCGAGAGGAAGGCTTTGAGGTCGGGATCCATTCGTACGATCACGTAAAGTGGCAGGACAATGCCGGCTCCGCGGGATGGGTCTGGACTGAACGCGAGATGCGGCGAGCCTGCGACCGCTTTCAGGAGATCTTCGGCGAGCCGGCCCGGACTCACGGTGCCGCCGGCTGGCAGATGAATGTTCATGCCTACCGGCTAGCCCAGCAGTTCGGCTTTCGCTATTGCTCCGACACGCGCGGCACTCGGCCTTTCATCCCGGTCTGCGACTCGGAAATCATCGCCTGTCCCCAGTTGCCGACAACGCTCCCGACACTTGACGAGCTGATCGGCACGGACGGACTGACGGTCGACAACGTCAGCCACCACCTGCTGGGACTGACGGAGAAATGCCCGTCGACGGGGCACGTCTACACGCTTCACGCGGAACTCGAAGGCAACCGGCTGTCCGGTGTATTCGAGCAGTTGCTCGAGGGGTGGAAAATCCAGGGCTACTCGCTCGTGTCCCTGGGCGAATACGCGGGCGGCCTGGATGTTGCACGCCTGCCGCGCTGCACCGTGAGCAGCGGAACGCTGCCGGGCCGCAGCGGGACTTTATCGCTGCAAGACCGGGAAGTCGCGGCATGAGCGGGGACGCGCAAACTTCCGGCATTTTCTTGCGAACCCGGCTGCTATCGTTCAATATTCTCGTTAATTGAATCGCCACACGCCGCGCAATTTCTTCCCTACCGCACATGTCATCGCGCCTCTCCAATGTCCGTCCCGAGCCCGACAAGGTGCTCACCGACATCGCAGATTACGTTTCTAAATACGAAATCAAAAGCAAGGAAGCCTATAACACCGCGCGCATCTGCCTGATGGACACGCTGGGCTGCGGACTGGAAGCGCTTTCCTATCCCGCTTGCACCAAGCTCATGGGGCCCATCGTGGCCGGCACCATCGTGCCCAACGGCGCCAAAGTCCCGGGTACGCCGTTCCAGCTCGATCCGGTGATGGCGGCATTCAACATTGGCTGCATGATCAGGTGGCTTGATTTCAACGATACCTGGCTTGCCGCTGAATGGGGACACCCATCCGACAATCTCGGCGGCATCCTCGCCACAAGCGACTGGATTTCCCGCAAAAATGTGGCGCAAGGGGAAAAACCGCTGGTAATGCGCGATGTGCTCACCGCGATGATCAAGGCACACGAAATTCAAGGGGTGCTGGCGCTGGAAAACAGCTTTAATCGTGTCGGCCTGGATCATGTGGTGCTGGTGAAAGTGGCTTCAGTTGCGGTGGTTACCAAAATGCTGGGCGGCACCCGTGATGCTATCATCGATGCCGTGTCGCAAGCCTGGGTCGATAGCCAACCGCTACGCACCTACCGCCATGCGCCCAATACCGGCTCACGCAAATCCTGGGCAGCAGGCGACGCCACTAGCCGTGCGGTGCGCCTGGCGCTGATGACGCTCAAGGGCGAAATGGGTTACCCGTCGGTGCTGACCGCCAAAAGCTGGGGCTTTTACGACGTGCTGTTCAAAGGCAAGGGATTCAAGTTGCAGCGTCCCTACGCTTCTTACGTGATGGAAAATGTGTTGTTCAAGATTTCCTTCCCGGCCGAGTTCCATGCCCAGACTGCCGTGGAATGCGCATTGAAACTACATCCCCGAGTCAAAACCCGGCTTGACGAGGTGAAAAAAATAATCATCACCACTCAGGAATCGGCAATCCGCATCATTGACAAGAAAGGTCCGCTGCATAATCCGGCCGACCGCGACCACTGCATCCAGTATGTGACCGCCATCGGCCTGATTTTCGGCAACCTTACTGCGCAGCACTATGAAGACAAAATCGCCAAGGACCCGCGCATTGACTGGCTGCGCGACAAGATGCAATGCGTGAAAAACAAGCAATACAGCAAGGATTATCTAAACCCAAGCAAGCGTTCGATTGCCAATGCCGTCCAGGTATTCTTCAAAGATGGCAGCAAGACTGAGAAAGTGGAAGTAGAATATCCAATTGGGCACCGTCGCCGCCGTGGTGAAGGCATCCCGCTATTGGTCGGTAAATTCAAGACCAATCTTGCGCGCCGCTTCCCCGCCAAGCGGCAGGAAGCGATCCTTGAGCTGTGCCTCGACCAGAAGAAGCTGGAAACCACGTCGGTTAATGAATTTGTTGATATATTCGTGATTTAAACCCATTTAACCGCGGAGGACGCTGAGGACGCAAAGAAAATCGATTTGAATTGATAATCTTTAGAAGTTCCTCTGCGTCCTTTGCGGTAAAACTTTTTGCATTTTAGAGGTTAGCAATGAGTCACAATTTTTTCAATACTCTCCAGGAATTCAAAATGGAATCTGGTAAAGCCGGCAAATTCTATTCCCTCCCCGCCCTGGAAAAATCCTCTGTCGGCAAAATATCGCGCTTGCCGGTATCGATCCGAATCGTGCTGGAGTCTGTCTTGCGCAATTATGATGGCAAGAAAATCGCTGAAGAGCATGTGAAGCAACTCGCCAACTGGCAGCCAAATGCGCCACGCACGGCTGAAATCCCGTTTATCGTGGCGCGCATTATATTGCAGGATTTTACCGGCGTGCCGCTGCTTGCCGACCTCGCTGCGATGCGCGGCATTGCAAAGAAAATGGGCAAAAACCCCAAAGTTATTGAGCCGCTGGTGCCGGTGGATTTGGTTGTGGATCACTCGGTGCAGGTTGACCATTACGGCACCAAAGACGCGCTCGACCTGAATATGAAACTCGAATTCCTGCGCAACGCTGAGCGCTACCAATTCATGAAATGGGGTATGCAGGCGTTTGATACCTTTAAAGTGGTGCCGCCCGGTATCGGTATCGTGCACCAAGTCAATCTTGAGTATCTTGCACGCGGAGTGCATCAGAAAAACGATATTTATTATCCTGACACGCTGGTCGGCACCGATTCCCACACCACCATGATCAACGGCATCGGTGTAGTCGGCTGGGGCGTGGGTGGTATCGAAGCGGAATCCGGCATGCTGGGACAACCGTTGTACTTCCTTACGCCCGACGTGGTGGGTGTAAACCTCACCGGCAAACTACGCGAAGACGTCACAGCAACCGACCTCGTGCTCACCATCACCGAACTGCTGCGCAAGGAAAAAGTAGTAGGCAAGTTTGTCGAGTTCTTAGGCGAAGGCGTAGCCTCGCTGGCCGTGCCCGACCGCGCCACCATCGCCAACATGGCGCCAGAATACGGCGCCACCATGGGTTTCTTCCCGGTGGACGACGCAACGATTGAATACTTCAAGGGTTCCGGCCGCACAACGGAAGAAATAGACGCTTTCCGCTCCTATTTCAAGGCTCAGGGGCTGTACGGAATTCCCAGAGCCGGTCAAATTGACTACAGCAAAGTAGTGCAACTCGATCTTGCTTCAATCAAGCCTTCGCTTGCAGGGCCCAAGCGCCCGCAAGACCGAATCGAGCTTGGCAATCTCAAGAACAAGTTTACCGAGCTTTTCTCCAAATCAGTGGCCGACAACGGTTATAACAAACCTGCTGAAGAATTGTACCAGCGTTATGTGACAAAACTCGGTATGTTCGTCAGTGGCGTGGCAGAGCCGTTGATGGGGGGCGGCAGCCAGAAAGGCGAAGCGTCCTCGGCCAGTGAAGTGGAGATGAAGGATGACCACCCGACTCCCAATCCGGTTTACGGTTCCGCCGAAGAAGCGCCCAAGAATCAAGTCAACATCGGCAATGGCGACGTGCTGATCGCTGCGATCACTTCCTGTACCAACACTTCCAACCCGGGGGTGCTGCTTGCCGCCGGCTTGCTGGCGAAAAAAGCCATAGAAAAAGGTCTAACGGTCAGGAAACACATCAAGACTTCGCTTGCGCCCGGCTCGCGGGTGGTGACCGATTATCTCCAGAAAGCAGGACTTCTGCCCTATCTGGAACAACTCGGTTTCACTGTTGTTGCCTACGGCTGCACCACTTGCATCGGCAATGCCGGCCCACTCGACCCGCACCTGGAAGAAACAGTAACCCAAAACGACCTTATCTGCGCCGCCGTGCTTTCAGGCAACCGCAATTTCGAAGCGCGGATTCACGCCAACCTCAAGGCAAACTTCCTGATGAGCCCGCCGCTGGTTGTCGCTTTCGCCATCGCCGGCACGGTACTTAAAAATCTTGAGATTGAACCGCTGGGATCAGGCAAGGATGGCAAGCCGGTTTACCTCAAGGATATCTGGCCTTCGAGCAGTGAAGTGCACGCAGTGATGAAATACGCAACCGATCCGGCGACTTTCCGGCGCCTTTACAGCAATTTTGCCAAGGACCATCAACTTTGGAACAACGTGCCCTCGGCATCCGGGCAAGTGTACGACTGGCCGAAATCCACTTACATCGCCGAGCCGCCGTTCTTTGCCGGTTTCGGCATGCAGCCCGGCCTCACCGGCAATATCCGCGACGCGCGGGCGCTGGGCATCTTCGGCGATTCAGTGACAACTGACCACATCAGCCCGGCCGGCTCGATCAAGGAAACTTCGCCTGCAGGCAAGTATCTCGTTGCACACGGCGTCATCAAAGCGGACTTCAACAGCTATGGCGCGCGTCGCGGCAATCACGATGTTATGATGCGCGGCACCTTCGCCAACGTGCGCATCAAGAACCTGATGATTCCGCCGAAAGCGGACGGTACCCGCGTGGAAGGCGGTATCACTTTATTCCAACCCTCAGGCGAACAGATGAGCATTTACGACGCAGCAATGAAATACATCGCGCAAGGCACGCCGACCGTGGTGTTTGGCGGAGAGGAATACGGCACCGGCTCGTCCCGCGACTGGGCCGCCAAAGGCACTCAATTGCTCGGTGTCAAAGCGGTTATCACACGCAGCTTTGAGCGCATTCACCGCTCCAACCTGGTCGGCATGGGTGTGCTCCCCTGCCAGTTCAAGGGTGATGACAGTGCGCAGTCGCTCGGGATTAAAGGCGACGAGGAGTTCGACATCCTCGGCATTGAAGGGGAAATCAAGCCGCAGCAGGACGTGACGCTGGTGATCAAGCGCAAGGACGGCAGCAAGCAGGAAATAAAGGTGCTGCTGCGCATTGACACGCCGATTGAGGTGGACTACTACAGGCACGGAGGAATATTGCCCTACGTTTTGCGCGAGCTGATGGCCGCTTAACTATGAAGCAAAGTGGTCCTTCCGTGCCTCTGCGTCGCCTCGACGCTCAAGGGCGTCCGCGGCTTCGCCGCTCCCGCTCTCCGGCTCGGCGACGCACCACTTGCAGGTACTGCCTTATGTGCTGCGCGAACTGGTCAGCAAAACCGTTTGAGCCCCATCAGCCGATTTCGGCTGTTCATTTGGATTCACGCCGCTGCACTGGCGCGCGCAAACCTTGGTATCTGCACTGCGGTAATCATGGTGAGCAGCATGCAGCCGGCTATGCCGATGAAAATACCCGCGCCGTGGCCCCTATCCAGCAGCCAGCCAATCAACAGCGGCGCGAGCGAAGCGCCGAAATCCACGCCTGAATAAACGAAGCCGTAAACGCGCCCGGTGGCGCCTGCCGGCGCCGCCGCGCGCACCAGCATATCGCGCGAAGGCACAGTCATGCCGAGGAAAAAGCCCATCAATGTAGTGAGCACCACCACAAACGCAGAGGGCACAATTGCGCTGGCCAAAACAAGAGTGAAAAATGCGCTGGTCAGCATACCTCCCGCTGCAACCAGACCGTGGCGGCTGGTTTGAGTGGCCGCAAAACCGCCCGCCAGTATACCTGCGGAAGCTCCAAGCAGAAAACCAGTGAGGGCTGTAGTGGCCAGAGCCAGCGGCAGATGATAGGCAACGGTCAGCGTAGTAACCGAGAAAGTCTGCACGCCCACCGTGGCCATCGACCAAAAGCAAAAGTAGGCAAAGCACATGATGACGGGCAGCCGCAGCAATAAGGCGATGTGCGAGACGCTGAAAGAGTAATGCGCCGCACTGCCTTTACGGTGATGGCAAACCAGCGAAGCACGTTGGGTCATCAGAAATGCCAGGGCGGCAAGTCCCAATCCGCCCATGATGATGAGCGCCGCGCGCCAGCCGAAAAGGCTGCCGAGCGCAAAGCTGGTCATAGGCGCAGCCGCCCACCCGAGATTACCGCCTATGCCGTGCACGCTGTAGGCATGGCCGAGCCGTTTTGGCGCTACCGTAGCATTGAGAATCGAAAAGTCCGCAGGATGGAAAACGCTGTTGCCCACACCCGCAAGCGCCATGACGGGAAACAGCACCCAGAATATGGGTGCGAATCCGGCAATCAGGCAGGAGGCTGCCAGAAGTCCCATTCCTGCCAGCAGCACCGCACGCGCGCCAAAACGATCGACGGCAAAACCGGCCAGCGTCTGGCACACGCCGGAAAAGGCGAAGAACACGCTCATCACGGCACCGAGCATGGCGTAGCTCACGCCGAATTCCTGCTTAAGCATGGGGAAAAGCGGCGGCAACGCGAGCTGGAAGAAATGACTTACGAAATGCGCCGAGCCAACGAGAGCAATTACCTTGGCGTCCACGCGTAAGGTTCGGTTTGCAGCTAGTTCCACGTTCATCTTTGCGTACTGTGAGAGCAGGATAAAGGTTCGCATTATATACGCAACCACGCGAAAGTGCCCATCTGCGCATCCTGTAAAGTTCCTGCGGCGATTGTTTTAAGGCCGCCAAGTCTGCTATGTTGTAATGAACAGGAGCCGCAGCCGACTAAATGCGCAAAGCGCCAAATTAGGAGAAACCCATGAAGGACAAAATCGTCAAATCAGAGCACGAATGGAAGCAACAGCTTACGCCTGAACAATTCGAAATATGCCGCAAAAAAGGCACGGAGCCTGCCTTCACGGGGAA
>DATDGC010000066.1:0-17211 GCA_036522275.1 Burkholderiales bacterium | reverse complement strand
TCTTGTTTTCAAAGCCTTCGCGTTTGTTGTTGGAGAAAGGCAGATTGTTGGGATCGGCGCAGACGCTGAAGGCTTTCCCTTCCGGCGATGCGGCGGAGGCCGGCAAACTGAAGAAACAAATCGCGCTCGCCAGAACAAGCGACAGCGAGAAGCGCATGAACGTGATGCGTGTCATATCTCTCCTTACCATAAACGGCGCTCATCCAAAAGCTATGTTATTTACTCTCTGCGCCTGGATCTTGAATCAACTGCAGACGCCCCGGCTGGATGGCCCCATCAGAGCGGCCCTTCAGGAAAGCGTACAAGCTGTCAATGTTGTCAACCACGGTTTTCGCTTCCTTGAACGGCGCCATTGCCGTTCCCGGCCGGCCTTCCAATACGGTATTTTTGAATTCGTCCTTGCTTAATTTTTTCATACTGTCAATCAGCGAAGGGCCGACCAAGCCTTCCTGCTTCGCGCCGTGGCAGCGTTCGCAAGCCATCGCCCGCCAAGCTTTCCATCCCGCGAAGGTGTTGGCATCCACTTTGTCACCATCTACCACTGTATAAGGTGGCTTGTCATCTGCTAGGGCTACGCTACCTGCGAGCAATAGGGCAAAAAATAGGATTTTGAATTTCATTTGCAATACCTTTTTAGTTAGGCATTGAGTAGCCACAAAAAAAACTGGCATCTCAACCTTAGTCAAGATGCCAGTTATTCAGTTCAACTAATTTGCCAAACGGCCTCTTTCCCTATCAGGGCAAAGAGAACACCATCAACGTGCCACCTAGTTCGGTGTACTTGTTGAGTTCTTTGTAACCACCCACTGCGCCCAAGCCGTCAGTGTCTTTTTCCAGACCGGCTGCGAGGCCGATACCGGCCCATCCACCAATCCCGGAAAGTATACCGATGTATTGCTTGCCGCCGTACTGCCAGGTAGTGACGTTACCGATGATGCCAGACGGGGTCTTGAACTTGTACAGTTCTTTGTTGATGTTCTTGGCATCCACACACTTCAGATAGCCCTCAAGCGTGCCGTAGCAGGCAATGCCGCCAGCGGTGGTCAGAGCGCCGCTCCACACAGAGAATTTCTCCTGTTTGGATTGAACGATCTTGCCCGTGCCAGCATCCCAGGCGATGAAGTTACCCATGTGGCTCTCGCCGGGCGGTGGGAACATGGACAGGGTCGCGCCCACGTACGGTTGGCCTGCGGTGTATTCAACTTTGAACGGCTCGTAGTTCATGCACACATGGTTGGTGGGCACATAGAACAGGCCGGTTTGCGGGTTGAAGGACGCGGGTTGCTCGTCTTTGCTTCCCAGTGCCGCCGGGCAGACGCCCTTGGTGTCGACATCGGCACCGTTTTGCGCGGTCGAGTACTTGGAGACCACTTGCGGACGGCCGGTCTTCATGTCAACGTGGGTTGCCCAGTTGACTTTCGGATCAAACTTCTCGGCCACCAGCAGGGCGCCGGTCACACGGTCCATCGTGTAGCCGAAGCCGTTGCGGTCGAAGTGTACTAATGCTTTGGTTTGCTTGCCATGCACCGGGATGTCAGCCAGAATCATCTCGTTGATGCCGTCGAAATCCCACTCATCATACGGAGTCATCTGATACACCCACTTGGCCATACCTGTATCCACATCACGCGCCCAGATGGTCATTGACCACTTGTTGTCGCCGGGACGTTGTGACGGGTTCCAGGTGCTGGGGTTGCCCGAACCGTAGTACATCAGGTTCAAGGCTGGGTCATAGCCATACCAACCCCAAGTGGTGCCACCGCCGATTTTCCACTGATCGCCTTTCCAGGTCTTCAGCGATGAATCTTTGCCGACAGGCGCCATCGCACCATTGGTCCAGGTCATGGTCTTGCTGCCATCCATGCACATCTGGTCATCGGGGCCGACGCTGTAGCACTTCCACACCTGCTTGCCGCTGTTGATGTCATAAGCGGCGACAAACCCTTGCACACCAAACTCACCACCGCTGATACCGGTCATGACCTTGTCTTTCATCACAAACGGTGCGTTGGTATTGGTTTGTCCGACCTTGGGATTGCCATTCTTGACCGACCAGACTACCTTGCCGCTAGTAGCATCCAGCGCCACCAGGGTGGTATCCGCTTGTTGCAGGAAGATCTTGCCGTCGGCATAGGATAGACCACGATTCACCGTATCGCAGCACATTACGGGAATCACGCTCGGATCCTGCACGGGCGTGTACTTCCACCTAATGGTTTGGTCAGACAGGTTAATCGCGAACACTTTGTTCGGGAACGCTGAGTGGATAAACAGCGTATCGCCGATCACCAGCGGCCCGCCTTCATGACCACGCAATACACCGGTGGAGAAGGTCCAAGCCACTTTCATACTACCAACGTTAGTCGTATTGATTTGCTTCAAAGAGCTGTACCGATGTAGTGAAAAATCACCACTCGGGTGAGCCCAGTTATTTGGATTTGCTATTAGCCCCGGTAAATCGGATGCAAACGCCAAGCCCGGAACAGATAGCGCCAATGCCGTAAATACCAATGGCAAAAGTTTCAGTTTCGGTTTAATCGTCATAACAACTTCCTCCTTAAAGCTTAGAAATAAAGCACAATATTATTGACCACGGCCCCTAAAGAAGGATGAACATTTATTGATTTACCAACTTTTAGGGAGAAGGTAACGCGTTACATTACCTTTGGCCACTATAGCACATAATATGCCCGAATCAAATTACGTTTTATAGGCTGCCTTGAATGTAATTATTCTCTATATTTACAGTATGTTATCATAAACAACAAAAATCCCTGACGTGTGTCAGAAATGAACGCGTGAAATAGTCCAATTAACACCTTGTGTCAGATATGAAAAATACCCATTCAACATCTTAAGCCAGACACTGCTGGGCATATAAAAACATGCATGGTTGATTTGCGATTTATGTTAATTTATAGATGAGGTTAAGATGGAAACAGAAAAGCAAACTCGCGTGTATTCAGAACAGGAAATCAAAGCGCGGCTGGAAAAAGAGCTTCCGCATTGGTATTTCGAAGACGGGTGGATCCGCAGGAAATACCGCACCGGAAGCTGGAAAGGCACGCTCATGGTAGTTAACACGGTGGGGCATCTCGCCGAAGCGGCGTGGCATCATCCGGACCTGACGGTTTCCTACGCCTTCGTGATCGTGAAGCTGGTGAACCATGCAGCCAAAGGCATCACCGACAAGGATTTCGAGCTCGCCAAGAAAATCGAAAGCGTGATTCATTGGCAGCCGGCCAAGGAAGGCGGCGCGCTGGAAGGCACGCCGAATGAGGATCAGCGCTTCAAGTACATCAAGTACGACGAGTAGCCGTGCAGTGCGCTTTATCCATCAATTTGCCACCACGCGCTCAACCGCAACAAAGCGATCTGGAATTATGGCAACTAGCAGGTTGATGCAAAACGTCACGAGGAACCGGGATACGCGACGTGAGGAGCGAGAAAGCAAGACAGTACAGAGGGAGTACGGCGAGCTTTCGAGCGACAAGCAACAAAGTAGACCGGCTCCGCAGTAGTTTTGCATCATCCTGTTAATGCAGCTTGACCGGCGGCTCGGTGCGGCGCGTAATCAGCCGTGCCAATGTATCGAAAAAAACCTTGCAAAAACCGTGCAGCTCGTAAAGATGCATTTTATAGAGCGAGAGATACATCAGCCGCGCAAAATAGCCTTCCAGAAAGAGACTGCCACCGGTGAGTGCGCCCATCAAACTGCCCACAGTGCTGTATTTCCCCAGCGACACCAACGAACCGAAATCGCGGTAGCGGTATGCGGGAATGCTGTGTCCGCGCAATCGATACTTGATGGCTTTCACCAGAAACGAGGCTTGCTGATGCGCGGCTTGCGCGCGCGGCGGCACACTGATGTTTTTTTCCGGCCACGGGCACGAGGCGCAATCGCCGAAGGCAAAAATATTTTCGTCGCGCGTGGTTTGCAGCGTGGGCCGCACCATCAATTGATTGATGCCATTGGTTTCCAACCCGTCGAGCGCGCGCAAAAAATCCGGCGCCTTGATGCCCGCCGCCCAGACGACGAGTTCCGCCGGAATCATTCTGTCGCTTTGCGTTTGCACGGCATTAGCCGTAACCTGGGTCACCCGCTCGCCGGTGTATATATGCACACCGAGCGTCTTGAGCTGCTCTTCTGCGGCTTTCGACAAACGTTCCGGCAACATCGGTAATATGCGCTCCGCAGCCTCTATGACGGAAAGGTTGATGTCTTTCTCCGGGTCTATCTTATCCAGCCCGTAAGCGATGAGCTGGCGCGTGGTGTGGTGCAAATGTGCAGCAAGCTCCACACCGGTGGCGCCGCCGCCGACGATGGCGACGTTCAGTTGCTCGGGGCGCAAGGGCCCGGCTTGCGCATTGGCGCGGATGCAGGCGTTGACAAGCCGCTGGCGGAAATACTCCGCCTGTTCCGGCGTATCCAGCGCAATCGCGTATTGCGCCGCTCCCGGCGTGCCGTAATCGTTGGTGGTGCTGCCCACGGCTATCACCAGCGTGTCATACGGTATGACCCGCCTCGGAATAAGCTCATCACCTTTTTCATCGAAAGTCGGCGCAACGTAAACCTGACGCGCTGCGCGGTCCAGCCCGTCCATGCTGCCAAGACGGAAATGGAAATGATGCCAGTGCGCCTGAGCCAGATACTCGAGTTCATGGGTGTCGAGGTCCATGCTGCCCGCCGCTACTTCGTGCAACAGCGGTTTCCACAAATGGGTGAAGGATTTGTCAATCAAAGTGATGCTGGCGATGCGTTTTTTCCCCAATACATCGCCGAGCCGGGTGGCAAGTTCCAGTCCTCCCGCGCCGCCGCCGACAATCACGATACGGTGCAAAGATTCTGCGTTCAAGTTAAAACCTTATATGGAAAATGCCGATATCGCCGCAAAATTACCGGTTCCGGCTTTTGTGTAATAGTATCAGATGCGCATTGAAAAACTCACGGTGAAAGTCATCCCCACCCAAATTCTCGTGTCCGCAAGCCGCATGGCGACGGTGTTTTGTCTGCTGTTCGCGGCGTGCCCGACCCTCGCCGGCGACGACGACGCATTCACGGTGCGCGAAATCGCGCCTAGGGTTTACGTGCACAGCGGCGTGCAGGAGGAAAGCTCGCCGCAAAATCTCGGCGACATCGCCAACATCGGCTTCATCGTCGGAGCCAAATGCGTTGCGGTGATTGACACCGGCGGCAGCATCGTCGTCGGGGAGCGCCTGCGCCAGACGATTAATAACACAACCCGTGTGCCGGTTTGTTACGTCATCAACACCCATGTTCATCCCGACCATATTTTCGGCAACGCCGCCTTCAAGCAAGACCACCCGGTATTCGTCGGCCACGACAAACTGCCGGCTGCAATGGCGGCGCGCGGCGGCAATTACCTGAATGCGCTGAAACGCGATGTGGGGGCCGCAACCCAGGGCAGCGAAATCATCCTTCCCACTCTGACCGTCAAGGATGTTTTGGAGCTTGATCTCGGCGGCCGCAGGCTCACGCTCAAAGCCTGGCGCACCGCGCATACTGATAATGACCTCACCGTATTTGACGAAAAAACCCAAACGCTGTGGCTCGCCGATCTGCTTTTCACAGGGCATATCCCGGTGGTGGACGGCAGCCTCAAAGGCTGGATTGGAGTGCTCAAGGAACTCCCTGGAATCAAAGCGCGCCACATCATTCCCGGTCACGGACAGCCCGATCCGCCCTGGCCGCAGGCGCTGCAAGGGGAATCCGACTATCTGAATATTCTGCTGCGCGAAGTGCGTGAGGCAATCAAGCGCAGGCAAACCCTACAGCAGGCAGTGGATACGGTGGGGCTGTCTCAACGCGACCACTGGCTGCTGTTTGATTCTTTCCATCGTCGCAACATCACCGCGGCCTATGCCGAACTCGAATGGGAAGATAATGACTAGGGAACCTCTGATTAAGTCCCACGCGGTTGCGACGGCGTGCAATCCGGGTGCAGGGCGAGGCGTGAGGAGCGCCGTTTGGTGGAGGCCAAACAAGCGACGAACAACAAAGCCATGTGACCGGATTGCCCGGTCCCTTCGGGTTGCGGCAAAATGCGGTGTCTGCATCGTTGCGCTCCTCGGTATCGTAGTCCCGGCTACGACCTTCGTCGCGCGCCTTGCATCCATCCGCATTTTGCCAGCAACGCAATCCGCGGAGGACTTAATCAGAGGTTCCCTAAGCTGATATCCGGGTCTATACTGTTAACATTTGCGCATTCGATGTGGAGCGCTAAATGAAAAGTGTTATTTTACTGACGCGGCTTGCGCTTGCATTAGGTGCAATGTTGTTCGCCACCCACGCGTTCCCTGCCGACCCTGACCCCGATCCGGCCAGGTCCGAAATCTGGATCAAGGTCAAAAATTTGCTGTTTGAAGACCGGGCAATCGAAACCGCCAGCAACGACTTGATCACGCTGGAAGCGCCGGTGCGGGCTGAAGATGCGGCCACCGTGCCGATCGCCATCAAAGCGCAAATCCCGCAGAGTCCGCAAAAATACGTGAAAAGGATTTATCTCGTCATTGACAAGAATCCTTCGCCTATCGCTGCAGTGTTTCATCTCACTCCTGACAGCGGGCGCGCAGACATTGACACCCGGGTGCGCATCGAAGAGTACAGTTATGTGCGGGCAATTGCCGAGATGAACGACGGCAAGCTTTACATGGCAATGCGCTACGTCAGGGCTTCCGGCGGCTGCTCGGCGCCGGCGGGCAAAGATCAGGAGGCGGCGCTGGCCAGGCTGGGCAAGATGAAATTCCGGCTGGATAACGAAGTTGCGCTTAACCGGCCGAACCTCGCGCAGCTCATGATCAGCCACCCCAATAATTCCGGGCTGCAAATGGACCAGTTGACGCGCCTTTTCATCCCCGCGCGTTTCGTCAAGAAAATAGACGTGACTTACAGCGGCAAGCTAATTCTCTCCGCCGAGGTGGATTTCTCCATCAGCGAAAACCCCAACTTCCGCTTTTACTTCACCCCGCGCGTATCCGGGGAACTGAAAGCGGAGGTCATTGATTCCAACGACCTGCAATTCAACAGCTACATCATGGTGGAACCCGGCGTAACTGCCGCGGGCAGCTAAGCTACTTCCCGCCCTGTTTTTTCTCCACCATGCCGCGCACCATGTAGCTGATACCGCGCGACCACGATTGGTCGGTATTACCGCGGATATCCACCGATTTGTTGAGAATGGTCTGGCCTGAGGCGACCCTTTTGATTTCGATATTGATATTGAGTATTAGGTTGCTCACTTTCTGCACCCACGCGGTGAGCACCAGGTCGGCGCCGAGCCTTTTGCCGATGTCCAGCTCACAGCCGTTACACGAGCGCAGTTCCTGTGCCGATTTAAGCTTAGCGATGTAATCCATGGCTGGAGCATTGTCGAGCACGTGATAAAGCCCCGCATCATTAAGCTCTTTTCGTAACTGTTCGCTGATAAGAGTCAACCGTTTTTGCTGGGCGGTAAGCGTTTCGGGATTATTATCCTGAGTATCGTCAATCAGCTCGAAATCCAGCACCGCGAGAGTCGGCAGCGGCCGTTCCGCAGCGCAAGGCGTGCTGAACACGCCGAGCACAGCTGCGGCGGCGAGCCCGAGAGTCACTGAATCAAGCACTCTTTTTCAGCTTTGGCCTTGAGCGCGTCGTAGCGCTTGGCCATTGCCTTGATCTCCGGAGGATCGCGGAAGACGCCGCCAGCTTCGCCCCGCGTGCTCTGTCCCCGTGAGGCGGTGTAAAATTCCAAGTAATCATCGTATTTCAATTCCTTGGCGATGGCGTCAATCGCGCAAGAGCACTTATAGAGAGACCCATAATATTCATGAACAGGATGCTCTTGCGCACATTGCAATACGAACTCCACCCGGTCAATGGTCGGGTAGTTGTAGGCTAACGCCGCTCCTGGCAGCAACAGCAGCGCAAGCCAAGCCAAATGCTTTTTCATCGGGTCAACTCCTCGTGTGAAGCACAAAAAGACTTTGCAAAAGCGCTACTTACGCGCCATAGCCAGTTTTCGTGTTAATCACTATAATACACAATACTCGCTGTATTAAGCCAAAATCCCCACTTCAAAAAGCGTTCTGCGGTACGCCCGACGACAACGGTTTCAACCTTAAACATAAAAGCCATAAAAACGGAATGCGTTAAATGCCCGACCTGATATCCACTCACGCCAAGTTCATTCATTCGGTGCTGAAAGGCGCGGTGAAACTTGACGACGACAGGATCACCCGTTCCTGGAAGCGTTGCCTGGATGATTATCGCCTCGACCCAGCGAACCCGCAGGATCCGGTGGTGGTGGACCGGGGCGAATTGCTGGAACGCCAGGAACGCGTCGCCGATGTGCTGTCCATCGCAAAGATAGAGATGGCCAACCTCTACCAGCAGCTCGCGGGCTCGGGTTACGCTATCATGCTTACCGATGTGGACGGCGTGCTGCTCAATTATTTCGGCGACCCCGAGTTCACCCATACCGCATCGAAAACCGGCTTGATGATGGGAGCGGTGTGGAGTGAGCAATACCAGGGTACCAATGGCATGGGCACTTGCCTGCTGGAAAAAAAACCGCTGATTATCCATCACCGGGAACATTTCCTGGCGCGCAATATAGGGCTTACCTGCTCCGCCGCGCCGATATTCGACCATGAAGGGAAGCTGCTTGCGGTGTTGGACGCATCGGGGGAATCACGGCTAGCGCAGCAGCACACCCTGGTGCTGGTCAACATGTCGGCGCAAATGATAGAAAACCGCGTGTTCCTGTCGCATTTCGGAAGTGATTTCATCGTACGCTTCCACAGCCGTCCCGAATTCGTCGGCACTCTGGGTGAGGGCGCGATCGCTTTCACCGGCTGCGGCAACGTGCTGGCAGCGAACCACAGCGCGCTGTTCCAGCTGGGATATTCCTCGCCGCGCGATGTATGCGGCAAGGATATCGGCGTACTCTTTAATATAACGCTGCAATCGCTGATTGAGCTCTCGGCGCGCAATTCCGTCCGTCCGATGCCGATTTTCGAGGCACGGCACGGCGGCCGCTTCTTCGCGGTGGCACAACAGCCCGAAGGCGTGAAACCGGTGGTGCCAGTCGCGGCACGCGGGCAACGCAAGACAGTCAACCCGCTTCCCTTGACCGGGACCTCACCGCTCGATGAACAGGAGTTCGGCGATCCGCTGATGCAGCGCAATATCAGCGCGGCCAAGCGCGTGTTGAGCCGTGAAGTGGCTGTGCTGATCTATGGAGAAACCGGCACCGGCAAGGAAGTGTTCGCCAAAGCCATGCATTACTCGAGCAACCGCGCCGATAAGCCGTTTATCGCCATCAATTGTGCTTCCATCCCCGAAACACTGATCGAGTCCGAATTGTTTGGCTACAAGGCCGGCGCGTTCACCGGAGCCAGCCGCGAAGGCCAGCGAGGCAAGATTTTCCAGGCCAACGGCGGCACGCTGTTCCTGGACGAAATCGGCGACATGCCGATTCAACTACAGGCGCGGCTGTTGCGCGTGCTCGAGGAACGCGAGGTCCTGCCCCTGGGCAGCGAGATCCCGGTTAAAGTGGATATCAAATTGATTAGCGCCACGCACTGCAATCTCACTGAAAAAATCATCAAGGGAGAGTTCCGCCAGGATCTCTATTACCGCCTCAACGGACTCAGCCTGTCATTGCCGCCACTGCGCGAGCGCGCCGACAAGCGCAACGTGATCAAGCACATTCTGGCAACGGAAAATACCGACAACCATAAAGCCGAGACCGACGATCAGGCGCAGGAGGCGCTGGAACGCTATCACTGGCCGGGCAATATCCGCCAGTTGCGTAACGTGCTGCGCACCGTACTGGCGCTGCGCGAGGGCGATGTCATCACAATCAAGGACCTGCCGCAGGAAATCGGCGGCGGCCAGGCATCATCGCACGAAAGCAGAAACAACCCCCCGTCAGCGCTCAACCCTCTGGAATCGGCGGAGCGCGGCGCACTGATCCGCGAATTGGGAAGCCACCACTGGAACATTACCAATGTGGCGCGGCAGCTCAAAATCAGCCGCAATACCCTGTACCGCAAGATGCAGCGGCTGAATATCAAGGACCCAAACAAAGATATTCTCGACTAGGGGGGTAAGAACCTATCTCAACGATACTCACGTGTGCAACGGTAACGATTTTGAGTCAGTTCAAGGCGTGAGCCGCGCGGTTTGGTTTGTTCCAAATAAGCGGCGAGCAACGCCGAAATGGCACAAAAATCGCCCCGTCCCGCAGGGTTGCGGCCAGAAACCGCGCCCGCTGCGTTGCTCGTCGTTGCATAGTGGGGCTATGCGGCCTCCTCGCGCCTTGCGGTCATCGCTTTCTGGCCAGCAACGCAACACGCGGGTATTGTTGAGATAGGTTCTATGCATGACCACAAGCCCCGCCTCGCCTGGGCGCTAACCGGTTCCGGACATTACCTCAAGGAATCGCTGGAGATCGCGCTCGAGCTTCCGCACGTTGACCTGTATTTGTCCAAGGCGGCAGCCGAAGTCGTGCACATGTACGCCCACAGCATGAAGGAACTGCGCGCCCGTTTTCGCGTATTCCGAGACAGCACCGCCAGCGCCGCGCCTGTGGGTTTGTTCTATTACGGTCACTACCACACTGTGGTCATCGCCCCCGCCACTTCCAACACTGTTGCCAAATGTGTATCCGGCATTTCCGACAGCCTGGTCACCAACATTTTCGCGCAAGCAGGGAAGTGTCGTATACACAGCATCGTCTTTGCTTGCGACACCGAGCCGGTGGTCACCACCGAGGCGCCAAAGGAATGGGTGACACTTTATCCGCGTAAAATCGACCTCGACAACACGGAAAAGCTGAAAACATTTGAAAACGTCACCGTGGTAATGCGCATCGAGGAATTGCGCGACGCGGTGAATGCGCGCATGAAGGCGCTCGGCATTAAGGCCTGAGTCGCGGCAATACTCTATGCTTGGTTGCAGGAGTATAGTTAAGGAACCTCTGCTTAAGTCCCACGCGGTTGCGACGGCGGCTTTCCGGAATGGGATGCGCGAAGCGAGGCGCAGCCAAGGGTCACTCTCCTTGGCAAGCCGAGCGACAAAGCAGACCACCCGGAAAGCCACCGTCCCTCCGGGTTGCGGTAAAATGAGGCGTCTGCGTCGTTGCGCTCCTTGACTTCGTAGCCCAAGCTACGACCTTCGTCGCGCGCCTCGCATCCATCCACACTTTGCAAGCAACACAATCCGTGGAGGACTTAATCAGAGGTTCCCTCGCATGGATGAACACATTTTATTTCTCACCGGCAAGCTGGCCGAAAAAAGCCTTAACCGGGTGCTCGATCAAATGCACCCCGGCGAATTCACTTATCAGGTATTAAACATCGGCATCAGCGTCGCGGGTCTCATGACCGCCGATTTCATCTTGCGGCGCCTGCCCAACCACGGCAACTCGACCCGTATCATGGTCCCCGGGCGCTGCCGCGGCGATCTCGATATGCTTTCCCGCCACTATGGCGTGCCGGTGGTGCGCGGACCGGACGAATTGAAAGACCTGCCGCAGTTCTTCGGGAAGAAAGGCGCAAGCGAAGATCTCAGCCGTTACGATGTGCGTATTTTCGCAGAAATCGTTGACGCACCGCAGTCCAGCATCGAACAAATCCTGCGGCGCGCGGAAAGCTACCGCAAGGACGGCGCCGATGTGATTGATCTCGGCTGCCTGCCGGAAACGCCGTTTTCCCACCTCGAAGAAGCGGTCGCAGCGCTCAAGTCGGCGGGATATCAAATCAGCGTGGATTCGGTGGAACCAAAGGAGCTGTTGCGCGGCGGCAAGGCCGGCGCCGATTACCTGTTAAGCCTGAAAGAAGACACCTTATGGGTGGCCGATGAAGTCGCCTCAATCCCGGTGTTGATTCCTCAGCAATCCGGCGATCTCGCTTCGCTGGAACGCGCGATGGAATACATGATGAAACGCAAGCGCTGTTTCATTGCCGATTCGGTACTCGACCCGGTCCATTTCGGCTTTGCCGATTCGCTGGTGCGTTATCACGAACTGCGGCGGCGGCACCCGGAAGTAGAAATCATGATGGGGGTGGGCAATCTTACCGAGTTGACCGATGCCGACACCACGGGCATCAACGCGCTGCTGATGGGCATCATCTCCGAATTGCGCATTGCCAACATCCTCACCACCGAAGTGAGCCCGCACGCACGGCGCGCGGTGCGCGAAGTGGATGTGGCGCGGCGCATCATGTACGCAGCGCGCGAAGCATCGAGCCTGCCGCGCGATTTTTCTTCAGAACTGCTCACCACTCATGCGCGCAAACCCTTTCCCGATACAGCAGAAGAAATCGCCGAGTTGGCCCGCGCCATCAAGGACCCAAGCTACAGGATTCAAGTCAGCGAACAGGGCGTCCACATCTACAATCGCGACGGACTGAATGTCGCCACCGATCCGTTTGAGTTGTTTCCCCTGCTTAATCTGGAAAACGACGCGGCGCATGCTTTTTACCTCGGAGTGGAACTGGCACGCGCGCAAATCGCCTGGCAATTGGCCAAGCGCTACAATCAGGATGAAGAACTCGACTGGGGCTGCGCGGTGGAGCGCAAACCCAAAGACCTGATGCAGCACCGCGCACCCGGAACTACGCTTGAAGTGGTGAAGAAAAAGGCAAAAAAATAAATAGACATGATTTAATCCTGTTAATCTTGCGAAATCCTGTAAATCTTGTCTATATATTGATTTGCTGTTTCCCCTGGTTATAGATTTTCAAGGATGCAAATGATTTTCGAAACCATCATCACCACCCAGGCCGGAGACGGCCGCATTCACATTGCGCCGATGGGCATCCGCGAAGACAACGGCCTCATCGTGCTCGCGCCGTTCCGTCCCTCAATCACCCTGGATAATGTGCTCGGAAACGGTCACGCGGTAGTCAATTACTGCGACGATGTGCGCATATTCGCCGGCTGCTTGACCGGCCGCCACGACTGGCCTACCGTACCCGCGGACAAAGTACCCTGCGTGCGGCTTAAGTCAGTGCTTGCGCATTGCGAACTAAAACTTGAACGTATCGAAGAAGACAAATTGCGCCCTCGGCTTTTGTGCCAAGCGGTACATCGTGTCTCCCATTCGCCGTTTCGCGGCTTCAATCGCGCGCGAGCCGCGGTGCTGGAAGCGGCGATTCTGGTGAGCCGCCTGCACATGCTTCCATGGGAAAAAATCGACGCCGAAGTGAAATACCTCACGATTGCAATCGAAAAAACTGCAGGTCCCGCCGAGCGCGAGGCGTGGGGCTGGCTTATGGAGAAAATCAACGCGCACCGCGCGCTATTAGCCCAAAGAAACACGGCATGACTAGACTGCTCGCAAGCGTAAAGTCTTTGCCTGAAGCACGCCTCGCCCTTGCCTGTGGCGCCGACATTATTGATTTAAAAGACCCCGAGGCCGGCGCGCTTGGCGCGCTGCCGCTGGATACTATCTCCCGCGTGGTGCGGATGGTGGACAGGCGCTGCCTGGTAAGCGCAACGTTAGGCGATTTGCCGATGCAGCCGCAAATTCTTTGCGAAACTGCAGCGCAAATTGCCGTCACCGGAGTAGATTTCATCAAAGTAGGCTTCTTCTGTGCAGCGAAAGACTGTATCGCTGCTCTTGCCGGAAAAGCCCGGCTCATCGCCGTACTGTTTGCTGACCGCAGTCCTGACCTTAACCTGCTTGCTGATTTCGCTGACGCCGGTTTTGCAGGCGTCATGCTCGACACCGCGGGCAAGACAAACGGCAGCCTGCGCATCCAGATGAATGCTCCCGCATTACAGAAATTCGTACAACGTGCGCAAGCCCTGGGACTGGTTACCGGTCTTGCCGGATCGCTGCGGCTCGAGGATATTCCTGATCTGATAAAGCTTGGCCCCGACTACCTGGGGTTCCGTGGTGCCCTGTGCGTGGGATCGGAAAGAAGCCGGGCCGTACAGGCTTCACGGGTCTCCATCTTGCGCAATGCAATACCCCGCTTGACAGCCGACACGAGTATGGCGGTTGGTTGAGGGGCACGCCCCCGTGAAACCTTTTCTGGTTCCCTTGGTGCTCTCCCTGGGCGAGACCCACGAACGGCTCACCGGCAACACCAACTTCCAGGACAATCTGCTGAACGTGCTGCTCACCCACAGCCGCGACACTCAATTTCAGTAAGCCCGTTAACGTGATGCAGCTGTCCTGGCGCACACGCTCGGCTCATATTTGTCGGTTCGTTCGCGCCAAACTCCCAGCATCATGGCCTACTTGCGGGTACCGATGGTCACGAGATAATCGCGCGGCATGGCAACCCCAAGTTCGGACCTAAAGCCGTCATGATAAGCGACGAAATCATGCTTCAAGCTCTCGCGGCGCTCCGGGTCGAGAGACGCCACCAACGCCTTGGTAGGGCCATAGCCCGCCACAAATAGCTCCCAGACTGCCGAGCCGCTTGGCTCGCGCAAGAACGTAGTGCCTGTCTCGAAATGTAGATCATAGGCCGCGCCGAGCAGCTGTCGCACGCGCTCCCTGCTGCCCCATTCGAACGGTGACGGCGGTGGCGGCGCGGTGGGTACCGACATGTAAAGCTTCATGACCTTGAAAAGGCCGGCAATAGTTCCGTCAGCAGACCACGTCAATAATCCAATCCTGCCGCCCTTCCTGCAGATGCGGGCCAACTCGGCGGCGGCAACCTCGGGCTTGCTTACAAACATGACACCAAAAGTCGAAATGACCGCGTCAAAGCTGTGATCCTTAAAGGGAAGATTCTCGGCGTCGCCAACTTGAAAGTCGATTGTCAGCCGTGCCTCGGCAGCACAAGCCCGTGCCGCTTCGATAAGATCAGCACCCAGGTCAATGCCGACGACACTGGCTCCTCGAGACGCCATCCGGCGCGCAGCCCAGCCAGTGCCGGTTGCCACATCAAGTATGCGCTCGCCAGGCTTGGGAGCGAGGCGAATGACACAATGCTCTATCGCGTCGGAAATAGTTTGACTGATCTTGTCATAGTTCAGCCCACCGGCACCCCATGTCGCCGCTGCCTTAATGTTGTGCGTCTGGATTACTTGTGAGCTCATGTCATACTCCGTGAGAAAAACTTCATCGATCTGAAAGTAGCCTAACGTCCGTGGTTAGCGACGCACGCGTTGTCTGCGCACGTTCGGTTGAGCGCCGACTTAGGAATCATGAAAAATCCTCCAGGTAAATCGGTGTACCTAGCAATTCTATCAACGGCCGATTACCGGCAATTTCCGTTTGGGCGCCGTCAACAAATGTCAGGTAGAGCTTGGCACCAACTTTACGTTTAAATGGCAGAGGAATGAGTTCGTGTCTAATACCCCCAACTTCCAAAATTCCTTCGGATATCGTATTGGGCAGCGGTGGCAACGGCGCCGATGCGGTCGCCTCCCACAGAACTAACTTCGCTTCCTGACTCCAGCCCGTGCCGGGGTCTCTGCCTGGTGTTCCCTTTGACTTGTGAACGTAGGCGTGTGAAAAATGGATCATCGCAAGGCCATCCAACAGCTCTATGCAGCTCACGCGGGAATCGTGCAAATCCAATACTCTTCGCAATTTCGCGTACTCGCTTCGTCTGACACCTAACGATCCGGGTGAGCGGCGCTCGAAGAGCGTCCACTCTCGAACGCATTGTTAGATTGCATATCTGTATTGGTCCCTATGTGATGTAATCAACGCCGTCTGGGTCCACGCAGAGCTGGGTTAAGCATGTCGATATCGGCTTGAACTTGCTCGCGACTTCGTACGTATACAAGCTCCCGCCCCATCACATTCCCAACGTACGCCGTACCGTTTCGAGTCGGAGTTAACTCGCACTTGACGTTGTGTATACCTTCACCGAGCACAATCTGTATGCGGTCGGCTCGCTTGCTGAAGACCACAACGTCCAGGGTCTGCCCAGTTTCCGTTACACGCACGGTAATCTTCTCTGTGTTCATCAGGCCACCAACTCCGCTTCGTGAGTCTTGAATGCGTACACAGGGGCTGCAATCTAACTATAAATAGACACCCGGAAAGGTGCAATTAATTACCCCAAAAGCAGTACGGGGTTAAGTTCGACTGTTGGCGCGTGTAAAGTACGGTGCGCGTATGCTAGAAAACATGAGTACAGCGTTCGCTCCGGCAAATAGCTTGGCAAGATCATCCAGGATGGTCTCCCATCCGCCAGCCAACATCGGCAAATCGATATAGTCCCCAACGAGTATTAGAACTAAAGAAGCGGCGTAGAGGTATCGAGCCGGCGACCAGAAGACAACCAGCGCTATAGACGAGACCAGGAGCCCGACAAACCCAACCATGGCGATGCGATTCGCGATGAACGCCGCTCCCATGAGCGGCGTACTGCGATACCAAGCAAGGTAATCCAGCGCGGGCTGCGGCCAGTCCGGATGGCTGCCGAAAACGCTAATGGCATCGAGCGCCAAGAAGGCCGCCGGAACAAGAAAGAAGATACGGAGGATGGCGCGGTTCATGGTTACGCAAGCGCAGTGGTCTGATCCCTATGGTGATCAGCGATCAGCGCCAGTGGGCAAGAATCATCGCGATGATTTGAAGGTTCACAAAGTGGTACGCGGCATTCAGCCCAAATAGGCTCCAACTCCTGCTCTCCCAGGCGACCGATCCCAACAGCATCGGGACATAGAAGCCAATCCAGGTGAAAAAACCGCTGAAGAATCCGTAGACGTAGGACGGCGAATCTGTCCCGACACCCCACACCGACGGGCGCCAGACTTCCGCCGAATGCGCCAGGACATAAGCCGTCAAGAACGTGCCGATCAGCGTCAGCCCCATCCCGCGCATCATGATTTTAGGATCGGGCTTGCAGTCCGTCGACATCTTCATGAGACTCATCCATTTTTTGCCGAACAGAGGCCCATGCCAGAGCCATCCGAAAATTAAACTTGCGACCGCAGCGGTGACCACCGCCAAGTAGTTGATGTGAATCTCCGGGTGCATAAATCCTCCTGAATTAGGAATCCTTTATTCCCTGCCAACTCTTATATTATTATAGGGCGCCGACACCTTAGCGGCCGGTTTTTGCTTCGACAGATGTGTACTGATTTATTTGTGAAGAGACGCGAGCGTAATCTTCCCGAGTAACCACCCACACTTCAAAAACCGCGCCATGAATAAAACCGGGAAACGCAGCATCCACGATGCCTTTTCTTGATAGTTCCGCCATGTCCATTACTCCCTCGGGCAGCGG
>DATDGC010000065.1:0-17439 GCA_036522275.1 Burkholderiales bacterium | reverse complement strand
CGCGCAGCGGCATGGCGCAAAAGCGCAGGACTTTGTGCCGGTATGCATGCTGATTACAGCGGGATTATTTGCGCTCTCCAGCGTTCCAACTTTTGTAATTCTGCGCGAGCGCGCCAAACCTCAGCCGCACGCCGCCGGTGTGGTACGCACGGCCTTTGCACGGCTGCTGCAAACATTGAAACACGCACAGCGCTACCGTGACTTGTGGCGCTTTCTGTTGTGCATTGTGTTTTACCAGGCGGGCATTCAGGCGGTCATTGCGCTTGCCGCGATTTACGCTGAACAGGCGATGCATTTCGAACCCCAACAAACCATCACCATGATTTTCGCGGTGAACATTACTGCGGCAATCGGCGCCTTTATTTTCGGAAACGTGCAGGACCGCATCGGCCATGTGCAGGCGATTTCCGTCACGCTGGTCGGATGGATCATCATGATTCTGCTTGCCTGGGCAGCGCGGGGGCCGGCAATGTTCTGGGTTGCCGCAAATCTCGCGGGAATCTGCCTGGGCGCCAGCCAATCTGCAGCGCGAGCTTTGGTTGGATTATTGAGCCCTGAGACACGTCATGCAGAATTTTTTGGCCTGTGGGGGCTGGCGGTGAAATTATCTTCGATACTCGGGCCGATTACTTACGGCCTCGTGACCTGGCTCTCGGATGGCGATCATCGTCTGGCGATGCTGATTACCGGAAGCTATTTTGTGGCGGGTTTAATCATTATCGCCGGGGTCGATGTCGAGCGCGGCAGACAGGCAGCGCTAGCAGATTGATGCAGAACTACTGCGCGCCCCGTCTGCTTTGTCGCGTGCTCGCTCGGTCCTCGCCGTACTTCATCGGTACTGTCTCGGTCCTCGCTGCGCGGCTTCGCGCATCCAGGGCTGCTCGTTGACGTTTTGCATCAACCTGCTAGGTTAGAACATGCTGTAGCCATTGCCCGATGTCCCGGATTTCTTCCTGGCACACCGAGTGCGGCATGAGATACTGGTGCCATTCCACCTGATAACCCAGCTGCTTGAGATGCTCCCTGGAGAGGCTGGCGAGCGGCAACGGAATCAGCGGATCCGCCGTGCCATGCGCCATGAAAATCGGCACATCGCGATTGGTAGCACTTGCTTCAGCCGCCAGCGTCGAAGCCAAAGGCAAATAGCTTGAAAGCGCCATGATGCCCGCCAGCCGCTCCGGATGGCGCAAGCCGGTCTGCAGGACAATCGCGCCTCCCTGCGAAAATCCCGCGAGCACGATGCGTGAAGCTCCAATGCCGCGGTTTTTTTCTTTGGTGATGAGTTTTTGTATTTCCTGTTGTGAGCGGCGCACGCCGGCTTCGTCTTCGCGGAACGACATATCCTGATTCAAGACGTCGTACCATGCACGCATGACGAAACCGCTGTTGATGGTGACCGGCTGCATAGGCGCGTGCGGAAAAATGAAGCGCACCGCAAGTTGTGGCGGCAATCCTAATTCATCCACTACCGGGACAAAATCATTGCCATCGGCGCCCAGCCCGTGCAACCAGATTACAGATGACTTGGGAGCATCGCCGGTCGCAAGTTCGATGGCTGGCAATAGAGTGTCTTCTGGCATTGGATAAAAAAAGGGCGGCGCAGAGCCGCCCTCGCATTATTTTAAGGTCTAGTTACGCGGTAATTTCGCGCGAGGTCATCTGGTAGCGGAAACCCTGCGGGTCGAGGCTGTCCGGCTTGCCATCGGCAGTATCTGCATACGGATACATGAAGAAATTGAGCGATTCTCCGGGCGAGGGCGGCAAATGCACATCGTTTGCGGTATTGAAACCCACCCAGTTCATTTCCCAATAGCCAAACAGTTTTGCGCGCGCTTGCAGCACTTTCGGATGGTCGATGGGAATAATCTTGCCTTCCTCTTCCAGCACCACTTTGCGCACATCGGCGGGGTCGACCGGAATCCAGCCGTAACGTACGTCGAAGAACTCGGCGCGGCAATGCTGCGCCTTGCTGATATCGCCGCTTTTGCCCAGACTCTTGAAGTTGGCTGAGGTTGCCACCCGCACGCCGTACAGATCGCGCGCCGGTACTCCTGCTGCTCGCGCCAGGCCGGTAAACAATGCGTTGATGTCGGCGCACTTGCCGCCCAGATTACCAGTTTCCAGCATGAAGCTGATGTCGCCAATGCCGCAGCCGCGGACTTTCGGGTCACGGAAAGTGTTGTCCACGATCCACTCGTAAATCGCGCGCGACTTGTCTACCGGGTCGTTCAGGTTACCGACGATTTTCCGTGAGGTTTCACCCACAATGCCATCAGTCGGAATATGCTTTGTGGGCTTCAAGTACAGCTCGATTTCGTCCTTATTAAATGCAGTCGGCTGCGGGCGCATGAAATCCACAGAGCGATCCCGCGTTGCGAACTGGCTGACAAGCCGAACCCAGGGCGCGGTTGTTTTATCATCCCATTCGGCGTAGAAAACCGACGCGCCGTATACCTCGTCACGGTAAATACCGGCGCGATCCGTATTGCTTTTCCATTCATTGGATACCAAACGCTGGTACTCGGTGTCCTGGTTAAGCGGCACCGGCAGCCAGAGTCTCGGCTTGCCTCCCGCCTTGAGTTCAACCTCGGTGGTAATTTCAAATGTGCGCCAGCCGGCTTGTTGGATTTCGCTTAGCGTTGCGGCTGAAGCCTGGCGGGTGAGGGACGGGAAAGCTGCAAGAGTTGAAAAAGCGGCTGAGGCGCTTATAAAATGTCGACGGTTCATGACATTACCTCGAATTAGTTAAGTTAAATCTTAAGAATTTCTGAGAGTTACTTTAAGTATAACTGATTCTTCTTTGATAAATCATTTTTAAGTATATATTGCAGCCCTGTCTAGCGTGATGGGCGAACCGCCGATTTCGGACGGAACACCTTGACCACTTCTTCGTTGGTCTCGATATATGGCCCACCGATGAGATCAATACAATACGGCACCGCTGCGAAAATTCCATCCAGTGTTTCCTTGATCGCCTTCGGCTGCCCGGGAAGATTCAGTATCAGCGCTTTCTTTCGAATCACGCCCACCTGACGCGAGAGAATCGCGGTAGGTACGTATTTGAGGCTTACCGCGCGCATCTGCTCGCCAAATCCCGGCAGTTGCCTATCGGCTACCGCGAGCGTCGCCTCGGGCGTGCTATCGCGTGGCGCAGGTCCGGTGCCTCCGGTAGTCACGATCAAGTGGCATCCCACTTCGTCCACCAGTTCCTTGAGCGTCGCCTCTATTTGCGCGCGTTCATCGGGAATCAGCCTTGACACCATTTTCCATGGGCTCGCCAGCGCGCGCTCAAACCATTCCTGCAGAGAAGGAATGCCCTGGTCCTGATACACACCTTGCGAGGCGCGGTCGCTGATGGAGACCACCCCGATCAGGAGTTCATTGCTCATGGCACGAAGTATAACAAGCCTTCATGTGTCGGAGTTCGGCTGTGGAATGAGTTCCTGCAGCTCTTGGAACAGCGCGTGGAAACTTTTGGGCGGCTTGCCTAAGGTTGCTTCACTCTGGGTGTTCCACACCAGCAGGTGCAACTGTTGCGCATCGGCCTGTGGATGGACCTGGATCAGTTCAGCAAGCGCCGCTTCGTCCGCCAGCAACCGCTTGCGCCAGCGCTCGATAAGATTTAGCCACGCCTGGTGCTGCTTCTGCGGGCTCAGGACGCTGCCCAGTTTTTGGCGGATCGGCGCCGCGTCTATTCCGCGCATCAACCTGCCGATATATTGCATTTGTCTGCGGCGCGCCTCGAATTTTTTTAATTTCCTGGCCTCAATGACGGCATCGCGCAGCTTCTCGGTTAAATCGAGCTGCTCGATTTGCGCGGGATTGAGCGCGACCAATTGTTCGCCCAGGTACTGCAGCGCATGCATGTTTTTTTTGCGTTGAGTCTTGCTGATCGGCTGGTCCATCGGCTTAAAGCAGGGGATTGAAGCTGGTATGATAGCCACCTTTATGAAACAAGTCTCCATCCACCTTGATTCAAGCCCCGTGTCCAACCGGCGCTTCTCGAACAGCGAAGAAACCCTGAAGCAAATCGCGCAGGATATTCTGCGGCGCGCGAGAGAGGGTGGGGCAAACGCTTGCGAGACCGACGTGTCGGACGGTTTCGGGCAGAGTGTCACGGTACGCCGCGGCGAAGTGGAAACCATCGAATATAACCGCGACAAGGGGCTCGTGGTGACCGTCTATCTCGGAAAGCAGCGCGGTTACGCCAGCACCTCGGATTTTTCTGCACCGGCGGTGCGCGATACCGTGGATGCGGCGCTGTCCATCGCGCGCCACACCGCGGCAGATGAGTGCGCCGGCTTGGCAGACGAAAACCAGCTGGCGCGCAATATTCCCGACCTCGATCTTTACCACCCGTGGGAGCTGAACGTGGAACAGGCCATTGAGCTTGCGCGTTCCTGCGAGGCTGCGGCGTTTGCGGCGGACAAGCGCGTCAGTAATTCCGAGGGCGCCACCGTTTCCATCCAGGAGATGCATTTTATCTATGCCAACACCCTGGGATTCATGTCCGGGTTCCCCAGCTCGCGTCACAGCATCGGCTGCGCGGTTATCGCCGGCAAGGATGACGCGATGCAGCGCGACGATTGGTACGCCGTAGCGCGTGCGCAAAACGATTTGGAGGCCGCGAAAAGCATCGGCGAAAAAGCCGGCAGCCGCTGCGTGCGACGCCTCGGCGCGAGAAAAATCAGCACGCTGCAGGTGCCGGTGCTGTTTGAAGCGCCGCTTGCGGCAAGCCTGATCGGCCATTTCGTCGCCGCGGTAAGCGGCGGTAGCCTGTACCGCAAATCGTCCTTCCTGCTGGACAGTCTGGGCACCCAGGTGTTTGCTCCTTTGGTGCAAATCAAGGAATTGCCACATCTCGAAAAAGGCCTGGCAAGCAGCGCTTTTGACGACGAAGGCGTGATTACCCGCACGCGAGAGGTGGTCAAGGACGGCGTATTGCAAGGGTATTTTATGGGCAGCTATTCGGCGCGCAAGCTGGGGATGCAATCCACCGGTAATGCCGGCGGCAACCATAATTTGCTGCTGCAAAGCGGAGAATTGGATTTAGCAGGCCTGCTGAAACAAATGGAAAGAGGTTTACTGGTTACCGAATTGCTCGGGCAGGGCGTGAACCTGATTACCGGAGACTACTCACGCGGTGCCGCCGGTTTTTGGGTGGAGCGTGGCGAAATCCAATACCCGGTGCAGGAAATCACTATTGCCGGAAATCTCAAAGACATATTCCGCGGCATTGTCGCTGTCGGCAAAGACATCCTGGTACGCGGCTCGAAGCAGTGTGGTTCCATCCTTATAGAAAACATGACTGTCGCCGGGGATTGAGGAAGGCGTCAAATACGAGTTGTCGCCTACGGAGGTTTCAGTTTGAGATATCAGCAGGGCGGGGGCGCGCAACGTAGGCTAACGTGGTAAAATTACCCCTTTAATTTACCGTAAGAAAGCTGCGACCATGGCCTTTTCCATTCAACATAATCTCGCCAGCGTTGACCCTGAGCTGTGGAAGGCAATTTGCGCCGAAAATCAGCGCCAGGAAGACCATATCGAGCTGATCGCCTCGGAAAATTATGCCAGCCCGGCAGTGTTGCAGGCGCAAGGCACGGTGCTGACCAACAAGTACGCCGAAGGCTATCCCGGCAAACGCTACTACGGCGGCTGCGAATTCGTGGACATCGCCGAGCAGCTGGCAATAGACCGGGTGAAAGCGCTGTTCAATGCCGAGTTTGCCAATGTGCAGGCGCATTCCGGTTCGCAGGCCAACCAGGCGGTTTACTTTGCGGTGCTGAAGCCGGGCGACACCATCCTCGGCATGTCGCTTGCTCACGGCGGGCATCTGACACATGGCGCTGCGGTAAATCTCAGCGGCAAAATCTTCAATGCCGTGACTTATGGCTTGCATCCTAAAACGGAAGAAATCGACTACGATGAAGTGGAACGGCTGGCGAAGCAGCACAAGCCCAAAATGATCATTGCCGGCGCGTCGGCTTACGCGCTGGTGATCGACTGGAAGCGCTTCCGCGAAATCGCCGATAGCGTGGGTGCATATTTCTTCGTCGATATGGCGCACTATGCGGGATTGATCGCGGCGGGCCATTACCCCAACCCGGTAGGCATTGCCGATTTTGTCACCAGCACCACGCACAAGACTCTGCGCGGCCCGCGCGGCGGTCTCATCCTTACCAGCAAGGAAGAGCTCGCCAAGGCGATTAATTCCACCATTTTTCCGGGAATTCAGGGCGGGCCCCTGATGCACGTTATCGCCGCCAAGGCGGTGGCATTCAAGGAAGCGATGAGCAAGGAATTCAAGCAATACCAGGGGCTGGTGATAGACAACGCGCGGGTAATGGCAAAAAAACTTCAGGAGCGGGGTCTGCGCATTGTCTCGGGCCGCACCGACAGCCATTTATTTCTGGTGGATTTGCGCGCCAAGAAAATCACCGGCAAGGACGCGGAAGCCGCTCTGGGACGCGCGCATATTACGGTCAATAAAAACGCCATCCCCAATGATCCGGAGAAACCTTTTGTCACCAGCGGTATCCGTATCGGCACGCCGGCGATGACCACACGGGGTTTTCAGGAAATCGAAGCAAAACAATTGGCGAACCTGATTGCCGATGTGCTGGAGGCGCCCAACGACCAAAAGTTATTGCAGCGAGTCGCGGGAGAGGCGAAAGCGATGTGCGCAAAGTATCCGGTTTATGGGAAGTAAGGGGTGAGGAGCAGGGAGTAGAAAAAGATGCTGACTTACACCCCTCACACCTTATTCCTTACCACATATCATGAAGTGCCCGTTCTGTAGCGCGCAAGACACCCAGGTGGTTGATTCACGTGTGAACGAGGAAGGCACCAGCGTGCGCCGGCGCCGGCGCTGTTCTTCCTGCCTGAAACGCTTCACCACTTACGAAACCGTGGAATTGCGCATGCCGCAAATCATCAAGCAAAATGGCAACCGCACCGAATTCGACCGCAGCCGTTTGCACACCGGCTTCATGCGCGCGCTGCACAAGCGCCCGGTTGCGGCGGAGCGGGTGGATGAAGCGATAGACCGCATCGTGCAAAAGCTGCTGAGTCTTGGCGAGCGCGAAGTGCCCTCGCGGCACATCGGCGAAATGGTGATGAAGGAGTTGTACAAAATGGACAAAGTGGCGTATATCCGCTTTGCCTCGGTGTACCGAAGTTTTCAGGACGAAGAAGATTTCCGCGACGCGATCAAGGAAGTGCAGCAGCCCGCCAAGAGCCGGCCGCGCCGCCGCGTTTGAATCATTTCACCACGGGTTTAACCTCGTGATGTTTTCCCCAGACGATCATCGTTACATGGCGCAAGCCTTGCGTCTCGCCGAGCAAGGTTTGTACACCACCAGCCCGAATCCGCGAGTGGGCTGCATCATTGTGCGCGAAGGAAAAGTGATAGGGCAGGGTTGGCATGAACGCGCCGGGCAGCCTCATGCGGAAATCAATGCGCTCAACATGGCAGGAGAAAAAGCACGCGGCGCAACAGTGTATGTCACGCTGGAGCCTTGCAATCATCACGGACAAACCAGCCCTTGCGCCGAGTCGCTGATTAAATCCGGCGTGGCGCGGGTGGTTGCGGCGATGCGGGACCCCAACCCGCTGGTCAAAGGCGGCGGATTGGGAAAACTCAAACAGGCCGGCGTCCAAACCGAATGCGGGATTCTGGAAATCGAAGCGCGCGAATTGAACATCGGTTTTATTTCGCGCATGACCCGCGGCCGTCCCTGGGTAAGAATGAAAATAGCTGCAAGCCTTGACGGCAAGACCGCGCTCAACAACGGCAAGAGCCGCTGGATTACCGGCGAGCCGGCAAGGCAGGACGCGCACTACTGGCGCGCCCGTTCCTGCGCGGTCCTCACCGGCATCGGCACCATCAGGGACGACGACCCGCAGCTTACGGTGCGGCACGTGAAAACGTCGCGGCAACCCCTGCGTGTGGTGGTGGACAGCAAGCTGGAGATTCTTCCCTCGGCGCGTGTGCTGCAAGGCGGAGGCGTGCTGATATTTTGTGCAGTTGACGATGAAACCAGGATTTCCAGGCTAAGTGATGTCGGCGCCAAGGTGATTATTTTGTTAAACCAGGAAGGCAAGGTGGAGCTGGGCCAGATGATGGCATCGCTCGCAAAGTTTGAGATGAATGAAGTCCTGGTGGAGAGCGGCTTCAGGCTTAACGGTTCGCTTTTGAAAGCGGGATTGGTGGACGAGTTGCTGCTTTACCTTGCCCCGCATTTGCTTGGCGATAACGCGCGCGGCATGTTTGATTTGCCCGAGTTAACGGAATTGGCCGGGCGGCGAGAACTGAAAATCATAGACCTGCGCATGGTAGGGCAGGATATGCGCGTGCTGGCGCGCTTTGCCTAGGAAGCTCTTCCCTAATTGGTCATGCGTGCGACGGCTGCGCCGATCACCTCAGGGCCCGGACGCGGCAGATGATTGCTGAAGAACTGTGGCAGGCGTGGGGTATCCTGCAAGCCAAACGGCGCATACAATGGCCGTTGTAATTGCGCGCAGGAAAGATCACATAATGTTTGCCGGCATAATCGAAGCAACGGGTGAAATCAGCGAGGTAAAGCCTCAAGGTAAAGGCCTGCGCCTTACCATTGGCACCACCCTGGATTTAAGCGATATCAGGGTGGGTGACAGCATCGCGGTGGATGGCATATGCCTGACGGTTATTGCCCGCTCTGTCAATTCATTCAGCGCCGATGTGTCGCGGGAGACTTTGAATTGCGCCGCGGGTTTCGTGGAACGCGGGAAGGTCAATCTGGAAAAAGCGCTGCGGGTTTCAGACCGCATCAATGGGCACTTGGTGAGCGGTCACGTTGACGGTGTGGGCCAGGTGGCGAAATTCGAGCGGGCGGGCGAGTGTTATTTGCTGTCCATCAAAGCGCCGCGCGGGATCGCGAAATACATCGCACGCAAGGGTTCGATTGCGGTAAACGGCGTGAGCCTGGCAGTAAACAAAGTCAGGGGCAGCGCATTCAGTGTCAACCTGATTCCGCATACGCTTGAAGTCACCAATATGAAGTATTTGAAACGAGGTGCCAGAGTGAACCTGGAAGTGGATATGATGGCGCGTTATGCGGAGCAATTGTTAAAGGCTGGGCGTAAATGAGCTCGCGCATTTGCCCGATTCAAGACATCATTGCCGACGTCAGGGCCGGCAGGATGGTTATCCTGGTTGACGAGGAAGACCGCGAAGACGAGGGCGATTTGCTGCTCGCCGCGGAATTCGTCACGCCCGAAGCAATCAATTTCATGGCGAAACACGGACGCGGCCTGATTTGCCTGACGCTCACCGAAGAACGCTGCAAACAACTGAATCTGCCGCTGATGGTGGTGCAAAATCGTTCTTTGCTTGGCACTAATTTCACCGCTTCAATTGAAGCAAGGGAGGGTGTTACTACCGGCATTTCCGCAGCCGACCGCGCGCGCACCATTCAAGTCGCTGTGAAAAAGGATGCCAGCCCTGATGATATCGCCCAGCCGGGACATGTTTTCCCCCTGATGGCACAGCAGGGCGGGGTACTGGCGCGCGCCGGGCATACCGAAGCGGGCTGCGATCTTGCCCAGCTTGCGGGCCTCACGCCGGCGGCGGTCATTTGCGAGGTATTGAAAGACAATGGCGAGATGGCCAGGCTTCCGGATTTGCTGGAATTCGCCAAGCAGCATCAATTGAAAATCGGCACCATCGCCGACCTTATTCATTACCGCAGCCGTACCGAGTCGCTGGTCACGCGCTTTACGGAGCGCATGGTGGATACCGTGCACGGCAAGTTCAAACTGATTGCCTACCGTGACAAGACGGCGAGCGCTACGCATCTCGCCTTGGTGAAAGGAGAGATCGTTCCCGGCGAAGAAACGCTGGTGCGGGTGCATGAGCCGTTGTCGGTGATGGATTTGCTGGATACCGGCGCCGGCGGGCATACCTGGAGCATTTACGATGCGCTGAAAACGATAGCGGCCACGGGCAAGGGCGTCATTCTACTGTTGCAGCGGCAGGAGGGTGCAGATGAGCTGTTGGAGCGGATAAAACCCGAACGCTCTACCGAAAAGAAGCCGGCGAGAACCGATTTGCGCAACTACGGCATAGGCATGCAAATTCTCAAGGACCTCAAGGTCACCAAAATGCGCCTGCTCGCTGCGCCGCGCAAGATGCCAAGCATGGCGGGATTTGGCCTGGAAGTTACCGGTTACGAGCTGCCCGATAAAAAATAGTGTTCATGGAACAGCAATGAAAAAAATAGAACCTGATTTTAACGGCGCACATTTGCGCATCGGCATCATAATGAGCCAGTTCAACCGGGACATCAGCGCAGGCTTGCTCACCGCCTGCCTCGATGCGCTGCTGAAACACGGCGTGGCTGAGGAAGCGGTTACCCTGGTGACGGTGCCGGGCGCGTTGGAAATCCCGCTGGCGCTGCAAAAAATGGCGAATACCGGGAAGTTTGACGCGCTCATTGCGCTGGGCGCGGTAATTCGCGGCGAGACCTATCATTTCGAAGTGGTGGCGAACCAGTCGGCAAGCGGACTGGCCTCGGTGCAACTCGATAGCGGCATACCTGTAGCGAATGCCATATTGACCACCCTTGATGAAAAGCAAGCGCGCTCGCGCATGAGCAAGAAGGGCGCTGAAGCGGCCAGGGTGGCGATAGAGATGGCCAACTTGCTGCGGCGCCTGGACGAGAAATAGCGGCATTTCATACCAAATGACCACGACCCGGCCACCCAAAGCCAGAAGCAGCCGCAGGCGCTCGCGGGAATTCGCACTGCAGGCGCTGTACCAATGGCAGTTGGGTGGCGACACCGCCGACATCCTCGAAAAGCAACTGCGCGCCGCAAAAGGCTTCGAGAAACTGGATGAAGCATATTTTCTGGCGCTGCTGCGTGGTGCAATCTCCTGCGCGCAAGAGCTGGAGCAAAAATTGCAGCCCAATCTTGACCGCCCGCTTAAGCAACTGAGCCCCATCGAGCATGGCATTTTGCTGTTAGGCGCTTATGAGCTTGCGCACCAGCCGGATGTGCCCTACAAAGTTGTGATCAACGAGGCGGTGGAGCTGGCCAAGTCATTCGGCGGTACTGACGGGCATAAATACGTGAACGGTGTTCTCGACAAACTCGCCACCAAATTGCGCGCGTCGGAAATTAAGGCAAAAGCTTGAATCACAGAGGCACGGAAAAACCAAATCGATTAGACAGGATTTACATGATTAGGCAAGATTAACAAGATTAATTCGTGTCAATCCTGAGAAATCCTGTTAATCCTGTCTATTTGCCTTTCTCTCCGCGTCTCAGCGTCTCTGCGGTAAAATTAAAAATGCCTACCGAATTCGAAATCATCCGGCGCTATTTCACACATCCGGCGCCCCACGCTGTGCTGGGGGTGGGTGATGATGCGGCGCTGGTAAAAGTCGCCAAGGGCATGGAACTCGTGGTATCCACCGACATGCTGATCTCCGGCACGCATTTTTTCTCCGACGCGGATCCTTACAAGCTGGGACACAAAGCGCTGGCGGTTAATCTCTCCGATATGGCGGCGATGGGAGCGACACCGCGCTGGGCGACGCTGTCGCTCGCCATGCCTGAAGCCGATGAAAAATGGCTTAAGCCTTTTGCCAAAGGTTTTATGGATTTGGCAAGAGCGCAGCGGGTTGATTTGATCGGCGGCGATACCGCACGCGGGCCGCTCAATATCTGCGTGCAAGTCATGGGCGAGGTGCCAGCGGGCAAGGCGCTGCGCCGCGATGGCGCAAAACCCGGCGACGAAATATGGGTTTCAGGCCAACTTGGAGATGCCACGCTGGCGCTCGCTCATTTGCAAAACCGCATTCACCTTGAAGCGCAAGAGGCGCAAGCTTGTTTGAATAAACTGCACACGCCCAACGCGCGCGTCGCCCTTGGGCAGCATCTTCTGGGATTGGCGCACTCTGCAATTGACATCTCCGATGGACTCCTCGCCGATTTGGGACATATCCTGGAGTGTTCCAGTGTTGCTGCAGTCATCGAGTTTACGGCATTGCCCAAGTCCGCGGTGCTGCAAAAATACCTGAAACACGATGCAGCGCTGCACGCGCTGCTTGCCGGCGGCGATGATTACGAGCTTTGCTTTACTGCGCCGAAGAAAAATAGTGTGGAGCTGGCAAAACTATCGCGCAAACTGAAATTGCCTTTGACGCGCATCGGCAGCATAAAAAAGGGACGAGGCTTGACCCTGCTTGACGCCGCGGGTAAACGCATGGGCATAGCCTGCAACACCAAGGGATTTGATCATTTTGGCTGAGACGCTTCCATCATGGCGGTTTATTCTACGCAACCCGGTGCATTTTCTCGCGTTCGGTTTCGGCGCGGGGCTGTTTCCCGGCGCACCGGGAACTGCGGGCACGGTTATGGCATTTCCGCTTTTTTGGTACCTCAGCCCGCGTTTGATGCCAGCGGAATTTTTGCTGATGACTGCAACTCTATTCGTGCTGGGCATCTGGATATGCGGTAAAACCGGAAAGGCGCTGGGCGTACATGACCACAGCGGAATTGTCTGGGATGAATTGGTTGCGTTTTTGCTGGTGCTCCATTTCACGCCGAATACGCTGTTGTGGCAGGCCTTTGCGTTTTTGTTGTTCCGTACTTTTGATGTTCTCAAACCGCCGCCTATCGGCTATTACGACAAAACGGTTCGTGGCGGTTTCGGTGTGATGCTGGATGATTTGATTGCGGCGTTTTACACGCTGCTCTGCCTCGCGTTCTGGAAAACCCTGATTGAGTGATGGCAAACGACATTCTCTATAAACTCGCCATCCGCGTAGGCAAGGCACTGAAAACCCGCAAACTCATGCTGGTGATGGCGGAATCCTGCACCGGCGGCGGGGTGGGGGAGGCAGTGACCAGGGTGCCGGGGAGCTCGGAGTGGTTTGAGCGCGGCTTCATTACCTATACCTATATTTCCAAGCGTGAAATGCTGGGTGTCAAAAGGAAAACGCTGGATAAATTCGGCGCGGTATCGGAACAAACAGCGCGTGAAATGGCGGCAGGCGCGCTCAAAAACAGCCACGCCCAGGTCGCAGTAGCGGTAAGCGGCACCGCGGGCCCGGACGGCGGCACACCTGATAAGCCCGTGGGTACCGTTTGTTTGGCGTGGTGCCTGAAAAACGGCGAAATGGTGAGCGAAGCGCGTCATTTTAAAGGCAATCGCCAGACTATACGCCGCAAAGCAGTCATGCGTGCACTGCAAGGCGTGCTGGAAATGCTTGAATAACTTTTGTAGTCCGTTTTTGGCTTCCTGCGTTAAGTCACTTATGCCATAATTCACTAGTTAAAAAAGAGGACCAGCTCATGGACGAAAACAAAAGCAAAGCATTGGCGGCGGCGCTGTCGCAGATCGAAAAGCAGTTCGGCAAGGGCTCGGTCATGCGCCTCGGGGAGAGCGAGGTCGCGAAAGATATTCAAGTCGTTTCTACCGGCTCGCTGGGACTGGACATCGCGCTCGGTGTGGGGGGGCTGCCGCGCGGCAGGGTGGTGGAAATCTACGGGCCGGAATCCTCCGGCAAAACCACGCTGGCGCTGCAGGTGATTTCGGAAGCGCAGAAACTCGGCGGCACCGCGGCGTTCATTGATGCCGAGCACGCGCTCGATCCGCAATACGCGAAGAAGCTCGGCGTAAAAGTGGAAGAATTGCTGATTTCGCAGCCCGACAACGGCGAGCAGGCGCTGGAAATCACCGACATGCTGGTGCGCTCCGGATCGGTGGACGTGGTGGTGGTGGACTCGGTCGCGGCATTGACGCCGAAAGCGGAAATCGAAGGCGAGATGGGCGAGCCGCAGATGGGCCTGCAGGCGCGGCTCATGTCGCAGGCGCTGAGGAAACTTGCCGCCAACATCAAGCGCTCCAACACCCTGGTGATTTTCATCAACCAGATCCGCATGAAAATCGGCATCATGTTCGGCAATCCTGAAACCACCACCGGCGGCAACGCGCTCAAATTCTACGCCTCGGTGCGCATTGACATCCGCCGCATCGGTTCAATCAAAAAAGGCGAAGAAGTGATCGGCAATGAGACCCGCGCCAAGGTGGTGAAGAACAAGGTCGCGCCGCCATTCAAGCAGGCGGAGTTCGATATACTCTACGGCGAGGGCATTTCCCGCGAAGGCGAGATCATCGAGCTCGGCGTAATCCACAAACTCATCGAAAAATCCGGCGCCTGGTATGCCTACAAGGGCGAGAAAATCGGCCAGGGCAAGGACAGCGCGCGCGAATACCTGAAAGAACATCCCAAGGTGGCGCAGGAAATCGAGAACAAAATTCGCGCCAATGTCGGCGTGAATGTTCCTCAGCAGCTGGCGGGTGAAAAGAAAGCTTAGCCTGCGTGAGCGAGCGTTGCGCTGTCTCGCGCGGCGCGAGCACTCGAGACTGGAGCTGCAACGCAAGCTCGCGCCGCATGCTGAAGAACCCGACGATATCCAGATTTTGCTCGATGATTTAGAGACGCGTGGCTGGCTATCTGAGGCGCGCCTGGTGGAGCAAACAGTCCATACGCGACGTGGCAGATATGGAGTGATGCGCATCGTTCGGGAGTTGCGCGGTAAGGGAGTTTCGGAAGAAGCCATCTCGGAAGCCAAGCCGCAAATTCGGGAAAGCGAACAAGAAGCCGCCCGCGCAGTATGGGGGAAAAAATTCGGCAGACTGCCCAGGAATGCCAGCGAGCGAGGGAAACAAATCAGGTTCATGCAGGGCAGGGGATTTGATCTGGACGTGATCCTGAAGCTTCTGCGTGGAGCGGGCGAAGGCGAATAGTGGGAAAGCAAGGTATGAACAGCAGCGAAATCCGCAAAATATTCCTGGATTACTTCAAGAGCAAGGGCCACACGGTCGTGGCTTCGAGCCTGCTTGTTCCCGGCAATGACCCCACCTTGCTCTTTACTAACTCCGGAATGGTGCAATTCAAGGATGTTTTCCTCGGCCGTGAGCAGCGGCCATACGTGCGCGCTGTGAGCTCGCAGCGCTGCTTGCGCGCCGGCGGCAAGCACAACGACCTGGAAAACGTCGGCTATACCGCGCGCCACCATACCTTTTTTGAAATGCTGGGCAATTTCAGCTTCGGCGATTACTTCAAGCGCGATGCCATCCGTTACGCGTGGGAATTTTTGACCGGCGTGCTGAAAGTTCCTGCAGACAAGCTATGGGTGACGGTTTATGCCGAAGATAACGAGGCCGCCGAGCTTTGGCTAAAGGATATTCGGGTTTCGGAAAAGCGCTTTGCGCGCATTGCCACGATGGATAATTTCTGGCAGATGGGCGATACGGGTCCCTGCGGACCGTGCACCGAGATTTTTTACGACCATGGGCCGGGCATTCCCGGCAACCCGCCCGGCACGCCCGGGGATCAAGGCGATCGCTTCGTCGAAATCTGGAACCTGGTGTTCACGCAATACAACCGCGACGAAGCGGGAACGTTGCACCCGCTGCCCAAGCCTTCGGTGGATACCGGCATGGGGCTGGAGCGCATCGCCGCGGTGATGCAGGGCGTGCACAGCAATTATGAAATTGATTTGTTCAAGGATTTAATCAAAGCTGCGGCGCGAGTCACGCATAGCAAAGACCTTTCCAGCAATTCGCTCAAGGTCATTGCCGACCATATTCGTGCGTGCAGTTTTCTCATCGTGGACGGCGTGATTCCCGGGAACGAAGGGCGCGGCTATGTGCTGCGCCGGATCATACGCCGCGCCATCCGCCACGGCTACAAGCTCGGTCAGAAGAAACCGTTCTTCCACTTGCTGGTCGCCGATCTGGTGAAAGCAATGGGCGCGGCTTATCCGGAATTGGGCAGCGGTGCGGAACGCGCGGCACAGGTGTTGAAACAGGAAGAAGAGCGCTTCGCCGAGACGCTGGAAAATGGCATGGGTGTTCTGGAATCTGCGCTACACCGCGAAGATCGTATGCTCGACGGCGAGACCGTGTTCAAGCTCTACGACACCTTCGGTTTTCCAGTGGACCTCACCGCTGATATTGCGCGCGAGCGCGGCGTCACCGTAGATTTCGCGGGTTTCGAAGCGGCGATGGAGCGTCAGCGCGAGCGCGCCCGCGCCGCGTCGAAATTCGGCACGCAGGGCGGCGTGGAATACAACGGCAAGCAAACTGAATTCCATGGTTATGAAACTTTGAAGCTGAATGCCAAGGTAGTGGTGTTATACGTGGAAAGTGCTTCGGTTGACCGCATCGCACAAGGCCAGCATGCCATCGTGGTGCTCGACCGCACACCTTTTTACGCCGAATCGGGCGGCCAGGTGGGCGACCGCGGCATGCTGATTGGCTTGGCGACGCCGCGCGCGACTTTCAAGGTGGAGGATACGCAGAAGATTCAGGCCGAAGTTTACGGCCACCACGGCATGTTAATCAGCGGCGGACTGCGCATCGGTGATATGGTGAGCACCGAAGTGGACATGAAGTTGCGCAGCCGCACCATGCACAACCATTCCGCGACGCATCTGATGCATTCGGCGCTGAGGCAGGTATTGGGCACGCATGTTCTGCAAAAGGGTTCGCTGGTGGATGAATTCAAGACCCGCTTCGATTTTTCCCATCCACAGCCGGTGACAACGGAACAAATCCGCGAAGTCGAAAACCTGGTCAACCGCGAAATCCGCCGCAATGAGTTGGCTGAAGCGCGAATCATGAAATACGACGAGGCGATCAAATCCGGCGCGATGGCGCTGTTCGGCGAAAAATACGGCGATGAAGTGCGGGTGATGCGCATGGGGGATTTTTCCACGGAGTTCTGCGGGGGCACGCATGTGAAGCGCACCGGCGACATCGGTTTCTTCAAGATTGTTTCCGAGTCCGGCGTCGCGGCGGGAATTCGCCGCGTCGAAGCCGTGACCGGCGAAGGCGCGCTCGAATATGTGCAGCAGCAGGAAGCGCGGATGCAGGAAGCCGCCGCAGTGCTCAAAGCGCAGCCTCAGGAACTCACGGCTAAAATTAACCAGATCATCGACAACGTGCGAGCGCTGGAAAAAGAGCTTTCGCGCCTCAAATCCAGGCTTGCTTCTTCGCAAGGCGACGAGCTGATCAATCAAACGGTGGAAGTCAAAGGCGTCAAAGTGCTTGCCGCCAAGCTTGAAGGCGCGGATGCCAAAGCGCTGCGTGAAACCGTGGACAAGCTCAAAGAAAAACTCAAATCCTGCGTGGTGGTTCTCGGGTCAACCGATTCCGGCAAGGTCACTTTAATTGCCGGTGTGACGGATAACCTCACCTCAAAAATAAAAGCGGGCGATTTGGTGAATAATGTCGCGCAACAAGTCGGCGGTAAAGGTGGCGGCAGAGCGGATATGGCGCAAGCGGGCGGCACCGAACCCGCGAAACTTCCGCAAGCGCTCGCCAGCGTGGCGCAATGGGTGGAGCGAAAAATTTAATCGTTACCCGCTGCTCCTGGGTCAAAC
>DATDGC010000064.1:0-24438 GCA_036522275.1 Burkholderiales bacterium | reverse complement strand
CGCTTGACAGCACGCAAACTGCTGGTATGATTTATTCATACCAACACCGGATCGAGCCGCCATGGGCACCGCCGTCAAGAAAACCATCTCGCTTCCCGCCGATCTCGCGCGTGACGCCGAGGCGCTCGCACGGGCCGAAGGCAAGACGCTGAGCGCGGTGATTCAGGACGCGCTGCGCCAGGCGCGTATCGAGCGGCGGCTCCAGGAGCTTCGCGGCATGCAGGGATATTGGAGCCGCAAGGCGCGCGACAAAGGCATCCTCACCGAGCAGGACCTCGATCGCTACCTGCGCGGGTGAAGGTCGTTTTCGACACCAATATTCTTGTCTCGGCTCTGGTGTTCCCGGGCGGCCGGGGCGAAGCGGCTCTGCGGCGCGTAGCGGCAGAACAAGATCAGCTTATTCTCTCCAAGCCCATCCTCGACGAACTGCTTGGCATACTTGGACGCAAGTTCTCGCGCGATGCCGAAGAGCTCGCGCACGTCGCTGTGTTTCTGTCGGAACTCGCCCTATCCGTCAAGCCGCGGCGAAGACTCCATGTTGTAAAGGACGAGCCCGACAATCGCATCCTGGAATGCGCGCTCGCCGGCCGCGCGGACGCCATCGTTACCGGAGACCAGGTGTTGCTGGCGCTTCGGGAGTACCGCGGCGTACGCATCATTAGTCTGCGCGAGTATCTGGGTGATACGTGAGAGCGCTGCAATTAATGCCGCGCGTGATCCTGATTCCGCTGATCGTCGCCTGTGCTCTCTTCATGGAGAACATGGATGCGACAGTAATCGCGACAGCGTTGCCGGCCATCGCCAAGGACATCGGGGAAAATCCACTCGGGCTCAAGCTCGCGCTGACGTCCTATCTCGTCAGCCTGGCGGTGTTCATTCCGGTAAGCGGCTGGTTCGCCGACCGCTTCGGCTCGCGCACCGTGTTTGCCACCGCGATCGCCGTATTCATGGGCGGATCGCTGTTGTGTGCAGCGTCGAGCACGCTGGCGGCGTTCGTCGGCGCGCGCTTCCTGCAGGGGATGGGCGGCGCGATGATGGTGCCGGTCGGCCGCCTCGTGTTGCTCCGAGCCATCCCGAAGAGCGAGCTCGTCTCGGCGCTCGCTTATCTCACCGTGCCGGCGCTGATGGGACCTGTCATCGGGCCGCCACTCGGCGGCATGATCACGCTGTATTTCCACTGGCGCTGGATTTTTTTGATTAACGTACCGATCAGCATTCTCGGCCTGTTCCTCGTATTGCGCCACATCCCGAACATCCGCGAGCCTGAGATGCCGTCGCTCGACATGCGCGGCTTCATGCTCTCCGGAATCGGGCTCTCGGTGCTGATGCTGGGCCTGTCCGCGCTCGGCGGCCATCTGCTGTCCGGGGAGCTCTCGGCCGCCTGCATCGCGCTCGGCGCGCTTGTACTGGTAGGCTATGGGTGGCATGCCAAGCGCACACCGCATCCCGTGCTCGACCTCGAGCTGCTGAAGATTCCTACGTTCCGCACTAGCGTCGTGGGCGGCAGTTTGTTCCGCATCGGCGTCGGCGCAACGCCTTTTCTGCTGCCGCTCTTGCTGCAGCTCGGCTTCGGGCTCGACCCGCTGCAATCCGGCCTGCTGACCTGCGCGACTGCGGCGGGCGCATTGCTTATGAAGACCCTGACCAGTGCGATCCTCAGGCGCTACGGATTCCGCAGGGTGATGACGGTAAATGCGGCCGTGGCTTCCGCCGGCATCGCGGTCTACGGATTATTCACCGCAAGCACGCCGCATTACATCATCGTCGCCGTGCTGCTATTGAGTGGCTGCCTGCGCTCGCTGCAGTTCACCGCGCTGCATGCGATCTCGTTCGCCGATGTCTCCATGCCGGCTATGAGCCGGGCATCGAGCTTCTCGAGCATGGCTCAGCAGCTCGCGCAGAGCCTGGGCGTGGCGGTCGGCGCCTACGCGCTGCAGATCTCGAGCCTCCTGCAGGATCACGATACGATCGTCGCCTCCGATTTCTGGCCGGCCTTCCTCGGCATCGCAATCATTTCCGCGACGTCGCTCTTTTTACACGCGGGACTCCCGCGCGATGCCGGCGCGGAAGTGTCGGGGCATGAAGTGCAGGAAGAGTTGAAAGCGGAAGGACTGATTAAGTAATTAGGTAATGGGCCTGTGGATGACCGCGTTCGACCGTTGCCCCCGCCCCACGGCGGGGTGAACGGTGACATTGGCGTTCTAACGCTGGTACCATAATAGTAGGAGGGAGCTATCTTGAATCCAAATAAATCGTTGTGGGAGAAAGGCGACTTTACCGAGATTGCCGCCCTCATGCGTCAATCTGGAGAAGCCGTCGTGAAGTCGCTCGGGATAACGCCGCCGCTGCGGGTTTTGGATCTAGGCTGCGGAGATGGTACTACGGCGGTTCCTCTCGCTCTCTTAGGGGCTGAAGTTGTTGGCATCGACATTGCCAAGAACCTCGTTGAAGCGGGGAACAAACGAGCGGCGGAGGCGGGTCTCAGCCGACTGACATTTCAAGAGGGAGATGCGTGCAACCTGCAAGGGGTCAGCGGCCATTCGTTTGATTTGACCCTCTCTGTATTCGGCGCCATGTTCGCTCCAAAGCCCTTCGACGTAGCCAGGGAGATGGTCCGGGTCACAAAACCAGGTGGTCGCATTGTGATGGGCAACTGGATCCCGAACGATCCAACTTCATTCGTGTCGCAGCTGCTGAAGATAAGCTCCTCGTTTATGCCTCCACCTCCAGAAGGCTTCGTCAGTCCAATGACCTGGGGCGTGGATACTCACATCATCGAGCGTTTTGGTCAGGCCGGAGTGCCCAAGGAAAGAATATCCATGGTCAAGGACACATACTCCTTTATATCGCCTGACAAGAGCCCGACGCATGTCATCGAATCATTTAGACGGTTCTATGGCCCAACAATGAACGCTTTCGAAGCGGCTCAGAAGAGCGGAACGGTAGAAGAGCTCCACAAGCAGCTATTGGAACTGGCGAAAGCACAAAACAAGAGCACTGACGGCGGCACTTCAATACCTGCTACTTTCTTGCGAGTGACCGTTCGCCTTTGAGTTCATGCTTGGCCTGCGGGCTTTTCGCGTTCGTGGTCGTTCGGCCATCAGACTAAATTTCCTCCTGGCGGTTACAGGCGCGGGTCGGGGTGACGCACCATAGGTTCTATGGCGAATGACCGCTTCTGGCCGTTAGCGACGTGGCGGTAATCGACCCATAACGGACATTATGGTTGGCCGCTTGTGTAGCAGGTTTTTACTGCTTGGTAGTGTGGCTTAGGCCATTGGTTTCGGGTCGTCTCACTCAGGCTGTCCTATCATCATTTGGTCACGCCCAGCCGCCTTCGCGCCGTACAGCGCTTCATCTGCTCTTCGTAAAAGCTCGAGCGGGCTTGTTTCGTGCTGGAGATAGCACGCGGTACCTGCTGAGGCGGTAATTTTCTCAAGTGATTGCCCATTATATTTGAGGTCGATTTCGCGAATTGCCTGAAGCACTTCTTCGGCACGTTCAAGGGTGATCGCAAGCGGTGTTTCCGGTAGGACTAATATAAACTCTTCGCCCCCAAATCGGCACGCAAAATCTTCACGGCGGGTGTTCCTACGCAATATTTGCGCTATCGTCTTGAGCACGACATCGCCTGCTTCGTGGCCGAATTTGTCATTGACGCGCTTAAAATGATCTAAATCGAGCATAATCAAACCAAGAGGTTGCTGTTTGCGGGCCATTCGGCTTAATTCGCGTTCCAGCATTTCAAACAAAAAGCGCCGATTAAGAAGTCCGGTAAGGTGATCGTGGATTGACTGGCTTCTGAGCTCCAGTTGAGCTATTACTTGCCGCGCTAAAATTTTTAGGACCTGTTTCTGCGAATCATTTAGGTCACGCACTACATGATCGGCGACACATAGAGTGCCTACCACATGACCCGAGGGGGCAATTAATGGTGCTCCCGCATAGAACCGTACGCAAGGAGTAGAATTTACGAAGGGGTGGTTGGCGAATCGCGTGTCCGATAAAGCATCAGGCACTACGAGTAGATCAGGCTCTTTCACCGCATGCGCGCAGAATGAGTCCTCATACGCGGTTTCGGGTAGTTCGGTGCCCACTAGCGATTTGACGAAGAACTTGTCTTTGTCCGCGAGGCTGATTGCCGCAATACTCGTCCCGCAAAAATTAGCCGCAAGCCGGGTTAGGTCGTCAAAGCGTTCTTCCTGGCCGGCCGCTACCACAAGATAGTCAGCGACCACGTCATACGGTGTTATATCGCGCGGCTGACCAGACGTTAGTTTGGCCACCTTATTGCCCCCCCGAGCAGTGCGGCATGGGTGATACCCTGCAAATTTATTTTCTTGCTCAATCTGTTGGCCAAAATTGTTGACTTCTACTTTTTGTTGTTCTATTTGTTGTTCTATTTATTATTTTTAGATAGTAACAAAAAATTTATCAAAATGTCAGATTTCCGTTTAACTTTGGCAATTATTTTTTGCTTACTAATCAATTCAAGCACATAACAAAATACTCTCGGACCCGTGCTGTGTTTCGCCTTGCATGGTATTGATTAGTTCAATGAAAACTTTTCCACCCAGTGCCCAGTTTGCCCAGATTGAGGAGCCGAGCGGGGCTCGACTCTTCAGGCTACTCAATTGATATGAGACCTCTCGCCAGTGTCCGGTTTGGCCGAATCCAGACATTGGCGTGAGAGCCAGCTTGCTGGGTTCACAAAAAATTCGAACGCGCATTAGCGTGAGATCGAAACGAAGTTACGGGGTGCCCATAGATTGCCCAGCGCTTGAGACGTTCCCACATCAGTTCATCATACCTCGCTGGCCGTGACAGCCATAGCAAACGGGACTCCGGAGTGCAAGGATCGCCAGTCGTGGCTCGGAAATCAACTCTGATCCTTTTTTTTTCGTCCGCGCGATGCCGGCGCGGAAGTGTCGAGACATGCAGTGCAGGAAGAGTTGAAAGCGGAAGGACTGATTAAATAATCATGTAAATTAATTCCGACCCCAGTTCTGTCAGCGCGCTAAAAGCCCGATTTATATTGAACCGCGCTGCCGCGAGCGATTGGGGCCAAAAGAACATTAAGTTGTAAAATGACGCCAAACCCGCGCCGGTTTTAATCGAAGGAGGATGTATGTTGAAAAAAATGGGGTGGGCGCTGCTGATCTGCGGCGCCATGACGGCGGGCAATGCGTCGGCGGAAGATGTGGTGCGCTTGGGCAATCTGAAGTTTGCTCACTATGGCGCGGTTTCTTATATGAAGGAGATCGCGCCCAAATACGGGCTCAAAATCGAAGAACTCATGTTCGCGAAGGGCATTGACATCTTGCCGGCCATTGTTGCCGGTGAGATCGATGCTTCGGCGAGCGCGCTGGATGGGGCGATTGCGGGGCGCGCGCAGGGTGTGCCGATTTATGCAGTCGCCGGCTTCGCCAAGGGCGGCGCACGCATCGTCGCTCGCAGCGACTTGGCGATCAAATCAGTGGCCGACCTGAAAGGTAAGCAAGTGGGAGTCGCGCGCGGCGGTGCACACGAGCTGCTGCTCTTCGCCGAGCTAAGCAAGGTGGGTCTGACTTGGTCTGAAAAGCCGGGCAAGGACGTGCAAATCGTTTACCTTGCCTACGCTGATCTCAACCAGGCGCTTCTTGGCAAGGACATCGACGCCATGTGCCAATCCGAACCTCAGTCCTCCCAGGCTATCAACAAGGGCTTCGGTATAGAGGTGATCAAGCCTTACGACACACCCATGGGCGAGCCGATCCGTTCTCTCGTGATCACGGAGAAGCTTTACAGGGAACGCCCGCAGGTAGCGCAGAAGCTGCTTAACGTATTTGTCGAGGCTACAGCCTTGTTCATCGCGCAGCCGGATGTTGCAGAAAAGTACGTGCGCGAGCAAATGTTCAAGAATCAGATCACCTCGCAGGACTTCAAAGATGCGATCGCTAATTCGCCCTACACCTATGATCTCACGGTTGAGCACGTCCAGATCACCACCGAGTTGATGCAGAAATATGGCGTGGGCAAGCTGGGCGCCAACGCCCCGGCGGCGAAAGATTGGGTGAAGCTCGACCTGCTGGAAAAAGCCAAGGCCGAGTTGAAGGTTAAGTAAAGGCGAGTCATGGGAGCAGCTCCTTTCAGAGGCATCCTGAACTTCGCCAGGGGTGTCGTCATTCCCCTTGCGGTCTTGGCGCTGTGGCAGTTCCTGGCAATGAGCGGCTGGGTCAACCCGCAGATACTGCCGTCACCTGTGCAGGTGGTTGCCAGGTGGTGGGAGTACTTGCGGCCCACTGCTTCTTACAGCGGAGGCAGTTACGCCTTGTGGCTGGTTTCAGGCGAGCTGCCGCACGACGCTCTCGCAAGCCTGTCGCGAGTGGTGGGCGGATTCCTGATCGGCACGCTGCTTGCGCTGCCCCTCGGTCTGCTGATGGGTGCCAGCAACAAGCTTTACGGCTTGTTCAATCCGCTGGTACAAGTGCTGCGGCCCATTCCACCCATCGCTTATATACCCCTTGCCATCCTCTGGTTTGGTCTGGGCAATCCGCCGGCTTTTTTCCTAATCAGCATCGGTGCTTTCTTTCCGGTGTTGATGAACACCATTGCGGGCGTGCAGCACGTGGACGGAATTTATCTGCGCGCGGCGCGCAATCTGGGCGCAGGCCAGATGACCCTGTTCCGCCGGGTGATCGTGCCGGCGGCAATGCCGTACATTCTCACCGGCATGCGCATCGGCATCGGCACGGCGTTCATCGTGGTGATTGTCGCGGAGATGATCGCGGTGAACAGCGGTCTCGGCTACCGCATCCTTGAAGCGCGCGAATACCTGTGGTCGGACAAGATCATCGCGGGAATGTTCACCATCGGCTTGCTCGGGCTTGGCATCGACTTCTTCATGAACGGCCTGAACAACTGGCTGCTCAAGTGGCACCGCGGCATCGACCAGAATTAGCGGATGGCGGCAATGTTCATCCATATCGAAAACGTCAATAAGAGTTTTCCTGTCCCGGGGGGTGAAGTCATTGCGCTGAAAGACATCAATCTTGATGTCGGAGAGGGTGAGTTCGTCTGTCTGCTGGGGCCGTCGGGCTGCGGCAAATCTACCTTGCTCAATGCCATCGCCGGTTTTTCGCCGCCGACCAGCGGCAGCATCGCCATCAACGGCAGGGCGGACGCCGCCAGGTTTCCGGGCCCCGACCGCGGCATGGTGTTTCAGGAATACGCCTTGTTTCCCTGGATGACGGTAGCGCAGAACATCCGCTTCGGCCTCGAGATAAAGGGCCTGCCCAAAGCAGAAATGAACGGGAAAGTGGACAGGCTCCTGCGCAAACTCAACCTCTACGAGTTTCGCGAACGTTTTCCCAAGGACCTCTCCGGCGGCATGAACCAGCGTGTGGCGATCGCCCGCGTGCTGGCGCTCGATTCGCCGATTATGTTGATGGATGAGCCGTTCGGCGCGCTCGACGCCCTGACCCGCCGCACCTTGCAGGACGAATTGCTGCGCATCTGGGACGAGTACCGGAAAACCATCGTCTTCGTCACTCACAGCATCGAAGAATCCGTTTACCTGGCCGACCGCGTGGCGGTGATGACTTACCGGCCCGGCACCATCAAGCGCGACGTGCGTATCGCGATGCCGCGCCCGCGCGACAGCGCGAGCGCGGAATTCAACGCGCTGAAAAAGGAACTGGCGAAATTGGTCATGGAAGAACAAATGCGCTACACCCAGACCGAGATCCAAGGCTATACCGCAGACTAGCGCCGCGCTCGGAAGGATGACTGGCGGTTAAAAACGAATTATTTTTGAATCGATTGGAATTTCACGCCAACCCTTAGTATTTCTTCTTACCATCCCCTCGGTAGGTTTTGTCTACGATTGGTTAATGCCCGTGTCTATGATATTCTCACGCGCACTGCGAGAATGTCACTCAAGAAAATGACTTCGACCGCATTTTTTGCCTGCCATTATTTACCTAAATCCAGGGAACTTGGCTATAATCTAACCGTCCATGGTTACTACAGGCAATTCTCGTCAACCGAACTCTGGACCTGAAGCACGGGGGAACCATGTTTAACGAGCGGCGAGTCGCCCAAATGGCGGCGTACCTTCTCAATCACGCTAGGACCCGCATGAAATACCTGAAGCTGATGAAGCTTCTGTATCTCGCGGATCGAGAATCTATGAAGCGTCACGGACATCCGATTTCAGGCGACCGCTATGTTTGCATGGATCACGGACCCGTGCTATCCAATACACTCAATCTCATCAATGGTGCGGTGAAGTTTCAAGAGCGTGGCTGGGATCACTGGATCGCCGACAAAGCCGATTACGCCGTATCGCTCAGGCGAAGGGCCACACGAGAAGTACTCGACGAACTGAGCAACGCTGACATCGATGTTCTTCGCGATGTCTTCGCCAAATTCGGTAAGGTGAACCAATGGGATTTGGTGAAGTATATCCACCGTTACTGCCGTGAATGGCAAGACCCGAACGGGTCGTCCATTCCCATCAGTTACGAGGAAATATTCAAGGCGCTTGGCCGCAGCCCCGCCGAAGCTCGAAAGCTGGGAGCACGGGTCGAACAGCAGCGCCACATCGATAAGCTCTTCGCGAGCTTGTGAAGTTGTTTGTGCCCTATCGGCGGGCGACGCTTCTCGTTCCGTCCGGTCCAGCACATGATCCCGATCAAAAACACCTTTTCATTCTCCTTACCGATCCGGCTCAGGTCCTTGACTACGACACGAAGCATTCACTGTTCGTCGGTGTAAGCACCATCCAAGAGAGTATCCCGCACGACCCGGCATGCGAATTGTACGCAGGCGATCATCCATTTATCCGGCACAAGAGCTACGTGTACTATGCGGAGGCGCGGATCGAGGTGTCACAGAAGCTCGTTGACGGTGTGAAGCGCGGCGTACTTTCGTCCAAGGGAATGTTAGCTGAAGAAATATTTGCCCGTGTCTGCCACGGTTTGACTGAATCGCGGTTCACCGCGCCCAGGATTTTGGCTTTCTACGAGGCGGTGGGTAAGCTCTGAATAGTTTTGGCTATCTTTCCGTCACCATTCCCTCGGTAGGTTTTGTCTGCGATGTGATGATTTCAATGTCTGCCATATTCTCACACTCGCCACGAGAATGTCTCACTTGAAAACTGATAATCCAAGACCTAAGACCGCTCCCTTGCGAGTTACCCAATATAGACGTGCTCATTGTGCCAGCGGAGGAACTCGGAAGAAGGCTGCTCCTCTCGCAGATGCGGCAATGTCACGAGCGGCGAACTGTTGTAGCGGTAATATTCGCGCCCGTTTTCGTACTCCTCCTTGATTCGCTTGCTCACTTCCACCTTCAAGTCTTCGGTCACCGTGACGTAGCCGTCGTCAAAGAGAATGTGAAGGTCAGATCGCAGCAACAGCCCGTTCGAGATCAGGTGCGGACCAGTCTCGGAGTATGGTTTGATATGTGCCGCTTCTAGGACCGGCAGCGTACGCTCGCCCGTAATAGCGCAGCGGCGTTCGTAGGCTTCTGTTACCAAGACTCGAAATGCGCCCTGACCAAGCCGCGCGTGCGTCAAGTACTCGGCTCCGTAGCAGGGTTGCTCTTCCGAAGAGGTGGCAATCGCCGTCTTTACGCGAAGACGCTCGTATATCGCATTCCACAGGCGCACCCCGTCTGCTTCCGTCGCGGTGTCGAAGGTTCGCCCACGCACGATGTTTGGCGCCCAACTCTCCGGCACCGGAATCCAGTCCTTCTCCTCGAAGAAGAACGGGCTATTGAGAATGTTGCATCCAATCTCTGGGTCACCCTTCGTTGCGCCGCGATATTGCTCGATTCGCCGCCGTAACGCCACATAGTCAGCGACGCCGTTTTTCTCTCGGAATGCCTCCCAGGCAAGGCGTGCCGGCAGCGCACTGAATCTCACGAAGAATCCGCCGCCAACGACGAAGTGGTCAGGAGCGTGGAGTTTGAACAGAAATGGTACGCCGGGTTCGAGAAAGCCTGCGACCGGCTTGTTGGAGGGCTGCCAGAAGTTGACCTCGTCCGGTGTTTGCGCGCGCAGGTACTCGAACCAGGCCTTGTCTGTGACGCCGACCCAGTATCTCATCGCAGTTCCAAGCTAGACATCGTCAAGAAAGCGCGAGCGTAACAAAACGTTCTCCCGGTGAAACTCAAGGTATCGGCACTGTCCTTCGGAGAAACCGCCGACGTTGATTACTCGCAAAGAATCGAGCCCCATGCGAGCGAGCGATTCCACATGGGCGACCGGCGAGATCAGGACATCTCCGTTGTCCTCGAATCCGATGAAGCCGCGGTCGAAAAGATGATCCGCATTGGGCGTCAGGAGCAAACCGTTCTCACCAACCAGTCGTTCTTCGTTGGTTGCATCGCGCCATGGCTTGCAATGGCTGGCACGCAGATGTTCCTCCCGAGTGACACCCGTGATACGGCATGCGCGTTCGATTTGCATTACGCGCTGCTTGAAGAGACCTTGCCCGCGACGGGCGAGCATGATCGCCTCCCGCGTCGTCTCGGGAATATCGGTGTCCGTGCGCAGCCGGTCCATTTCGTGCTCCTCCCACTCGACCAGCACGATTGCGGGTTGGATCATGCGTTCCTCCGCTATGCGCTGGCCGAGAATCAAGCTCCGTGCCTCCGCCCCGATCAAATCGACGAGCGCACCCGCAAATGGTTCCGATATCCTAGTGAGGTAGACGCTTTGTAGCCCGCTCCCTTTCGGCAGCAGAGGTGAGTAGCGTTCAGGTAAGAGCGGTGTCAGCACATTCATGTGTTCGGACGGCCGAACCGGCAAACGCAGCTCAGCGAATCGGACGTCCACGCGCCAGCCGATGTTGTCCCAGTACGCCCCTGCCTGGCCGAACTCGAGCGGCTTGGGTGCTTCGTAGGCGTGCGAACTCGCGATTCCGATCGCCCGTATCTGCGTCTCGGCAAACGAGAACACGGCATCGCCTGGCGCGACTTCGCGCATGAAGTCGTAGAACGGATTGCGGTCACCATTTGCTTTGCGCTTGGGCGACCAAAGGTAGCCGCCCGGCACTTCGTGTCGGTAGGTCTGGTTCTGATTGACCCACCAGTAGCGCACGTTGCTCAGTCCTTAAACCGGCGCACCGTTCCTCATTTCGAGTGAGGACCGGCATCCTTGCTGCACCCGATAGCTCGCTAGCCCCGCAACTCTCTCAGCCGAACCCAATCGCCGGGGGCTCGCTCGTAGTGCCAGAACTACCCAGCGGAAGTAAGCAGTTGGTCTATTTATCACACGCTAATTGTTTGGGTTCTGCCACCAGACACCCCCGTGGGCAGGACCTATGTTTCGTTCAGAGCTTTCGATACACCTCAGCACCCGCCTGCCGGAATTCTACCGCTTTTTCCTCCATGCCGCGCTTAAGCTGCTTTGGCCGTCACGCGAAGCTTCACGCGCGTCTTTTTCTGTAATGCTCTCACGATGCCGAAGAAGTTTTCGGTATTGGGATTGCCGCGTCGCTTGATTTGCGGACGGTAGCGCCCAAACGCCGCAGCCGCCGGTAGTTATGCGCGGCCATGACAGCACGCTCGGGCGTAAGCACGCTCGCCCAGGGCAACTCGGAAAGGGCGTCAAGCGCTTGCACAACAACCTTTTTGATGTTCTAGTAGCGTAGTTCACATATAATCTGTCCAACAAACTGTCCATATAAATGCTGGATATGGTTTATTCATCATATTTGTCAATGAAATATACGACATATATACTGTCCAACACTGTGTCCATAGAAATGTCCAATAGATGGCCGATTTAAGCATTTTCCAGCCCCTTTTCCCTGAGGAGAGGGCTCTAAAGCCACTTCTTGAGCTAGCGGCTGAGCTGGTAAGGGAATGCCATCGATTGGGAGGTCAGGCTGGGGAGCCTATAGTGCGGGCGCTTCGACCGAAGCTCCGCGCCATGAACTCGTACTACACCAACAAGATCGAGGGACAGCATACCCTACCGAAGGACATCGAGCGGGCAATTCGCCGGGATTTTGATGCGGACGCGGCTTTGGCCAAGAAACAACGCCTAGCACTTGCACATATAGAAGTCGAGGAAGCGCTGGAGCAGAAAGTAAATGGGACAGTTCCGAGAGATCTATTCACCCCGGCGTTTGTGCGAGAAATCCATGGGCTCCTCTACGGAAAACTGCCCGAAGCCGACAGACTTACAGACGAGGGCAAATCTATTGTTCCAGGCGAGTATCGCCGCAATGATGTAACGGCCGGACGCCACATTGCCCCGCCAGGGAAAGATGTCGGCGAACTCATGCAAGGGTGGGCAGATCGTTACCGCAGCTTAGCTGGCACGGAAGCGCTTCTTATTGGCACTGCTTGCTCGCATCACCGCTTGGCGTGGATTCATCCGTTCATCGACGGCAACGGACGTGCCGCCCGCCTTTACTCGCATCTTATATTGCACGCGATGGGACTGACACACGGCCTGTGGTCACCCATGCGTGGATTAGCTCGTTCTCACGAGCAATACTATGCCAGACTAAACAATGCGGACCTGCCCCGACGTAACGATCTTAATGGACGTGGTCCGCTTTCTCAGGAAGAGTTGGTAGCTTTCGCGCGCTACTTTCTTGAGGTTTGTCTGGATCAAGTACGCTTTATGCAGCAGCGGCTCGACCTCGCTTCTCTGAAGGACCGACTGAAGACGCTTCTTCTCGCCTTGCAAGAGAAACCTTGGCAGATCGGAAGTGAGAAATCCATCGTCAAGCTAGAAGCGTTGGAAGCGCTGCATTACGTTGCTATGACAGGCCCGATTGAGCGTTCCCGCTTTGTTGGAATGACAGGGCTAGGACAGCGAACGGGACGCCGGGTCCTTGCAAGCCTATTCGACTATGGCGTATTGTCGGCTGAATCCACTCGCGCGCCCGCAACTTTCGCCATACCACTACGCTCGCTAAGATTTCTGTTTCCCAACCTTTGGCCGGAAGCAGAAGCCGATTGATTTTCAGTCAAGCCTTTGAGTAAAGCTCCACGCCCGCCCGCCGGAATTCTACCGCTTTTTCGTTCCATGCCGCGCTCCAGTGCCTCGGTTTCTGAAACTCCAATTTGCGCTGCGTAGTCGCGCACGTCCTGGGTGATTTTCATGGAACAGAAATGCGGGCCGCACATTATGAAGTCTCGAATAATTTTCGCTTGAGGCCGGACTGGCGGATGATGGACTGCAACGTGCTGATCCGAAGTTCAGAATAATTGGGAACGAGCACTGTGACAGTGGAACCGCCCTGCCGTTTCTGCATTACGAAATGGCGTCCCCGCTGTTTCACTTCGGTGAAACCCCTTGCTGCCAGTACCAGGCAAACCTCGCTTCCGGAGAGGACACGAAGTCTAGCCAACCGCGACCTCCAGACGGGTGACAAAAATCTCGTCGTGCAGGCGCTTTTTTACTTCCCCCAGGTCGGCGGTTTCGAAGAATAGTTCCACGGCTTCCTGGAGGTTACTGCGCACTTTCGCAATGGTCTCGCCTTGGCTGGTGATATCGAGCTCAGGACAAAGCGCAACGTATCCGCTGCCTTCCTTTTCGATAATCGCGGTTAAATGAAGTTTTTCCTTCATTGCAGCCTCCAACTTGAAGAGTGTCCGTTTAGTTTACACCTTTTGATAGACCTCTCCGCCTTGCTTCACAAACTCCACCGCCTTCTTCACCATGCCGCGCTTAAGCCGCCTTAGCCGTCACGCGAAGCTTCACGCGCGTCTTTTTCTGCAATGCTCTCACGATGCCGAAGAAGTTTTCGGTGTTGGGATTGCCGCGCAGGGCCAGCATCCGATGCAGGCTCTTGCTCGGTTTGTTGATTTCCGCCGCGAGACCTTCGAATCCGATGGTCGCGGTATTCATAAGCTATCAATGCAAGTATGCCGCAGAGGCTCAATCAGAGTGGTCATTTCGCACCATGAAGGGTAAAATATCTATATATGAAGCTCGCAAAATCCAATCGATTCCTGAGGTCTCCCGGCCAAGCCAAGGTAGCCCTTTGGGTATCGGCCAAGACTTCCTCTGCAATCGAAGGCATTCGCCATCTCTTCGGCCCGCACGCCTGGCAACCACCCACGGCGCAAGCCTTTATCGACTATTGGAAGAAACACGCTTCCAAGTCCGGTCGATAACTCTTCGGAACATCCCGATCAATGTGCTGTAGTCGTGCCCCATCGCGGCGTGGATTCCCGCGATGTAATGACGCTTGCCGCGCCCGTCCAGGGTGATTTTCATGGAACAGAAGTGAATAGGATCAAAGTCATTCTATTCCACTGTCATCAAATTCGCGAGATTGCGCGGCTTGTCCATATCGGTGCCCCTTAGCAGCACCATAGACCGAATCAGACGACCACGACGGTATCGCTGTAGCGAGCGAGCTGATGGTCGTGCGTCAAAAGCCGCAGCGGCTCCGACAGCGCCTGCGCCACCAACATGCGGTCAAAGGGATCGCGGTGATAGCGGGGCAACTGGCTGTAGGCGATGACATGCCGGCCATGCACGGGCAGGAGCATGAATCCCGATTGCTCAATTGCTAGCTGAATTTCATTCAGGTCCGCCCGAATCTTCGATTTGGCGGTTTTGATGGCAATTTCCCACAGGCTGATCACGCTCACCGTCACTGCATTGCCCCCGCTTTCCAGCAATTCAGCCGCGCGCCGTGGCAGCCGCCGGTCTCCCGCCAGCCACAAGAGCAGGATATGCGTATCCGGCAGCAGGTTCACCGGGACGCCTTCGCGCGCCGCGTCGCGGGCTTTTTCCCGGGAAACAGGGGAGCGTCATACCATCGGGCGAGTTCCATTTCGGTCATCGGCGCATCGAAATCGTCGGCGATCCAGATTTTTCCCTTGAGGCGGCCAGGCTTGCGCTTGCCGCCGCCTGGTTGGGTGATGGGCACAAGCTTGGCCTTCGGCTTGCCCGCCTTGGCAATCACAATTTCCTCCCCCTTCGCGGCCTTATCTACAAGCCTCGAAAGATGCGTTTTCGCTTCGTGAATATTGATTTGTGCCATAGCTCCCTCGAGTGGACTAACTTGGTTCAACAGTATAGCAGAGGGCATGGGGCACGGCAAAAGCGGCAGTCATCCCGTCGTCGCGCATGACGTTGCAGTAGTTCCAGAGTTTCTAGACGATGGTTGCGTTCACCAGCTCGCGCAGAACGGCTTTGCCTACAGTGGTATCACCCGCCAGATACGCGTTGATCGCCTCGGTAAACAGCGCTTCGCGGAATCGCGCGTCGCGCTGCGCGCGCGCCAGAATCGTTTCCTTGAAATCCCGTGTTAGTGCCATGTCGTCTCCTAATTCGTCAAGCCGCTTTGAGCACTTTCAAATTCTTGACTTTGGTTCCCATCCGGTCTTCCTCGGTCTGCAGATCATATTTGGCCTGCAAGTTCATCCAGAACTGCGGTGAAATACCGAAGTAATGAGTGAGGCGAAGAGCGGTGCCGGCGGTGATGCCGCGCTTGCCGAGCACGATCTCGTTGATGCGGCGGGGGGACACGTCAATATCCACCGCGAGCCGGTACTGGCTCACATTGAGCGGCTTCAGAAATTCTTCCATCAGAATTTCGCCGGGGTGAATGGGTTTGAGCTTGGCCATATGCGCAGTCCTCAGGCTACATGCACCCGCACGCGGCGCTCGGTCTTCGGCCAGGTCGTGCGCTTGGCGAGACGCAGGTCGTAATCCACCTGCAACCCCATCCAGATTTCCGGGGAGACACCGAAATATTTGCCCAGCCGCAGCGCGGTATCAGCAGTGATCCCACGCTTGCCGCTCACGATTTCGCTGATTCGATTGGGCGGAACGGCGATTTCGCGCGCAAGCGCGTTGATACTCACCCCGAGCGGCTTCATGAATTCCTCGTAGAGGATTTCCCCGGGGGGAATCGGATCAAGCAGTTTCGTAGTCATGGCTTCACCTATGCGTGGTAATCGACGATTTCGACGTCGAATGCGTGTCCTTCCGACCAGCGAAAGCAGAGCCGCCACTGGTCGTTGATGCGGATGCTGTGCTGGCCCTTGCGGTTACCCTTCAGCGCTTCCAGCCGGTTACCCGGCGGGACAAGCAGGTCCTGGAGCGAGCGCGCCTGGTTGAGATACAGCAACTTGCGGCGCGCCGGCCGTTCGATCGCGCGAAAGCGCACGACCTGCCTGTCATGAAACAGCGCTTCCGTGTCGGGCGAACGGAAGGACTTAATCATGTGTAAAGGGTATTACGCTTCGCATATTACGTCAAGCGTTATTACCACGTGGCAGCAGAACCGAGGGACACCTTTTATCCTGGAAGCGTGCAGAGTTCCCGTCGCGTTCAGAGCTTTCGATATACCTCAGCGCTCGCCTGATCCGGCATGCCCGCTACTACATCCTCCAGCTTGCTGAAAGCCGCTTGACACAGAGCCTCTTTTTAGGCAGATTCTTTGGGCGCATCGAGCAATTCGCGCGGCACCCACACTGATCGTCGGAAATTCCGGATTAGAGAGGTCTGTCCATTTCCAGTCAGGCGCCCGTGCGATAAAACTGCCGTCAGAACAAGGGGGGTAAATCATGGAACAAAGAATTTCTCGCCGCGAGTTCGTCAAAAGGCTCGCAGGCGGAGCAGCGCTCCTTGCGCTGCAGCCATCATGCAAGTCCTTGGCACCGTCGCTGCCGCCGTGGCAGCTGCTGCGCAATGACCTGACGGATCTCGACGGGACACTGCTCTTCGATGATGCTGCGCTGCAGGCGGCTGCGGACGACTTTGGACGCATCGTGCATCGGCTGCCGGTCGCTGTGCTCAAACCCGGCTCGGCTCAAGATATCGTGAAGCTGGTTCAGTTCGCGAACCGCCATGACCTCAAAGTTGCGATACGGGGTCAGGCTCATTCATTTTTTGGCCAAACTCAAGCCGAGGGGGGAGTCGTCATCGACTCCAGTAGTTTGAATTCCGTCCGCATCATCAATTCGGGCGCCGTCGAGGTCGGCGCCGGAGCGAAGTGGAGCGCTGTATTGGATGCGGCGAACGCCTCCAAGCGAACGCTGCCGGTGATCGCCGATATCTTCCTTTCGGTCGGCGGTACGATCAGTACGGGTGGGTTTGCCGTGACCACATACAACCAAGGTTTTCAGGTCGACCGTGTTCTGGAGCTCCAGGTGGTGACGGGGGATGGGCAGCTCGTGACATGTTCCGACGAACGCAACAGTGAACTCTTCAACGCCATGCTTGGCGGGCTGGGTCAATGCGGCATTATCGTGAAAGTTGTGATGGAGCTGGTTGCCGCACCCTCTCACGTCCTGTTCTTCAAGTTGAACTACGACGACTTTCAGACCGCCTCCGCTGATCTAGCGCTTCTCGCGCAGGATGGGCGCTTCAAGCATCTTGACGGGAGGGGCGCCGCAAAGCCGGGCGGTGGGATCGGATATTACGTCGAAGGCGGAGTCTTCTATAACGCTCCGAATACTCCCAGTGAGGCGCCACTGCTCGCGGGGTTGAGGTTTGCGAACCAAACCGCCAAAGTGATGACCTATGAGCAGTACTATCGCCGCGAAGAAGTATGCACTATCTGTACCGCTCCCACGCTAAAACCCTTTGTGTACCTCTGCTTGCCCTCATCTCGATACGTCGAGTACACATCGAGAATGCTTGCCACTCCTGAAGAGGCTGCCTTTGTGACTCCGCGCATGTCTGCATGGAGGAGGAGCTCCATGAAGCGTCCGCTCGTCCGTTTGCCGAACGAAGATATCGTCTTCAGATTCCAGATTTCGCGGGTTCTGCCGGCATCGGCTGATATATCCTCCGCGATCGCGATGAATCGCACACTATACGAGCGGGCGCGCGCTATGGGTGGAACACGATTGACGACGAGCGCGATTCCGTTTTCGCAGGCCGATTGGATCCAGCACTATGGACCCGTTTGGGAATCGGTCCAAGCAGCGAAGAAGCGGTTCGACCCGAACAATGTGCTGGCACCAGGATACGGAATGTTTCCTGGCTGAGCCCGCGAACGCGGTGTCTAAGCGGTCGTTTGAGATGGCCGCCGCAAAGCGTGCCACTCAACTCCACCGTTAGGCGCAGTAGGCCGCCGGGGATGTGATTCGGATCGTCGCCCGGTCAGGGAAGTCGGGCAGGATTCCGTGTTTCGTTCAGACTTTTCGATACACCTCAGTACCCGCCTGCCGGAATTCTGCCGTTTTTCCTCCATGCCGCGCTCCAGCACCTTGGTTTCGGAAATCCCGATCTGCGCGGCGTAGTCAGGTGACGGAAGTGAGTGCAATTTAGCGGAGCCGCTTCAGAAGCTTCTCGGCGTCTTTCCGGTCGGTAACCCGCAATATGACGACCTCGCCGCCGCAAATTCTGTAGTACGCCCGAAAATCTCCGCTGCGAAGGCGGTACAGCGCTGGTGTAAAGCCGCTCAGGCGCTTGAGTCTGGTCTTGCCGATGGGAAGAGGCGAGGTCGACAGATACGTCGTCGCATCAGTGACTACCTGGATGGCGTCTTCAGGATCAAGCCGTTCCAGGTCCGCTTGGGCCGCTGCACTGTAAACAACCCTAAACTTTGCGCGCGGCACGTTTCCGTTTCAACTTGACCAGCAGGGCCTCGCCGCTGATGCCCCCATGGACCAGATAGTCGGCATACGCCGATTCGATTTTGGTCTTGAACCCCGGATCGTGCTCAATTAGGTAATCGCTCAGGTCCTTTTCCGTCATGTGCTGGAGGACGGCTTTCGGCTTGCCGTGAGCCGTGATGATGATATCGCCCTTTTCAGTCTCTTTGAGCAGTTTCATCGTTTCCTGTTTCAGTTCCTTAACGCCCACCAAACGCATAGTCCACTCGCGCAGTAATAATAATAAAGTGACACTTTAGTGTAACTTCTTTGAAGTCGACGGTCAAGGCAAGTTTTCGCGGTACCAGCCGCTCAATCGCTCGCGCTTTTTCCTCCATGCCGCGGGCAAGGGCTTTTCTTAAGGATTCTTCTCTTCTCGCCGGGGTCTTCTTATCGCTTTGAGCACGCCGCGCGCGAAGAGCACGATCAGCCGTACCGGCTGGTCCGGCTACTTCTGCGCGAATATTTGCACTAACGATGGAGGGTGAGCAGCACGAACGAAGTAAGCGTCTGCTCGAACGGCTTGTCAGGCGTACCAGGTTCAATAATTGGTGGACAACTCTTCGCTTTTGCCCACTCTACTTTACTTCAACAATCTGGACTTTGATCCATTCGGCGACCTCTTTCGGTTCGCCCTTGCGAAGCTTGATCTCGACCTTACGGCCCTGCTGCAGATCACTGATTGCGCCTTTCTGATTCGGTTGTTTCTGCAGGCTCCGGTCCAACCAGATCAGCGTCCGGTCCGTGATCCCGACCGTCCGTGCGCCCGACAGAATCGAGACGGTCACCATTCCCTTTTTCTGATCCACCGACTCAAGGGTTCCGATCAGACTCAACTTATTCGACAGCCCGGGAGACTGTCCGATAGGAATGTATATTTCAGTCGCCTCCTGCCCAAAGGCGTCAAGGGTGCTTCCCAGCGCCACAACCACGATCGCCAGTCCCAGGTAGCGGTTCAACATAGCTGTCCTCCTTCCATTTCCTGATCGGCCGTTACGCACGGGCCGCGCTCAGGATGCCTCGGTGAGTTGCGCACGCGCTTTCCGTTGCTCATCAATGGCCTCCTTGGTCAGAGCGTGCCGACTGAAGAAACTGCGGACCGCCTTCTCCACCAGCTTCTTGGCGTTCTTCAAATGGGCGACCGCCTCGGGATGGAGTCCTGCGCCGTCCAGGACTTTGATACTGTCTCGCGTCTCGATTACGGCTTGCTTGAGGAGTTCTCTAGCCTCTTTGCGTTCGGCGAACCCCTTCTTGTCACTGGACTCCAGGAGCTCGACACTCTGCCGAATATTCTCAAGGGCATTGAGGACACGGAGAAACGCAGCCACGGCCACAATCTGGGTGCCGTCCAGCTCGATGCCCGCGCCATTGGGATCGGCTTGGGCCAGCAACTGTCCCGCGGGTGAATTGTTGAACGATGCGCCGTCGTAGAATCCCACCGCCCCCTCGATGGTTTGAATGGCATTGTTGTGAAAGAATGGACCTGTGTCGGCTGCTTCCACCAACGGAGGGACGTTGAAGGTGCCGTCGCCCGGCCTGCCGAACCCGTCGTCAGGGGGGTTCCGCTCGCCGCTGAGATCGGCCGGCTGGTCGGGAAGATCTTCGACGCCGGTATTAAAGTTGGCATTCCCGATATTTCCGCCGCCCAAATTCGCCGTCGCCCCGGCATTCACATGACAGAGATTGCATTTGCCGAGCTTGTTATCCAGGAAGATTTCCTGCCCGCGCTTCGGGACAATGCCTTTGAGCGGCAGCGGCAAGGTCAGGTCCTGCTGGCGTCCCAGCGAGAGCTGAAAGGCCTCAAGGGCATCCAATTCATCCTCGGTCGGAAGCCGAAAATCCACCCCGGCGACGCGATTCAAGGTTTTGGTGAAATGCTGGATGACGGCACCGGTGGCGAAGGAGCGAAGTGAGCCGTCGCCGGGCGCGCCATCACCGGACCATCCGGTCCGCGGACCCTGGGGACTGTTCACAGACGTCCGCAGCGCGAGCACATGCGGCACCCCGCGCATGACAAACTTGTTTTCCAAGTCGCCGAACCCATCCAGATTCTCCAGGATCAGGCCGAACTGGCGCATCAGCTTCGGGTTCTCGAAATTCTTTTTCAGGTCCGGGTTGAATTCGGCGACAAAGAGGGGATCGTTAGCCGGCAGCGTCGCGATGAAGGAGGGGTTGATCGTGAAGTTCGCCTCCGCCCGGTGACAGGTCCCGCAGGTTCTGCCATTGCCGTTGAAGGTCTCGTTAAAGAAAATTTCTTTCCCCTTGGAGACAAGATCGACCGGAGAGGATGGCGGCGCCTTGCAGGCCGGGAGCGCCGACAGAGCGCCCGCCATGGCACACCAGACTGCGAGGGACGATGCACTCCTACAGCACTGACTCCAGTTACGCCACTTCCTCATACGTGCCTCCAGTAGGAGATGGATTGAAAATGTGACCCCATTATTCTAAATAAGTTTATTGCATTGCCGTGAATTTATTCTATCCAGTAACAAGAACGACGCGGTAATCAAAGATTCGGGGCATAAATGACCTTGTATGCATACGTGCAGAGTGTGAGGTGACTATTGCGTTCCTAAAATGCTGATGGCCGTTCGGAGACAACATGCAGTGCATGAGGCCGACAGGATATGAGCCGCGCCCCATCCAGCTTGGGCAAACCCCGGGCTTGTTGTTCTGGTTGCAGCGCCACACACCGCCCGTGGGCGGGACTTATGTTTCGTTCAGAGTTTTCGATACACTTCAGCACCCGCCTGCCGGAATTCTACTGCTTTCCCCTCCCTTTATCGGAGCACCCGCAGCCCCAGGTGTTTCTCGAAGGGATCGAAGTCGCGGTCGTTGTGAAGCAGGACGTGTCTTTCGGCGATGCAGAACGTGGCAATCGCCGCGTCGCTTGATTTGCGTACGGTAGCGCCCAAACGCCGCAGCCGCCGGTAGTTTTGTGCAGCCATGACAGCACGCTCGGGCGTAAGTACGCTCATCCAAGGCAACTCGGAAAGGGCCTCAAGCGCTTGCCGGTAATAATCGTCACGGTCAAAACCTTGCAGCACTTCCTGGAGTATCAGATCGCCGACAAGAAGTTCCGCTTCGTCCTGCAAGAGCCTGACCAGCAGCCGTCGCGGTGGATTATCGGTGCCGTTGAAGTGATCAATCCAAACGGACGCGTCAACGACAATCACTTGCCGCGCGGCGCCTTGTCAAGCCGCATGGCGTCGAGATCGCCCCGCCACCTGAGTTTACCGCCGAGGTCGAGCAACCGCCGGTAAGCCAGCCGGCGCTTGAGCGAGGCGAGGCCCTCATGAACCGCTTCGCGCTTGGTCCTGATGCGCAAACCTTTCATTACATCCCGGAGCAACTTGTCGTCTATGTCTATATTGGTGCGCACGAAGGTTCCTTTAATTAATGTGTATAACCTTTGTAATTGTTACACATTACAGAACAAAAGAAAAGAGGCTGCGCCACCGATATGGTGATTTAAAGACCTCTTTAATACAGCGCGAGCGTTTTAAAGATTTCTTTAATAAAGAGTTACTGCAAATCTCTCGCCGCGCGTGAATACGCTTCAAGACTTTCGATAAATCTCCCCGCCTTTTTTGATGAACTCCACAGCCTTCTCTGCCATTCCCTTCTCTAAGGCCTCGGTTTCGGAGACTCCAATTTGAGCTGCGTAATCGCGCACGTCCTGGGTGATTTTCATGGAGCAGAAGTGAATAGGATAAAAGTCATTTTACTCCACCGTCACCGACTTCGCGAGATTGCGCGGCTTATCTACATCGGTACCCCTTTGGAGCGCGGCGTGGTAAGCGAGGAGTTGCAAAGGCACTACATGCAGAATAGGACTTAACCAGCCAGCGTGTTCTTGCAATTGGATGACGTGCACGCTGTCTGCTTCTTGAATGTGTGTATCGAGATCGGCAAATACATAAAGCTCACCACCGCGCGCTCGGACTTCCTGCAGGTTAGATTTGAGTTTTTCCAGGAGCTTATCGTTGGGTGCGATCGCCACTACAGGCATATCGCTATCCACCAGCGCCAGCGGCCCATGTTTGAGCTCCCCGGCAGGATAGGCTTCCGCATGGATGTAGGAAATCTCCTTGAGCTTCAACGCGCCTTCCATGGCAATCGGATAATGCATACCGCGGCCGAGGAACAGCGCATGATGCTTTGCCGCGAATTTTTCCGCCCAGGCCGCTACCTGCTTTTCCAGCCCCAGCACATGCTGAACGGCATTGGGCAGATGGCGCAAAGCCGCGACCCATTCCGCTTCGCGCGCAGGTGTGATTCGCTTGCGCAGCTTCGCCAGTACCAGCGCCAGCAGGAACAGTGCTGTTAATTGTGTGGTAAACGCTTTGGTGGAAGCCACACCGATTTCAGGCCCGGCGCGGGTCAGGAAACGCAAACCTGATTCGCGCAGCAGCGCGGATTCCGGCACGTTGCAGATGCAAAGCGAATACTGCTGGCCGAGCGTTTTCGCGTGCTTCAGCGCAGCCAAAGTGTCCGCAGTCTCTCCTGACTGGGAAATGGTAATCACCAGCACATCGGGACTGGGCACGGTGTCGCGATAGCGGTACTCGCTCGCCACTTCGACATTGCACGGAATTCCAGCAAGGCCCTCGAGCCAGTAACGGGCAACCATGCCCGCGTGGTAGCTGGTGCCGCAAGCGATAATCAGCACGCTTTTGATGCGCGCCAGGGCTTCCGCCGCACCCGGCCCAAAAATTTCCGGGGTGATCGCAGCGCCGACGCCTTCCAGGGTATCGGCGATGGCGCGCGGCTGCTCGTGGATTTCCTTCTCCATGAAGTGACGGTAGTTTCCGAGTTCCGCCATTTCCGGATTCAACTCGCTCACATGCACCGCGCGCTCCACCGCATTACCTTTGGCATCAATGACGCGGTAGCCGGTTAAGCCGACGTCCGCGATATCGCCTTCTTCGAGATACACTATTTTTCGCGTGACCGGCAGAAGCGCGGAGACGTCTGAGGCAATAAAGTTTTCCTTGCTGCCCAATCCCAGGAGAAGCGGGCTGCCTTTGCGCGCGCACACCAGGCGCTGCGGGTCGCTGGAATCCACCACGCCAATCGCGTATGCACCGCTAAGCTCCGCCACCGTTTGGCGTGTCGCCTCGAGCAAATCTTTGCTTTTGCGGTAATGGAAATGAATCAAATGCGCGATGACTTCGGTATCGGTGTCGGAAGTGAATTCGTAGCCCAGCCCTTTCAGTTTTTGCCGCAGCGCTTCGTGATTTTCGATGATGCCGTTATGCACCACTGCCAGCGTGCCGCCGCTTACGTGCGGATGGGCGTTACGTTCAGTCGGCGCACCGTGAGTCGCCCAGCGCGTGTGCGCGATGCCCAGCTGCCCGTGCACTTTTTGCTTTTGTGCTTGATTGCTCAATTCAGCGACACGCCCCACGCTGCGGATGCGCTTCAAGCCTCCGTTCACCACAGCGAGTCCCGCGGAGTCGTAACCACGGTATTCGAGACGGCGCAGGCCCTCCAGCAGTATAGGAACCACGTCACGCTGAGATATTGCGCCGACTATCCCGCACATGATGAAGCCTTTGCAAAGCTGCGTTTTTTTCCTTGATACTTCGTTGCAGCTCGTTTGTGCTGCTCACATACTATCGTGTATGCTCCGCTGCCCAAACTCGCCGCGCCTCGTCTGAAGCCAAAATACTTGCTTTGCAAAGGCTTCATGTTTACTTCTTACCTGTCTTTTTAACCGGTCGCTTCCAACCGCGGATTGACACCTGCTTGACCCGCGACAGCGTGAGCTCGCCGGCGGGTGCGTCTTTGGTCACGGTAGTGCCGGCAGCGATGGTTGCGCCTTTGCGGATCGTGACCGGCGCCACGAGTTGCGTATCGGAGCCG
>DATDGC010000063.1:0-10801 GCA_036522275.1 Burkholderiales bacterium | reverse complement strand
GATGAGGGCTTGCCGGTGCATTTCACGCTTTAATACCGGTAGGCAATAGTGATGCGGGCGAAGACCGCCGGAAAACATCGCGCTGCGATTAAGCAGCAAATGGTGCACAGTAATCGATGCGGCGATATTGTCCGGTACGCTATTTACATACTCCACCGCCTCGCACGTGGTGATATGTTCGAACACGATGCGCAATCGAGGAAAACGTTGTGTGAGCGGTAACAGCACGCGCTCGATAAAGACTTTCTCACGGTCGAACACATCCACTTCTGGATTGGTCACTTCGCCATGCACTAAAAGCGGCAGATCTTGCTTTTGCATTTCTTCCAGCGCGGCAAAGCATTTTTTGAGGTCGGTGACGCCGGAATCGGAATGGGTAGTTGCCCCGGCAGGGTAATACTTCACGCCGTGAACAATACTGCTTTGTTTGGCTTTGACAATTTCCTGCGGGCTGGTTTTATCGATCAAATATAAAGTCATCAAGGGCTCGAACTTCAATCGCTTGGGAAGCGCGGCGAGAATACGGCTGCGGTAAGCCATCGCCATTTTGATGGTGGTAACCGGCGGCGTGAGATTGGGCATGATGATGGCGCGCGCGAAGCGCCGTGCAGTGTCCACAACCACGGCGCGCATTTCGTCGCCATCGCGCAGGTGCGCGTGCCAATCGTCCGGGCGGGTAAAAGTTATTCGCTGCATTTACTTAATCCTTGCGCACCCCATCCCGGAAAGCCACCGTCGCAACCGTGTGGGATTTAATCAGAGGTTCCTTATGCATTATATCTTCAACCTTTCCCTTTGATTTGCAGCGCCATAGCATACAGCGTTTTCCTCTTTTCGCCGGTGATTTGCACTGTCAGTTTCACCGCCTGCTTGAGCGGCAGCTCTTCCAGCAACGCAGTCAAAATGCGTTGCACATCGTTTGCGGAAGCGGGTTGCTTCTCGGCGCTGGAAACCATCAAAACGAACTCGCCTTTCTGCTGATTTTCATCCTGGCTCAACCATTCCAGCGCTGCACTCAGACTTCCGCTATAAATATTCTCGAATAATTTTGTGAGCTCGCGTGCGATGGTGACGCTGCGCATCCCGCCAAATACCGCTTGCATGTCGGCGATGCTTTCCAGGATACGGTGCGGCGCTTCGTAAAATATCAGCGTATAAGGCAGAGTTTTAAGATTTTCAAGCTCGCGGCGGCGCGCCGAGGGTTTGTTAGGCAAAAATCCGTAAAACAGAAAATGCGGCGCTTCCTGTCCGGAAACCGACAGTGCACTCACAGCGGCATTCGCCCCCGGCACAGGCACTATGCGAAATCCTGCGTCCCGCACCCGGCTTACTACGATGGCGCCAGGATCGCTGATTGTCGGCGTCCCCGCATCGCTCACCAGCGCGACTGATTTCCCCTGCTGCAATAGCGCGATGACCCTGTCAGCGGCGCGCTTCTCATTATGCTCATGCAAGGCCATCAACGTTGCTGAAATTTCAAAATGCTTGAGCAGACGCGAAGTAATGCGGGTATCTTCCGCGGCCACCACATCCACCTGTTTCAATACTTCCAGGGCGCGCAGGCTGATGTCCTGCAAATTTCCAATCGGGGTAGCAACTACATATAATAGGGGCTTACCCGTTTTGTTGTGTATTCGATGCAACGCTTTCCGGCCTTTCAGTTGACGCTGTTGGCGATACTATACGGTTGGACCATAACATTTGCCACTTGCGCCGAAAATGCAATACCCCCCGCAGAGAGCAAATTTCCGCCATCCGCGCAGGCTGCGCCAGCCAATCCCGATGCCGTTCCTCAAGCCAATCCGCCCAAGCCGCATATCGCTTTAATCCTGCCGCTTAAATCAGAATCGTTTGGCACCGCTGCGGAAATTACCCGTCAAGGCTTCATCGCCGGCGCCGCCGCCGGGCAAGGTGGCAGCCGTCTGCCGGTGAAAACCTATGCCACAACCGAGCAAACCGATGAAATCCTGGCGACCTATCAACTTGCGCTTGCCGCCGGAGCGCAAGTCGTGGTGGGCCCACTCACCCGGGATGGCGTTTCCGCTTTAGCCGTCAGCGGCATGGTGCACGTACCTACTCTCGCACTCAATGTGCCGGAAAATTTCCCGGTATTGCCGGCCTATATGTTTACTTTCAGCCTGCAAGTTGAAAACGAAACGCGGCAAATTGCCATGCTGGCTAAACAGGATGGCAAGCGCGAGGCGCTCATCATCGGCACCGACACGCTGCTAGACAAGCGCATGCAACAGGCATTTGCCGTAGAATGGGAAAAACTGGGCGGTGTTATCCTGAAGTCGCTCTTCTTTACCGGCGAGCAGGACGGCTTGTTGACGCTCAAGCAAGCGGTTGAAATCAGCGGCGCCGACATGGTTTTCCTTGCGCTTGATGCAAAAAAAGCGCGGCAAGTCCGGCCTTATATCGATTCAAGCGTGAGTATCTACGCCACCTCGCAGATTTTCAGCGGCAACAACCAGGGGACTTTGAATTTCGATCTCAACGGTATACGCTTCGTGGACATGCCGTGGCTGTTGCAATCCGATCATCCGGCGGTAATGGTCTACCCGCGCCCGAAAAGCGCCGTGTTCGTGGACCTGGAGCGGCTCTACGCGCTGGGCATAGACGCCTACCGCATCACCCAGGATTTATCTGCTCTCGGCCCCCGTTCCGGTTATGCCTTGGATGGCGTGACCGGTCAGATCAGCCTCAATCCCGATCACCAGTTCGTGCGTGAACTCACCCCGGCGGTTTTTTATCAGGGCCATGCCATCGTGCTGTATGAATCGAAACGCTGAAGGAATAGCGGCGGAACGCGTAGCCGCAACCTTCCTGCAAAGCCACGGTCTCAAGCTGCTGGAAACCAATTACCGCTGCCGCTTCGGCGAAATAGATCTCATCCTGCGGGATGGCAATACGCTGGTGTTCGCCGAAGTGAGGTTGCGCACGAGCGGCGATTTCGGCGGCGCCGCAGCGAGCATCACCGCACAAAAGCAGGGGAAGTTGCTTAAAGCGGCGCGGCATTATCTGGCGGCCAGCAAAAAAATCCCGCACTGCCGCTTTGACGCGGTATTGCTGAGCAGCATGGATGAGCGGGATATCCAGTGGATAAAAAATGCGTTTGGAGAATAGCCGCGATCTGCCGCACAATATGTCAACGACAAGTTAACAGGAAAAGCAAATGGATTTAATCGCCAGGATCAGCGGGCATTTCTCGGACAGCGCGCACCTCAAGTTGCAGGCAATGGATGCCTTGGCAGCGCCGATTGCCAGCGCCGCGGAACGTATGGTGCAATGCCTCATGCGCGATGGAAAAATTCTGAGTTGCGGCAACGGCGGCTCGGCGGCCGATTCCCAGCATTTCGCTGCGGAAATGCTGAACCGCTTTGAAATGGAGCGCCCCGGGCTGGCAGCGCTCGCGCTCACTACCGACACCTCGACGCTCACTTCGATTGCCAATGACTACACCTACGACCAGGTGTTCTCCAAGCAGGTGCTGGCGTTGGGACAAGCCAACGATGTGCTGCTGGCGATTTCCACCAGCGGCAACTCGCGCAACATGCTGGAAGCGGTGCGCGCCGCGCACGAGCGTCAGATGTGTGTGGTGGCGCTCACCGGAAAATCGGGAGGGCAGATGGCTGACATCCTTGGCCCCGAAGACATTCACATCTGCGTGCCGGCAAACAGCACGGCGCGCATTCAGGAAGTTCATTTGCTAACCCTGCATTGCCTGTGCGATGCAATTGATTGTTTACTACTGGGGGTCGAATGATGCGCTACTTATCATTTATTTTTCTGGTTTTGATTATTGCTGCTTTGCAAGGCTGTGTTGAAGCAGTAGTCGCCACCACTGCCGCCGGGGGCGTACTGGTTGCCGTAGACAGGCGCACCAATGCGGCAATGCTCGAAGACGAGGGCATTGAGCTGAAAGCACAGAGCCGAATCTCCGAGAACTTCAAGCAGTACAGTGACACAATGCACCTCAATGTCACCAGCTACAACCGCAACGTGCTGATTACCGGAGAAGTGCCATCGGAAGAAGTCAAGTCGGGAATCGAAAAATTCGTAAAAGACACTCAGAACGTGCGCAATGTCACCAACGAATTGGTTATTGCAGAGCCAACCTCATTCGGCTCGCGCAGTAACGACACCCTGATTACCTCCAAGGTAAAGTCGCGCTTCATCGAAGCGAGAAAATTCCAGCCGAACTGGGTCAAGGTGGTGACCGAAAACAAAGTGGTATATCTCATGGGTATCGTGAACCATAAGGAAGCGGCCGACGCCGCCGATATCGCCGCTTACACCAGCGGCGTGGATAAAGTGGTCAAGGTATTTGAGTATACTGATGAGGCTGATACTAAAATTTCCCAATAGGCAGTTTAACTGAACCCTTTTATTTTTTTGCTTTATTCCTTCCTGTTTGATCGCACCTTCAATACGGTGCAGGAACGTAACCGCTGCCGCAAGAAACTCGCCGGGGCGTGATACACTCAGAAATCTAAAAGCCATGTACCCTGCCCCTGACTTCGAACACAAGCTGTGTGAGCCCGGTCTCCTCGCGACGCGCCTCAAAACTCTGCCCCGGCCGCTGGTGTTCACCAATGGCTGTTTCGAGGTCCTGCACCGCGGTCATGTCACTTACCTCGCCCAGGCGCGAGCTTTAGGCGCAAGTCTCATCGTCGGCGTCAACTCGGATGCTTCGGTCAAGCACCTCAACAAAGGAAACGGCCGGCCGGTAAACAGCCTGCAAGACCGCATGGCAGTGGTGGCGGCGCTGCAGTCGGTAAGCCTGGTCACTTGGTTCAATGAGGATACGCCGCTGGCTTTGATTCTCGCGTGCAGGCCGGATGTTTTGGTAAAAGGCGGGGACTGGAAAGTGGAAAATATCGTGGGGGCGAAGGAGGTTTCAGGCTGGGGCGGAAAGGTGTATTCGCTTCCTTTTACCTACGAAAGGTCAACGACCGCGCTGCTTGCAAAAATTCGCGGGGCGTGATCTCGCCTCAAGACAATCTTGCTACAGATAATACACCGCCGGGAACACCGTAAGCGCCATGACATACAACAGCCATTCCAGGTTATACTTCGCCAGCCCGCCGGTGTAGTGCAGGATAACCAGCGTGATCGCCAAAACATAGAATGCCGCAAGTAACATAACCCTTTTCCCTCGATGCTTGTAGGCTAAGTATAAAACATTTTTGCAGTTAAGGAACCTCTGATTTAGTCCTCCGCAGATTGCGTTGCTGGCAAAATGCGGAGGGATGCGAGGCGCGCGACGAAGGTCGTAGCCGGGACTACGACACCGAGGAGGGCCCGCGTAGCGTTGCACCTGCGAAGCTGTGCAGCGGAGCGGGCCAGCGCTCGCCTTCGCGGTCGCACGTACCGAGCTCCACGCTTCGGCGAGCACGACGCAGCTACCGCATTTTACCGCAACCCGGATGGGACGGCTGCCGCGACACGGTCAGCGAAGCTTGTGGGGTGCGGGAGCGGCAGCATGAGCGCCCCGTTTCACAATGTCTCTTGCGGCAGCTTGCGCCCCTTCCCGCTCCACGCTGCGCGAGTCCGAGTCCGGGGCGCTTATCTGGGCGGTCTGCTTTGTCGCTCGGCTTGCCAAGGGTAATGGCCATTGGCTGCGCCTCGCTTCGCGTGTGCGCTCGCGGACCGTCGCGCCTCGGAACGTGCGCAGGGGAGCGAGCGCAGCGCCGCCTCCGGGTCGCACTGCCGAGGCTCCGCCTGCGGCGGCGCTATCCCGGAAAGCCACCGTCGCAACAGCGTGGGACTTAATCAGAGGTTCCCTAGATATACCGCAAATCGCGTTTTGGCCTGCCGCAAGTTGGCAAGGCCAAACCCCACTCCGGTTGCTATAATTCTTGTTTGTCAACCGGATTCTGACTTTTTCAATGCTTCCCAGAGAATTTTCGCGCCGACTGCAGCAGGTCCTGCCAGCGCAAAATCTGTACACCGACCCGGTGGATTGTTACGCGTACTCCTACGATAACACCCGCAAGATTTTCCCGCCTGAAGCCGTGGCATTCCCCACTGATGTGGCACAAGTGCAGGCTATCGTCGGGATGTGCAACGAATACAAGGTCCCAGTCACTGCACGCGGGCGCGGCACCGGCACTGCAGGCGGCAGCCTGCCCGAGCAAGGCGGAGTGGCACTATCGCTTGAACGCATGCGCCGTATTCTCTCCATTGACCCCGCAAATCGGGTGATCGTCGCTGAGCCGGGCGTGCTTAATCAGGAAGTGCAGGACGCGGTAAAAGCGCACGGATTTTTCTGGCCGCCCGATCCATCCAGTGCCGCGTATTGCAGCATCGGCGGCAATCTTGCCACCGGCGCCGGCGGTCCGCATGCCGTGAAATACGGCACGACACGTGATCATGTGCTCGGATTAAAAGCGGTCACCGGCACGGGGGAAATGATTAAAACCGGCTGCTACACCACCAAGGGCGTGGTGGGCTACGATCTCACCCGGCTCATCATCGGCTCCGAAGGCACGCTGGCCGTCATCACCGAGGCTACGTTAAAGCTTAGCCCATTGCCACTCTCCGCGGAAGGCATCACCGCCCACTATCGCGACGCTGCGAGCTGCGCGCAGGCGATCATCGCCATCATGTCCCAGCCCCAGGTGCCAAGCGCGCTGGAATTCCTGGACGCGGGATCGCTGGACCTGATTCGCGCCCACCATTCACACATGCTGCCCGATGAGGCCCGTGCCATGCTGATCATTGAAGTAGACGGCTCGCAACATGAAATCGCGGCGGCACGGGAAGCGATACTGCCCGCATGCAGCAACCCTGGTCTGCTGCATGCGCAAGCGGTAAGCGATGCCAAGGCATTATGGGCAGCGCGCAAGGCGCTGGCGCCGCTTTTGCGCGACATCGCGCCGAAAAAAATCAACGAGGATATCGTGGTGCCGGTGTCAAAATTACCTGAGCTGCTGCAAGGATTATCCGGCCTGAGCAAAAAATATAAAGTCGCCAACGTCAATTTCGGCCACGCCGGCAATGGCAATATTCACGTCAACCTGCTGGTGGATCCCGGCGATGCGGAGCAGATGCGGCGCGCCGAAACCTGCTTGAGCGAAGTATTCGATCTGGTGCTGCGGCTTAACGGCACACTCTCCGGTGAACATGGAGTGGGGAGCGAGAAGCGCGCCTTTGTGGCCAGGGAAATCGACGCGCCCACAATGGCCTTGATGCAAGACATCAAGCGTGTCTTTGACCCCAACAATATCCTCAATCCGGGAAAATTGTTTCCTTAAAAGCATTTCACCGCAGAGACGCGGAGACGCAGAGGAATACAGCAAGACAGAATAAATTGGGGATCAGGTTTTGTGAATTTATTGTCTTGCTCTGCGCCTCTGCGGTAAGTAACCTACTTGCATGCCACCGCTTTGAGCTCACTTCCCGGAAAATCGCGTTGCAATTCGTCAAGCTTGATTGCCAGTGCTTCTCCCGCGTCGTGGATCTGGAACAGAGTGCGCTTGATTTGGTGATTGCGCTCGCCGATGACCGCCGACTTCACTCCTTTTTCATGAAGTTTCTCGAGATATTTTCGCGCCAGTTCCTCGCTCTTGAAGACATTCAGCGAAATGGCGTTACGCCATGGGCTATTATCCTGCATGAGGAAATATTCGGTTATCCCTCGTGCCTTGAGCTCGTCGATTTTATTTTCCGCATCTTTTTTGGTTTTCAGAGGCGGGATATAAACCCAGTAGCCCACCGTTTCCTCACTACTGCGCTGACTTAATTTGTCGCCGAGTTGTAAGTTATCCAATGCGTCCTGCGCACGTGCCAGTTCAATGCCGCTGAATACCCCCCATTCCAGACAAGCTAGAGGCTTGGCAGCGGCGGGAGAGTTCTCCAGCTTTACCGTCGGCTTCAATACCGGGACAGTTAGTACTTCATTCGGATTCAGCAGTTTTATTTTTTCAGAATAGAATTGCCGGTGGGCAAGCGGTGCCTCGCCGTTGCGCCCCGCCACCAATTGCATGTAGGCAAAAATTGCGATGTTGGCGAGCAACAACAAGTAGAAAAGCGATTTCACTTCGCAGCGCCCTCACCGGCGATGATGACCAGACCTTCCAGCACCAGATTATCCAACACCTTGGCTGGCGGGTTAAGATGCGGCTGCAAATCCTTGGCGTTGCCACCGCTCAGCAAACATTGGGGAGCTTTGCCGGCGCGCAGCGCGCTTCTCATGCTCTCGATGGCGCCGCACAAGGCCTGCACGATCCCGCTTTCTATCGCGTCAGCGGTGTTGGCCGGAAATAGGTTGAATTCACCGTGTTCAAGCTTAAGCGCTGTGGTATTTTTTGCCAGTGACTCGCGCATCAGCGATATGCCGGGAATAATCAAGCCGCCTAAAAATACACCCTCCGCAGACAAGGCGTCCACCGTCACCGCGGTGCCGGCGTTCACCACCACACATGCCTCATGGCACAAATGCCATGCTGCAATCGCCGCGGCCCAACGGTCGGCACCGAGTTGCGAGGGCATGGTATAGCTATTGCGCACCCCGCATTGAAAATCGCGCGCGCTGACCCAATGCACTCTAGCGTGGAAGTCATGAATCAGCTGTTGCAAAGCGGAGCCAATTTTCTCCCCGGCGACATTGGCTATCACGATGCAATCGGGCGCTGACAAGTTTTGCCATGCAGCGCGCAAACTGGAAACTTCGGCATTCGCGGCCGTCCCCAGACTGAGCCAAGTGCCATTATGCATGCCCCATTTGATGCGGCTGTTGCCCGCGTCTATTGCCAGTATCATAGTGGGAGCCTGTAACATAATGGAACGCATATTGCGACGGCTTGGTTTCGGATGCAGACCGCGAAGCGAGCCACGCCGTTTAGTAATTCTAAACAAGCGGCGAGCGACAAAGGTATGCGCCGAAAGTGCCCCGGACTCGGACTCGCGCAAGCGTGGAGCGGGAAGGGGCGCAAGCTGCCGCAAGTCACATCGTTAAACGGGGCGCTCATGCTGCCGCTCCCGCACCCCAAGCTTCGCTTACCGTGTCGCGGCAGCCGCCGTCCCTGCGGGTTGCGGCCAAAAAGCGCGACTGCTTTGTTGCTCGGCTTGCTCGATGGCTCTACATCGCGCTGCGCCTCGCGTCGCGCACTCATCGTTTTTTGGCCAGCAACGCAAACGTGTTTCATTATGTTACAGGCTCCGCTTCGCGCGCAGGCTGATTTCCCCCGTGCTGTAGCGGCGTTCGCCGCTGCGGGTTTTGAGCAGTAGCGCGCCCTCATTGTCCACGCCAGTCACCAAGCCTTCTTCGGCGGCATTGTCGGGAAGCATAATCCTCACGTTTTTATTGTGGTAAACATGGTGCTCTACCCATTCTGCTCGCAATCCGCCAAATCCTCGCGCAACGAAAATGTCCAATACTTGCGCCATGTGGCCCAGCACGCAGCCCAGCGCCTGGTTGCGATCCGGCATTATCCCGGTTATTGAATAAACGTCCGTTGCCGGCTGGTCAATATGGTTCCTAATTTGCTCCGACAGCTTGAGGTTGATGCCGATGCCGATGACCGCGAAGCTTGGCCCCAGCACGTCCCCCTGCACTTCGATGAGGATGCCGGCAAGCTTGCAATCATGATGCAATAGGTCATTAGGCCATTTCAATGCCATGCCATCCACACCGAGCGACTTAAACGCGCGCAGCAGCGCCACTCCCACCACCAGACTTAAGCCGGAAAGAAAACCCACGCCTTGATTGAAGCGCCATAGCAGGGAAAAAATCAGCGCTCCACCCAAATTGGCGTGCCAGCTTCTGCCACGCCTGCCGCGCCCGTGCGTTTGCAGTTCCGCCGCCATCACGCTGCCATGTGCTGCGCCCTGCGCCGCTTTTTGCATGAGCAAGGTATTAGTCGAGTCGGCGCAATCGATGAGTTCAAGATTAAATCTGCCCGCCTGAACGCCCAGTGCTGAAGCGATTTTTGTTGTATCCAGCCATTGCAGGGGTTCGGCCAGGCGGTAGCCGCGCCCGCGGATTTTGTACAAGGTCAATCCCGCTTCATCAACCTCTTTTAATGCATTCCAGATGCTGGCGCGCGAGATATTGAGCTTGTGCGCCAGATCCTCGCCAGAGTGGAATTCGCCATCCGCGAGCATCCGCAGCACGGCGAAAGTCAAGGGTTTCATATACGGGTTGCTTCAGACTAGCTGGATCCTGGCAAATTTGCGTTTGCCGACCTGCACAATAACGGTTTCTCCCCTGCTTAAATTGAGTGATTTATCGCTCACTTTCTCGCCGTTCAGTTTTACTCCGCCCTGTTCCAGCATGCGCAGGGCTTCCGAAGTGCTTGCTGTCAGGCCTGCCTGCTTCAGCATCTGCGCGATCCCCATACCGGAATCTCCCGCATACAGTTTGATTACCTTCATGTCATCGGGGAGTACGCCCTGCTTACGTGCTTCAAAATCGGTGAGCGCCATTTCTGCGGCTTTTTTATCGTGAAACCGCGTCACGATTTCCTGGGCGAAAATGACTTTGACATCGCGCGGATTGCGGCCCTCTTGCACTTCCTTTTTCCAGCGTGCAATAACGTCGAGCGGCTCGAAAGAAAGCAATTCAACGTAGCGCCACATCAACTCGTCGGAAACCGACATCAGTTTGCCGAAGATTTCCTGCGGCGGCTCGGTGATGCCGACGTAGTTGCCCAGCGACTTGGACATTTTGTTAACGCCGTCCAATCCTTCCAAGAGCGGCATGGTTAGTATGCACTGCGGCGCTTGCCCGAACTGCTTTTGTATCTCGCGACCCATCAGCAGATTGAATTTCTGGTCGGTGCCGCCCAGTTCCAGG
>DATDGC010000062.1:0-5826 GCA_036522275.1 Burkholderiales bacterium | reverse complement strand
GGAATGTCCTCGCGGCGCTCGCGTAAAGACGGCAGGCGCAGCCGGATCACGTTGATGCGGTGAAACAGGTCTTCGCGAAACAATCCTTGTTTAACTCTTTGCTCCAAATCCTGATGGGTCGCGGCGATGACGCGCACATTGGTTGTTATGGGCTGGTGGCCTCCAACGCGATAGAATTGGCCGTCAGAAAGCACGCGCAGCAAACGGGTCTGCAAGTCCGCCGGCATATCGCCGATTTCGTCGAGAAACAGAGTACCGCCGTCAGCCTGCTCGAAGCGCCCGCGGCGCATGCTTTGCGCCCCGGTAAACGCGCCCCGCTCATGCCCAAAGAGTTCCGACTCGAGTAAATCCTTCGGGATAGCTGCGGTGTTGATCGCGATAAAAGGTTTAGCAGCGCGTGGGCTGTGGCGATGCAGCGCACGTGCCACCAGTTCCTTGCCGGTTCCCGATTCACCCGTGATTAAAACTATAGTCTGCGACTGGCTGAGCCTGCCGATGGCGCGAAATACTTCCTGCATCGAAGCCGCTTGCCCCAGGATTTCCGGCGCGGCCTTGCCAGCTTCAGTCTCATCATCCTCGCGCAAGCTCTGGTGCATGGCGCGCCGTATCAGCTCCACGGCGTGGTCCACATCGAAAGGCTTGGCGAGATATTCGAATGCACCTCCCTGGAATGCCCCTACCGCGCTGTCCAGATCGGAATAGGCGGTCATGATGATGACTGGAAGCTGCGGGTAGCGCTGCTTGAGAGTCTGCAGCAACTCCAGACCCGATGCGCCCGGCATGCGGATATCGCTCACCACCACCTGCGGCGGGGTCGCGGCGATTGCCGCCATCGCCTCGGGAGCAGCGGCAAAAGTTTTGAAGGCGATGCCTTCGCGCGCGAGCGCCTTTTCAAACACCCAGCGGATGGAACGGTCGTCGTCTATAATCCACACCGGTTTCATGTGGCCGACTCCGTGTGCACATTGCCGTATTCAGCAAGCGGCAAGAGCATCGTGAAGCAGGTGTGCCCCGGCCGGCTTTCGCATTCGATAATTCCATGGTGCTGGTTGACGAAAGTCTGGGCGATGGTGAGGCCCAGGCCGCTTCCGCCTTCCTTGCCGGAAACCAGCGGATAAAAAATCTTTTCGCGGATCGCCTCGGGTACACCCGGTCCATTGTCGATGATCTGCACCATCAGCGCGTGCCGGTAGCGCTTCTTCGCCAGCGTTGTCTGCCGCACAATGCGCGTGCGCAAGATGATCCTGCCTTTGCCCTGCAGCGCCTGCGCCGCGTTGCGCATGATGTTCAACGTCGCCTGAATCAGCTGCTCGCGGTCGCCGCTGAGCGGCGGCAGGCTGCTGTCGTAATCGCGCTCAATTTCAATGCCCTGCGGATATTCCGCAAGCAGCAGCGTTTTCACCTGCTCGAGGACTTCATGGATGTTGATCTCGGCAAGCCGCGGCAGGCGGTGCGGCGTGAGCAGGCGGTCTATGAGCGTTTGCAGCCGATCTACCTCCTTGATGATGACCTGAGTGTATTCATTCAGGCCCGGCGGCTCCAGCTCGCGCTCGAGCAATTGCGCCGCGCCGCGGATGCCGCCCAGCGGGTTTTTAATTTCATGCGCAAGATTGCGGATCAGCTCGCGGTTCGCCTGTTGCTGATCCAGCATGCGTTCTTCCTTGGCGATTTTCAGCTGCTTATCCATCTGCCTGAACTCAAGCAGTACGTGCGCGTCCCTGGTTTCCAGCGGGGTCACGGCGCAACTCAAATGCAATTCGGTGCGCCCGATCGCGGCAAGCCGCAAGTCGTGCTCGATATAACTGCAGTTGTTGGCGAGCGCGTAATCCACTGCGGACAATAAAGTGCCGGCGTCATTAAATATATCGCGCAGCGGGCGGCCCATCATGTTTTTCCTGCTCGACTCGAACAAATTTTCCGCTGCGGGGTTGGCGTATTGCATCAGCATATCCTGGTCGAGGAGAATCACCGCAGCCGCAAGCAGTTCAAGGCCATGAAAAGCAGCAGGTATCATGAAGAAAAGGATCAGCCACAAAAAAGAACACCAGCAAGAAGCGCTCCACCATAAAGCGCCGTGGGCGGCTCTGGGCGAAGGGGGCGGGCAGACGCTGTCGGGGTCTGCTTAAAGCGCCGGGACTATCGCTTATCTTAATCCCGCGATTTCCTCTTTTAACGCATCGATATTTTTCTTGTGATCGGCAACCGCATCCTTGAACGGCTGAACGCGATCCAGAAATTTCTGGTAATTGCGCTCATCACCCAAGCGCGTGGCCTCCGCCTCAGCGAGCGCTTTCTTGGCTTCATCAAGCTGCTTCATTTCCTGAGCCAGTTCGTCCTCAAGAACTTGGCGGCGTAAGGAATCGCGGCCTTTTTGCGTTTCAGAGTCAACTTTGGGAAAGTTACCGGGGGGTTGGGCATTGGGCTTGCTCGAAGGGATAGTATTGATCGGCTCAAGGTTCAGTTTCTGCGCGCCCTTGCTCGGAACATTGGAATAGGTAACCCGGCCTTCTTCATCCACTTTCTTGTAGATGTCCGCCCCAACATGCGCGCCCGCAAGCATCAATATCACCGCCAATACAGCTCTCATGTTCTCGCCGCTCTCCCCGATTATTACGGCACCTGCAGCATTTTAGACTCCCCTCGCCGCCGTGGTGTCTTTAATTGTTAAGTGTAAGCCAAGCCAGCAAATTTTTCAATGCAATCAAAGCATGAGAACAATTTTTAGTTGACAAAAAAACAGGGCGGGTAAACCCGCCCTTATGTAAAGGCTTTGTCAGCGATCTTAGAGAGGCCGCAACCCGTCGAGCGCAGCTAGAGCGAGGCGCGCGGCCGGACCAAGAGCGGAGTTTACAACCAAGTAAATGAGCATCTTGGGCTGGACGCGCAACAAAGCTATAGCAAGCACAGACGCAAGTTGCGGTTACAGGCTGTAGTACATATCAAATTCCAACGGGTGCGTGGTCATGCGAAAGCGCGTTACTTCTTCCATCTTGAGCGCGACATAAGCGTCGAGCATGTCGTTGGAGAACACGCCGCCACGCGTCAGGAACTCGCGGTCCTTGTTCAGGCACTCCAGTGCTTCTTCCAGAGACGCGCACGGATGCGGAACTTTCTTCGCCTCTTCGGGAGGGAGGTCATAGAGGTTCTTGTCGATCGGGTCGCCCGGATGAATCTTCTTCTGGATGCCGTCAAGCCCCGCCATCATCATAGCGGTAAAAGCGAGATAAGGATTGGTGATCGGATCGGGGAAGCGCACTTCGATGCGCCGCGATTTCGGATTCGACACCAGCGGTACACGCACCGCCGCAGAACGGTTGCGCGACGAATACGCCAGATTGATCGGCGCCTCGAACCCCGGAACCAGCCGTTTGTAGGAATTGGTGCCCGGGTTGGTGATGGCGTTCAACGCCCTGGCATGCTTGATGATGCCGCCGATATAATAAATGGCGAGTTCCGACAGCCCCGCATAGCTATTGCCGGAGAAAAGATTCTTGCCGTCCTTCGCCAACGATTGGTGCACGTGCATGCCGGAGCCATTATCGCCGACGACGGGCTTGGGCATGAATGTCGCGGTCTTGCCGTAGGAGTGCGCCACGCTCCATACTGTGTACTTGAGGATTTGCATCCAGTCGGCGCGCTTCACCAGGCTGTTGTACAGGGTGCCGATTTCGTTTTGCCCCGCGGCCGCCACTTCGTGATGGTGTACTTCGCATACGACGCCTTGCTCTTCCATTGCGAGCACCATGGCATTGCGAATGTCATGCAGGGTATCGGTCGGCGGCACCGGAAAATAGCCTCCCTTCACCGGCGCGCGATGCCCCGAGTTGCCGCCTTCGAATTCCTCGCCGGTCGACCACGGCGCTTCTTCGGATTTGATTTTGACGAAGCAGCCGGACATATCCACGTTCCAGGTCACCGAATCAAAAATGAAGAACTCGGGCTCAGGTCCGAAATTAGCGGTATCAGCAATACCTGTGGATTTGAGATAGGCCTCGCCGCGCTTGGCAATCGAGCGCGGATCGCGGTCATATCCCTTGCCATCGGAAGGCTCAATCACGTCGCAGGTGATATTGAGAACTGCCTCATCCGTAAATGGGTCCATGCGCACGGTGTCAGGGTCGGGCAGCAACACCATGTCGGAGGCTTCAATGCTTTTCCATCCGGCAATTGACGAACCGTCGAAATAGTGGCCGTCAGTGAACTTGAGCTCGGTAAAAGCTTTTACGGGAACCGTGACATGCTGTTCCTTGCCGCGGGTGTCGGTAAAGCGCAGGTCCACAAACTTGACCTCTTTTTCCTTGATTATTTTGAATACATCAGCGGGCGACGCCATTTTTCTCTCCTAAAATTGAAAGTGCAGGGTATTTTTTAATATCGGGGAAATCGGCAGGCACTTGATTAGCATGAAATGTGCCATTGCCAATAACGAGCAAAGTATTGTGCCATAAGTCCTTAGCCCTTGAATAGCAGATTCAAATGCACCAAGGTGGCACAAATAATCCGCTATCGCACCATTATTGTGCCGGACCTGGAGCATCTCCTTTAACCAGAACGACCCTTTCAAACCAGCCAAGGGCTTAACGGTTTTTGGCTATAATGAGGTTCAAGCGTAATCCGTTTATTCAGGCCTATCATGGGAAACGTTGACGAGATACTCACAACAGCCAACCAGCGTGCGAAGGAAATGAAGCTGCCCTACCAGGGAGCGCTTACCCCCATCGAAGCCTTTCAGTTGATGGCCAAGAAAGGCGCGAAGCTGGTGGATGTGCGCTCCCGCGCCGAATGGGACTGGGTCGGGCGCGTCCCCGGCGCCGTGGAGATCGAATTACTCGCTTACCCGGGCATGCAGCCCAATCCCAATTTCCTCAACCAGCTCAAAGCGCAGGTGAAACCGGACATGCTGGTGATGTTCATGTGCAGAAGCGGCCAGCGTTCGCACACCGCCGCCGTCGCCGCGACTCAGGCCGGTTACACCACTTGCTTCAATGTCCTCGAAGGTTTTGAAGGCGATAAGGATAGCACCCAGCACCGCAACACCACGGGCGGCTGGCGCAAAGCGGGGCTGCCGTGGGTGCAAGGGTAGCGTTTCCTATTCTGCAGGAGATTTGATATGAGTAACGTCGGCGGTTCCAAACCCGCCATAGCCTGTCTACCTAACGGCCCGTATTACCTGCTCAACAATCTCGAACCCGCATTGGTTCCCAACCTGCGGAATTCGAAAGATGAACCCCTTTCCTCTGTACGCGGCGTGGCCTTGTGCCGCTGCGGTGGTTCCAAAAATAAGCCGTTCTGCGACGGCACCCATGGCACGATTGGTTTCAGCGACAAGAAGCTTGCCGACGGCAGCCAGAACAAACGCACGAACTACAAAGGCAAGCACGTCACTATTCACGATAACCGCGGTATTTGCTCTCACGCAGGATTTTGCACGGACCGCCTCGCTGCCATTTTCAGGATGAATAAGGAGCCGTGGATAGACCCCGATGGCGCCGCGGTCGAGGAAATCATCGAAACCATCAAGCGTTGTCCTTCCGGCGCGCTGAGCTATTCCATGGACGGATTGGAGCATCGCGACCAGGAGCGGCCACCCATGGTGACCGTAACCAAAAACGGTCCCTACGCCGTGACGGGGGGCATCAAGCTGATGGGCGTAGCCATGGGCGAGGGCGCATCCGAAGAGCATTACACGCTCTGCCGTTGCGGCGCTTCCAAAAACAAGCCGTTTTGCGACGGCTCGCACTGGCACGTCGGATTCAAAGACGAACTGAACTGACTCGCAAACCGGTTTGTAATTAAGAGCCCCCTTCTGAGCCGCCAAGCGACGAA
>DATDGC010000061.1:0-14285 GCA_036522275.1 Burkholderiales bacterium | reverse complement strand
CGCGCGTCCGAGTCAAGGAAACGACCCCAATGCCTGGTTTCAAGGCGGGTCACACTACAGCTTTCCCAGCGGAGAAGTGACTGCAGTAGCCGCAGTTATCACGCCTTTTGTTTTCGAATACCACGAAGACCACCCGGCTGTCTACGCGCTGGAGCTGCTTCCGCTGTACGATGGGATTGCGCGGATGAAGTCTCAAGCGCACTGGCAAACTGACGTCCTGGCCGGTTGGGCATTGGGCACGTTGACCGGTTATTACGCCCATTCCAGAGACAACCCGCTGATACTCAGTATCCTGCCTCACGGCTTCATGGTGGGATTTAAAAAATCATTTTAAGTATTAGGGAACCTCTGATTAAGTCCCACGCGGTTGCGACGGCGACTTTCCGAGAGGGGATGCGCGAAGCGAGGCGCGGCCAATGGCCAGGCTCCCTTAGCAAGCCGAGCAACAAAGCAGACCGCCCGGACAAGTCCCGTCCCTCCGGGTTGCGGCAAAATGCGGCATCTGCGTCGTTGCGCTCCTCGGCTTCGTAGTCCAAGCTACGACCTTCGTCGCGCACCTCGCATCCATCCGCATTTTGCCTGCAACGCAATCTGCGGAGGACTTAATCAGAGGTTCCTTAACTGCTAAACCGGCTTGTGCGCCCTTGCGCGGCCTCGGTTACGATGCTTTTTTAACCCGGAGCCAAGCGCAGGTAAAAGAATCTTTTCACCCGTTGTACCAGCAGGAGGTAGGCCACCACCATGCCTCCCAGGATAAAGAAGAACTGCACAGGAAGCTGGACAAAGCCAAAATACGCACCGATGGGCATAAAAGGCAGCAACGCGGCCAGCACCACAACGGCAATTGAACTCGCCGCCAGCAGCGGGTGTGGATGGCTGGCGAAGGGGCTGCCGCGCGTGCGGATCACGAAGATGACCAGGACCTGCGTCGCCAGTGATTCGACAAACCACCCTGTCTGGAACAAAGCCATGTCCGCGTGCATGATCTCCAGCAGCACGTAAAATGTGAGAAAGTCAAAAATGGAGCTGACAGCGCCTACCACTACCATGAAGTTCCTGATGAAATCGGTATCCCAATGTCGCGGCTTTTCAATTGCCTCGGCGTCAACGCTATCCAATGGGATCGCCACTTCCGAAATATCGTAAAGAATATTGTTGAGCAGTATCTGGGTAGGCAGCATCGGCAGGAAAGGCAGGAATAAACTCGCCCCCGCCATGCTGAACATGTTGCCGAAATTCGAGCTCGTGCCCATCATGATGTATTTCATGATGTTGGCGAACGTCCGGCGGCCTTCCACGACGCCGTCGTGCAGCACATTCAGATCGTGCTTAAGGAGAATCATGTCCGCCGCATCTTTTGCCACATCCACGGCGGAGTCGACCGACAATCCGATATCGGCCGAATGCAGCGGCGGCGCGTCGTTAATGCCGTCGCCAAGATAGCCCACAACATGACCCCGCGCCTTCAAGGCCTGGATGATCCGGCTTTTCTGTCCGGGCGTTACCCGGCAAAAAAGATTTACGGACTCCACTCCGGCCTGCAGGGTGCCATCGTCCATAGCGCCAATCTGGCCGCCCTTCAGCACTCCCGTTACCGTGATTCCAAGCTGCTTACAAAGGTGCTTTGCAACCTGCTCGTTGTCGCCGGTGACAATTTTGAGTGCCACATGGCTTCCCGCCAGCGCCGCAAGCGCGGCTGCCGCGCTGCTTTTGGGCGGGTCCCAAAACGCCACAAAGCCGGCGAAAACCAGGTTCTTTTCATCGGCCAGTGCGGCAAGAGCGCGATCACGGGCAATCTCACGCCACGCCACACCGAGTACCTTCAAACCCTCTTCCCCAAGCGCCTCATATTGCGATTGCAGTGACTCAAGCACCGCAGGACTAAGCTCACGGGTGCTTCCGCCGCTATCCTCGTAACGTGTCGAAGACCGTAAAATGTCTTCCGGAGCGCCTTTGACCACCAGGATCCTGCTGTCACCGTTGTCAAGCAGAACCGACACGCGGCGGCGTTCAAAATCAAACGGCACTTCGTCAAGCTTGTTCCAAACAGTGACATCAATTTGCTGATGCTCAAGAATGGCTGTATCGAGCGGGTTTCGTAACCCGCTTGCGAAGTGACTGTTCAGGTAGGCAAGCTGCAGCACTCTCTCGCTTTCATGGCCCAGTGCATCGAGGTACTGCGCCAGCCTAATGCGCGCTTCCGTGAGTGTGCCGGTCTTGTCCGTGCATAAAATGTCCATGCTGCCGAGGTTCTGTATCGACGCCAAACGCTTTACGATCACCTTTTTGCGCGCCATGCGTATTGCACCGCGGGAAAGGGTGACCGTCACCACCATCGGTAATAGCTCCGGAGTGAGGCCGACCGCGAGCGCGACCGCGAACAGAAAGGATTCCAGCAATGGCCTGTGAAACAGGGCATTGACCAACAGCACAAACAAAACCAGGAAGAATGTCAGACGCATGATCATCAGTCCAAACCGCCGCGTTCCCAGTTCGAAAGCGGTCGAGGCTTTCTGACGCCCAACATACTCGGCAATTTGTCCGATGGCGGTATTGTTCCCGGTTCTGAATACCAGCATCTTCGCGGTGCCGCTGGTAACCGCCGTGCCCATGAAAAGCGCGTTTCGCGCGTTCTGCAAATCCGCTTCGCCGGGAGGGACTTCGCCCGGATGTTTTTCGACCGGATACGGTTCGCCGGTAAGAATGGACTGGTTCACAAACAAGTCTCGCTCCTCGATTACCCGCCCGTCTGCCGGAACCAGATTGCCTGCCGCCAACAGGACGAGATCTCCCGGAACGAGGATCTTCACGGCAACAGCGCGCGCATATCCATCGCGCATGACCGTCGCATGCACCGCTACCATTTCACGCAGGTGTTCGGCAGCTCGTTCCGCGCGGTATTCCTGAATGAAATCCAGAGTGACGCTGAGGATGACTATAATATTGATAATGGCGAAACTGGCGATTTCCTGGGTCAGCAAGGATATGGTGCTTGCCACCAGCAGAACAATAACCAGCGGGTTCTTGAAACGAGTCAGAAACTGAACAAGCAGTGACCGCTTGGGGCTATCCTGAAACGTGTTGGGTCCTGAAATGCGCAGCCGATGGCGGGCCTCCTTGCTTGAGAGGCCATCACAGCCCGCACCGAGATCGGCCTGGCATTCGCTTAACGGCTCCCGCCACCATGAGCCCTCTGCTGCGGCCGATGTTTCCTGCCTGCGGCTTCGCGGCGCGTGCGTTGCTGAAAATCGGTGCCTGTTTCTTTTACCGGTCACTTGTTGCGCCCTCTTTCAGACATATTAGCTGTCACTATTTATCCGAATAAAAATATTTGACCTATATCAACATGGCTGAATGCATTCGCGACAAGGGGATCAAACTCATCGAAGGATGGGTGCTTAAACAGAATATTGGAATACTGCAGCTGGTAAAAGCGCTGGGCTTCGATATTTCCACCAGCCCCGACGATCCGAAATTGATGCATGTGACTAAGAGGCTATAAATCGGCGGCTGTAAATCGCCGCGAATATCCTGCGCCGCGATTATATCAGCTTGGAATAGCGGCGGTGTTCCCGGTCGGTGCGCAGGTATTTGTCGAACACCATGCAGATGTCGCGGATGGCGAATCGGCCCCGCTGTGTCACATTGATCCAGCGGTCCTCCAGGGTAAGCAGCCCCTGGCGCTCCAAACTTTCGAGTTCCTCCAGCTCAGGCGCAAAGTAATTGTCAAATTCCACCACGTGGGCCTTTTCTATAGCTTCCTTGGAAAGCTCGAAATGGCACATGAGAGCCTGGATCACGGCGCGCCGCACCAGATCGTCAGCCGTCAGCTCAATGCCACGCATGATGGGTAACAGCCCGCGATTGAGGCATTCATAATATTCCTCCAGCGTCCGGAAGTTCTGGCTGTAAGTGGGGCCGATCTTGCCGATGGCGGAAACACCCAGCGCCACCAGATCGCAATCGGCGTAAGTCGAATATCCCTGGAAGTTGCGATGCAAACGGCCTTGGCGCAGGGCCTGCGTCAATTCGTCATCCAGCTTGGCAAAATGATCCATGCCGATGTAAATGTATCCCGCATCGGTCATGCGTTTGATCGCCAACCCCAGGAGCTGCAATTTTGTTCCCACGTCTGGCAAGTTCGCTTCATTGATCCTGCTTTGCGCCTTAAACCGGTTGGGGAGATGCGCGTAGCTGTATATTGAAACCCGGTCAGGGTCCATGGCGATCACGCTGTCAAGCGTGTTGTTAAAACCCACTACAGTCTGATGAGGCAATCCGTAAATCAGATCGATGTTAATGGACTTGAAACCCTCGTCGCGCGCCGCACGGATTACGCGCACAGTCTCTTCCCTCGTCTGTACCCGGTTCACCGCCTTTTGCACTGCCGGGTCGAAGTCCTGTACGCCGAAGCTGGCGCGGTTGAATCCCAGATCGGCGAGCACTGCCATCGTTTCCCCGTCGGCAGTGCGCGGATCGATTTCCACCGAATATTCACCTTCCGCAGCCAAGCGGAAATGGCTGCGGATTGTTGCCATCAGCTGGCGCAACTCATCATGTTTAAGATAAGTAGGAGTGCCGCCGCCCCAGTGCAATTGAACCACATCCGGTTCGCTGCGGAACAACTCGCCCTGCACGGCGACTTCCCGCTCCAGATAGTGCAAGTAGTTTTCCACAATGCTCTCATCCCTGGTGATTATCTTATTGCATGCACAATAGAAACAGGGGCTGCTGCAAAACGGAATGTGCACATACAATGAAAGCGGACGGATAATGCCGCCGATATTGCGTTTTGCAGTCCAGGTCCGGTAAGCATCGGGCCCGAACGCTTCAACGAAACGGTCCGCAGTGGGATAGGAAGTATAACGGGGGCCGCTGCGCTCCAGCCGCCGCAACAAATCTTCATCCACACCCATAGGGTCGGGTACGATATGGCTCATTTCTGTCGCTGACTTCATTGCAACAAATTGTGCATAATATGACGCCGAGCGGAGGGCGGCAGATTGATCCAGATCAAACTTGGTGCAGCAGCCACTCAGCGATGAAACAACCGGCATGCTGCCTCCTTGATCTAAATCAATAAACTAAGTGCGTAAAAGCTTAAACTTAATCGGTTGTGTGATGTCTTCGCAGCATGGAGTCATGCTGTTTTGTTCTATAAAGATTTAAGGGGGGAATCATGACAACGATGCATCCCTGGAAAACAGGGGCTACACTGGCTCTGACACTTGCCATTTCCTACACGGTTTGCGCAGCACTTTACGCGCTATGGACGGAACGCGGAATCGATTTCCTAAACGCGCTGTTTCATGGTTTAGACTTTCACAAGCTCGGAACGCCAACGACGTTCACATTCCTGATGTTCCTCTATCCGTTGGTGGTCTTCGTGATTTGGGGCTTCCTAGTCGGTACGCTCTATGCTTGGCTTCATAACCTCTTCCATGGCGGCAACAAGCTGGGCTGACGCAATATGTGCTGTTTGACTTGACAGTAATAGGCGCAGGGTTTGCAACGACCGGCCTGGCGCAAGAACGCTTTATCGAAATCTTAAGACTTTGGATATGTATTAATGGATGCTTTCAGGACCGATCATTCCCACCACCATCGCGAGCAGCACTCGCACCACAATCACGGAGATGCAGGACCGTCTGCAGGAAAGGCTCTTGATCCGGTGTGCGGAATGTCGGTTGACATCGCCACGGCAAAGCACACGCATTCGTACGCCGGCCGGACTTGGTATTTCTGCGCACGGCACTGTCTAGAGAAATTCGCCGCCAATCCGCAGCGGTATGTTGAAACGAAACCCGTGCCCGCAATTCAACCCGAGGGCGCGATATACACCTGCCCGATGCATCCTCTGATCCGGCAGAACGGTCCCGGGAACTGTCCGATATGCGGCATGGCGCTCGAGCCCGTCTTGGCGAGCGCGGAGGAACAGCACAATCCCGAGCTCGCTGACATGACGCGGCGGTTCTGGATCGGCCTCGTGCTCACAATCCCTGTTCTTGCGCTGACGATGCTTGAGCACGTTCCGAGCTTGCATATTGAGCTGGTGAGTGCAACGACCTCGGGATGGGTTCAGTTCTTCCTTTCCATTCCGGTCGTGCTCTGGGCGGGCTGGCCGTTTTTCGTGCGCGGCTGGAATTCGCTCGTTTCGCGCAATCTCAACATGTACACCTTGATCGCGCTGGGCGTCGGCGTGGCGTTTGCTTACAGCGCGGTGGCGATCGTGATACCCGGCATTTTTCCCCCAGCGTTTCGCGATGCTTCGGGACAAGTCGGGCTTTATTTCGAGGCCGCGGCAGTCATCGCGGTACTGGTGCTGCTCGGCGAAGTGCTGCAGTTGCGCGCGCGCGAAAACACCAGCAGCGCCATCCGCGCGCTTCTGAAGCTCGCGCCGCAATCCGCCATGCGAATTCGTGCTGACGGAAGCGACGAAAAAGTACCGCTTGATGCAGTCAGCAAAGGCGACAGATTGCGCGTGCGCCCCGGAGAGAAAGTACCCGTCGACGGCACGGTGCTTGAGGGGCATAGCAGCGTCGATGAATCCCTGGTGACTGGCGAACCTGTGCCTGTCGAAAAGTTCCCTGGCGAAAATGTGACCGGCGGCACGATTAATGGAACCGGAAGCTTCGTTATGCGGGCGGAACGCGTCGGTGCTGAAACACTGCTTTCGCAAATCGTGCACATGGTCACCGAGGCGCAGCGCACTCGCGCCCCGATCCAAAATCTCGCCGACGTTGTGTCGTCTTATTTCGTTCCTGCAGTGGTGGGTATTGCGGCGGTTGCATTCGTAGTGTGGTCGATCTACGGGCCGCCGCCGGCGATGAGTTTTGCGCTGGTGAGCGCGGTATCGGTGCTGATCATCGCCTGTCCCTGCGCGCTCGGGCTTGCTACGCCGATGTCCATCATGGTCGGCACCGGACGCGGCGCGCAGGCGGGTGTGCTCATCCGCAACGCCGAGGCGCTCGAGCGGATGGAGAGAATCGACACCCTGGTCGTGGACAAGACCGGTACGTTGACCGAAGGCAAACCTAAGCTGACTTCGATAGTTCCCGCAGAAGGCGTTACGGAAAACCAGGTGTTGCAGATTGCAGCGAGCCTTGAGCGCGGCAGCGAGCATCCGCTCGCAGCGGCGATTCTGGCGGGTGCGAAGGAACGAAATGTAACGCCGCTTCCGGTTGAAAATTTCAACGCAATCACCGGCAAAGGTGTACAGGCTACGCTTGAAAACCGCAGCGTCGCGCTGGGTAATCTTCGGCTTGCCGAATCCCTCGTTGAGGTGCCGCAGACCTACAAGGAGCGCGCCGACGCCCTGAGGAAGAACGGCGAAACCGTCGTCTTTCTCGTGGACGGCGAAAGACTGGCAGGATTTATCGGGGTTGCGGATCCAATCAAAGCATCCACTCCCGAGGCGCTAAAAGCGCTTGCCGCCGAAGGTATCCGCGTTGTCATGCTGACCGGGGACAATCAAGTGACGGCGCAAGCGGTGGCGCAGAAGCTTGGGATCACCGAAGTTCGCGCGGATGTCCTGCCGCAGGAAAAAGGCGCGGTGGTGAAAGCGCTGCGCGCCGAAGGGCGCGCGGTGGCGATGGCGGGCGACGGCGTCAACGACGCGCCCGCGCTTGCCGAAGCGGAAGTCGGCATCGCCATGGGGACAGGCGCAGATGTAGCCATCCAGAGCGCAGGCATCACGCTGGTGAAAGGCGATCTGCGCGGCATCGTGCGGGCACGGCTACTTTCGCGCGCCACCATGCGCAACATCCGCGAAAACCTGTTCCTGGCATTTGTCTACAACAGCATCGGCGTGCCGATTGCTGCGGGCGTGCTGTTTCCGTTTACCGGCTTGCTGCTTAATCCGATGATTGCCGCTGCGGCAATGAGCGCTAGCTCAGTCTCGGTAGTTGTCAACGCGCTGCGACTGCGCTCGGCGAAGATTTAGCGGAGTGTCGGTGGAATCGAATGCGAAAATCCAGTTTTTTGGTGCCACGGGAACAGTAACAGGGTCGAAATACTTCCTGAGCTGCGGTTCTAATCGGTTCCTTAAGGGTTTCGATTTTCATCGCCTTGAGCGCGATTTTACAAGCGGACTGACATGCCGAAGATTGGATAGAATAAGATCATCCCGCCATTATGCATGGCAAGCTATATGGACTGGAGATAGAAAGCAACCGCCTCCATTTCGTCGCGGGTCATGTTTTTCGTGATGCCGATCATGATAACGGAGTATGGCCGCAGCTTGTAGCGAAATGTCTGTAGTTGCCCAATCAAGTACACCGCATGCTGTCCTGCAAGTCGCGGGAATACTGACGCCCCTTCCCCATTCTCGCCGTGGCAGGAAGCGCACGCCGCCACATTTTTTGATGGTATCCCGTTTTTGTAGATAATTTTACCTTTCTCAACGAGCTTGGGTTTCTCTGTCTTACCAGGAGCAGGAGTCTGAGCTTCGTAGTATTCAGCCAAGCCTCTTATGATTTCGTCATCCAGCAGCGCCGAAACCCCCCACATGTAAGCCTGGGGATCGGCTTCTACTCGGGTCTGGCCCCTGAATAGTTTGAGCTGCTGTATGGTATACAAAGCCCGCTGGCCCGCGAGATTTGGAAATTGGGGAAGGGAACTGTTGCCGCCCTCGCCATGACAGACTGCACAGACGTGCGTGGCGCGGTTTACACGATCTTCAGTGTTGCTGTCGTCAGCCCGTCCCGGATAGGAAGCCAGGGCAAAGTATATCCCTGTCGCGAATGCAACAGCCTTATTCATGGTACTTCTCCAATTCTTATAGTTGAGAAAACCGGTTGTATAACAAAGGCAGTGCAGTCGGCGCCAATAGCGACGGATTAAGCCTTCTTAATGTAAGCTGAACACCAGCCCTTGGCGTTGACAACCTTGCCGGGAAAAATAGGACACGGGCCCGACTCGTCCCCGGGCTTGCCTTGAAACAACTGGCAATTCGCGCATGCCTGCCCCGCTGCGTATTTTGGAAATTTCGCTTTGTCGGCTTTGGTCGCATCGTTCTTGTATCCCAAGCTCTGCGCTGTCGGATCGTTTTCATCTACTACCTGCCCACCCGCCGCCGCAGATTTCAAGGCATGCGTGCCTATAGCGACAGACGCTACCGCAAGGGTACCGAATTTCAGGAAATCACGACGACGGATATTGATACGAGTCTGCTTCATTTGTTTTGCTCCTTACTGTAAATTTCGCAAAACCAGCCTACAAGGATTCCAGGTATGCCGCAAGAGCCTTTTTTTCATTCTCGGAGAGGTCCACAGCAATCCCGTGCATAATTGGAGATTTGCGCAGATTGTCCTGAATCACGGTAAGCTGCCGCACCAGATATACGCTTTGTTGTCCGGCCAAACGGGGAAATATAGTCGCGCCTTGCGCGTTTTCCCCATGGCAAGATGCGCAGGCGGGAATATTCTTGGAAGGGATGCCTTTTTTGAATAGCTCTTTGCCTTGCTCAATGAGTGCAGCGGGAGCCTTTGTTGTGCTGTGCATAGGGGGCAGCTTCGAATAATACTCCGCGAGGCCGTTGATTATGGAATCATCCAGCGTTCCAGCGATGCCCCACATAAAATCGTGCGCCTCTGGATCCGCGCGGCTCTTGTTTTTGAGCGCGTGCAGCTGCGCAGCCAGGTAAAGTTGTTGCTGGCCGGCAAGCCGCGGAAACTGCGGCGAGACGCTCTGCCCGCCCGGTCCGTGGCAGGCTGAACAGAGCTCGATGGCAACCTTGGCGGCGGCCTTATTCACATCTCCTCCGGCAGGTTCAGCGCTCCATGCCAATCCGCTACATAGAATCATCGTTACCGCGAGAGAAACTACAAAGCTCCTAACCATGGCGGAGTCCTTTATACAGTTTTCGTTTCAACTTATGCCCGTGCGCGTATAAGTTTTCAAGCCAGCGTCAGCCGTCAATACGCAAACCAAATGTTCAGAAACAAGGTGTTGTTATCGCTCGCGTTTCTGCCAAAACCGTCATAATTGGTGGTCCCTCCGTTGAACTTGTTATAAGCTGTGTACTGAAGCATCAGCCTGAGGTTCTGGATTGGCACAAAATCCAGTTCGTAAATCTGCCCCCGGCTGTTTGGGGAACCATTCAAGAATCCCGCGAGTGAGGCAGATTGGGAGGGATCCGAGCCAGGTGGATAGAGGAGCGGATCAATCGTGCCGGCAGTATCGAAGTACTGGAAGTTGGCGCCGTATTTCCTCTCGTAGTAGTACGTCACCTTGCCTCTCCATGTCTTCAAAATATCAACGGCGTTTGTGGTGCCCCCGGCATTCAAATTCTGCCTCTCGTGAATATAGGTCCACTGCGTGGTAAAAACATGTGGAATGGTGATGTACTGGTACTGGGCATCCCATGCGGTGTCGGTGAACTTATTAGTCCCCGCCCCCAGATCGTTGTTATTAGCGTACTGCGTGGCTTGTAGTCCATATGCGCCCACCATCGCCGAGTGTGGGCCCCAGTCATGAGTCAGAGCGACTCGGTAGTACGGATTAAGCCCCTGCAAACGAGCTTCACTACTGGGATCTTGGCCATGCCTCATCCATGAGAACATCCCGTCCGCGGTTTGATAAAAGGAAATTTCAGCATAAAGTGTTTTTTTCGCGTACGCATAGATACCGTATCCCGCGACCTGTTGCGCAAGCCCACCATCAATCAACGTTTTCGCACCGGGAGTAGGCGCGACCGGAGAAATCGTAAATGGAAAGCCGAAAGCGGGGGTACTGTTCCAGACATCCTGCACCGTGGGGTTATTGTTCAGGGTAAAGCCATATATATAGTCCACCTCCTCCGCGTTAAGCCCATAGGCCTTCCCGACCGCGCGAATGTCGGTATTGTCGATACCAGAATGCCCCTTTAAATGTATAGCGGGAGATTGAGCAGTCGAGACATTGTTATAGGTGTACTGTATAAAACCGCCGAGGTAATCGGTTGCTTTGCCAGCCAAGAAAACACTCGCAGCGGAAAATAGAGGATTATTATTCCTGTTGATTACCGAGCCGTTATCTGCCCCAGTATTATCTTTCGATTCGTTATTGGATATCGATGTAATGCCTACCTGAGCCATCATTGCCAAGGGCACCCACTGCCGTTCCCCGATGGTGTAGCCGGACAACTTGAAATAGCGACCATAAGGCGTAAGTTCGGGAAAACTGACGTGGCAGGCGATACATTCCTGCCCGGTTTGACGGGCATAAGCAGGAACCGCATGCGCCTTGCCTGCCGGCAGAATTGCGCCGAGAACCAATGCAAGAACTAATGCCCAACGACATTTGAGACTTGTTGTTGCGATCATAATTCCACCCCCTTGAGGTAAACTCACAGTTCTCAGTATGATTTAATAAAAAACCCATTGCTTTGATCTAAATCAAATACCTCGAACCTTGAAACTTCGTCTTCGGCATGCAAAAGCTGATTCCCTTTCCATTTTTTATCTTGTAATATATTGATAATAAACAATAAATTAAGGTCGACTCATCTTGTATCACTGGTAATGCAAATTTTCAGTCAAAATGAGTCAGCGGGCGAAAAAATTTGCTGTAGAGCGGAAGCGGTTTAAGGCGCACAAGGCGCGCAAAGGGTTTTGCGCTGTAGAGCGGATTTTTATTCGCATTTTTATTGGAATCGAGGCAACTAATGAAAATTCTCCTCGCAGTGGACGGTTCATCGCATTCCAATAAGGCCACGGAAATCTTGATTAAGCACATGGGGCTCTATAAGGATGCGCCTGAGGTTTTTTTGCTCTACGTCCATCTCCCGGTCCCAAAATTGCATGGAATGAGTAATGTGGTGAGCCAGGAAATGATTAATCAGTATTATCAGGAGGAATCAGAGGAAGCGCTCGCGACGAGCAAGCGTTTGTTAGAAAAAGCGAGAGTCGAAATTCATGCCCAAATGCTGGTTGGCACGGTCGCGGAAAACATAGTCAAACAAGCTGAAGCGCAAGGCTGTGACCTGATTTACATGGGAACCCGCGGCATGGGAGGTCTGAAAAATGTGCTACTCGGCTCCAACGCCGTCAAAGTGCTTCACATTGCGACCATTCCGGTCGTCCTGGTCAAATAGGCGTTCGTGCAGGAAACTTGAGAGCCGGTGATCGACGAATTTTGCCCTCGATCCCGGAAACAAGATTTGCTACTTCGCTGGCTTGGCGCAGGCCTCTCTCATGATGTCGGCGAGAAAGGCAAATGCGGCGCGCCATGCGTTGCGTTCTTCCTGTGTGAAATCGTCCCCATTGATGCTTGACAGCGTATCAATCAGTGCCTGTTCGAATGGCTGATAGTTCCGATCCCGCACCCCGTACATCGCATGGCGTTTACCGAGGTCAAAGATGATGGGAACGATTTTGTCCTGGATGTCGAGACTCTTTACAATCAATTCGAGCATCAGGAACAGCGCCTTGCCTTGATGCTGCATGTTGCCCCAAAAAAGCTGCCGGGCATTAGGATCCAGTTCGAACAAGCGCTGGTAGAAAATCTCCCCCGTCCTTTCCGGTATAGCAGCAAGCTTCTGGAACGAGCTTCTAACAAGCTGGATTTGCTGTGGCGTCATGATCCTCCGCTGTTCCAGGGAACGTGGTACGAAACATCGAGCCGTTCCTCGCTACCCCAGCATAAAAGTGATTTTTGCGTTGATTCGGTAGCGCACGATTTTGTTGTTTTCGACCTTGGCCTCAAGCTCCTTGATGTAAATGGATTTGATGTTTTTAAGCGTTTTGCTGGCACGCGAAATTGCATTTGCCGCGGCATCTTCCCAGCTTTTGTTCGACTCCGCGAGTACTTCAATGACTTTCAACATATCTGCCATGATTTTTCTCCTTTGCCAAAGTTGAGAACAATAAATGGCGGCGCAACTGAAAAAGATCCTGCGGTTTTCATCGGCACACCAGCACCGGGATCTTGGTGTGAGTCAACACCTTGGTAGTCTCGCTGCCCAGAATCAACGCGGAAATGCCTTTGCGGCCGTGGGAAGCCATGAATATCAGGTCGCAGCCTTTTCTGCGGGCTGTGCTTATAATCGCCGCAAAGGGTTGATCGTTGACAGCATGCACCCCCTCAAACCTGATACCCGCAGCTCTAGCAGCACTCTTCGCGACATCAAGTAATTTTTTGGCGCGCGCTGCGCTGTCTTTTCTATATTCCTGCTCGGTATCGGTAACCATCAGTGGCTCGGCAGCGATACTATGGAAGGTGGGCGTGACGGTAACCGCGGTTACCTTTGCGCGGAGCGACTTCGCGAATGCGGCGCCTTGTTTAATGGCTTTTTTTGAAAGATCCGAACCGTCGGTCGGAATCAGTATGTGCTTATACATCGTGGTCTCCTTTCCGACTGGAAGTAAATTCCTAAAACTGGCTGCAGGCTATCAGCCGGTCGTCATCTAAACTAACCTTAATACTATATTTATTATTGCTGCCTGGCTTCCCAATACCTTGATCCAGATCAAACTAAACTCCACTTTTTACCAATTACAGCTTTTACCCAGCAACACACGCAAGGATTAAGTCAGTTCAGCTCGCGCCAAGGAATGCAGAGTGCTTTACAATGGGTTAACAGGCCGTCCGATGTTCACCGAAAGAGGATAACATTGCCAAGGAAACGGAACCCGGCGCATACCTCAAGCTCAAGAAAATCAAACAAAAGTAAATCCTCCAGGGACCGCAAACCCCATAGCAGTCCAGCTGCGCACAACAGCGATGAAGTATTACTGAGGCTGTTTGAGTCAGCGCCCGATGCCATTGTCGTAGTTGATGCACATGGACTGATCGTCCGTGTCAACGCCCAGGTGCAGGCCTTGTTTGGCTACAGCCGAAAAGACCTGATTGGGAAACCGGTGGAAATCCTTCTGCCTGAGCGTTATCGCAATAAGCACATGAGCTATCGCGTGGATTATGCCGCTCAACCACGCACCCGCTCCATGGGTGCGGGCCTGGAACTCTTCGGGAGGCGTCAGGACGGAGGCGAATTCCCCGTAGACATTATGTTGAGCCCATTGAGAACATCAAAGGGTAACCTTGTTACTGCAGTCATTCGCGATATCAGCGAACGCAAACAAGCGGAAAACGCGCTGCGGAAAGCCCATGAACATCTGGAAATGCGGGTAGAACAGCGCACCCGTGAGCTGGCCGAAGCCAACCGTGCTTTGCGCAATGAGATGGCCGAGCGCCTCCGCGCCGAAGAGGCGTTGCTGCAAGTTCAGAAGTTGGAGGCAATAGGACAGTTAACCGGCGGCGTGGCTCACGATTTCAACAATCTGCTCACGGTGATCAGCGGCAACCTG
>DATDGC010000060.1:0-2292 GCA_036522275.1 Burkholderiales bacterium | reverse complement strand
GACTTGGACATTTTGTTAACGCCGTCCAATCCTTCCAAGAGCGGCATGGTTAGTATGCACTGCGGCGCTTGCCCGAACTGCTTTTGTATCTCGCGACCCATCAGCAGATTGAATTTCTGGTCGGTGCCGCCCAGTTCCAGGTCGGCTTTAAGCGCTACCGAGTCGTAGCCCTGCACCAGTGGATAGAGAAATTCGTGGATGGCGATAGCCTGATTGCTTTTGTAGCGCTTGCCGAAATCATCGCGCTCCAGCATGCGCGCCACAGTGTATGTCGCCGCCAGTCTGATTATGTCGGCTGCGCTGAATTTATCCATCCAGTTCGAGTTAAACACCACTTCGGTTTGTTCCCTTTTCAGGATTTTGAATACCTGACCGGTATAGGTTTTTGCGTTTTCAGCGATTTCCTCACGCGAGAGCGGCGGGCGGGTGGCGTTCTTGCCGCTGGGATCACCGATCATTCCGGTGAAATCGCCAATCAGGAATAATGCGTGATGCCCGAGGTCCTGCAACTGGCGCATTTTGTTGAGCAACACAGTATGGCCAAGGTGCAAGTCAGGCGCAGTGGGGTCAAAACCGGCCTTGACGCGCAGCGATCTTCCGGTCTTTAGTTTTAGTTGCAGTTCCTCTTCGACCAGCAACTCATTGCAGCCGCGTTTGATGATTTGCAGGGCTTGCGCTGTCGAGTTCATCCCACTCTCAATCTTAACGTTGTGGAAATTTCCGTTAGGTCGTTTTGCCATTACCGGGTTTTTTGTTACACTTGCGTGGCTTGCGACTCCCTAATAAAACAGATGATTGACACTAAAGGCGTAATTTTAGCGCAAAAGGCGATGCGGCTCATGACCAAATTCAGGCGGCGCTGGGTGTTGGCATTTTCCACCATTCCGCTGTTCGGCATGGTGGCGGCCTTTGGCATTGCTCCACACACCCAGACCAGTTCCGTTCCCCTGCATACCGTAATTGAAGAGCTGCGCCTGCCCCCACAGCAGCCAGAAAGTGCGGTGCCCGCCGAATTCTGGCGTGAAGAGCACATCCAGCGTGGGGACACCATAGCCAGCCTATTGGCGAGACTGGATGTTGACCAGTCCGAAGCGCGCTCCCTGCTGCGCAACATCAAAGAACTCAAGCCGCTGCGCCAACTCAAGCCGGGCAAAACCCTGCAGGCCGTAACCGGGGACGCGGGCGAGTTGCTTTTGCTGCGCTATGCAAATAGCAACGGCGGCATATTTGTCGCAGAAAAAAAAGGCGGGCGCTTCAAATTCAGCGAACAGCCGCTTCTGCTGGAACGTCGCAGCGTGATGAAATCGGCAGAAATCAAAAGCTCGTTGTTTGCCGCAATTGACGCGGTAGAGCTTCCCGACAGCATCACCACGCAAATCGCCGACATATTTTCTTCAGATATTGATTTCCACCGCGATATCCGGGAAGGCGATCGTTTCAGCGTAGTCTACGAAATGTATTACGACTCCGGCAAGCTGCTTAAAAGCGGGCGCGTGCTGGCCGCGGAATTCACCAACCAGGGGAAAAGCTACCAGGCGCTGTATTTCCAGGATGCACAGGGCCGTAGCGGCTATTACACGCCAAATGGCAAGAACCTGCGCAAGGCGTTCCTGCGCTCGCCTCTGGAATTTTCACGCATCACCTCCGGCTTCAGCTATTCGCGTTTTCATCCCTTGCTCAAGGAGTGGCGCGCTCATAGGGGCACAGATTACGCTGCGCCTTCCGGTACAAGGGTCAAAGCCACCGCCAACGGCACGGTCACTTTTGTCGGCAAACAAGACGGCTACGGCAATATGGTGGTACTCGGGCACCAGGGGAAATACAGCACGGTTTATAGTCATCTTTCGAGTTTTGCGGGTGGACTGCACCGCAGCCTGAAAATAAACCAGGGCGATGTCATCGGCTATGTGGGAATGACCGGGCTTGCCACCGGCCCACATCTGCATTACGAATTTCGCATCAATAGCGAGCAACACGATCCGTCACACGCGGCCGTTCCGGAAGGGCCGCCGATCACGCCGCAGCTTAAGCCGGCGTTCGACACCACAGTCGAGCCATTGGTCTATCAGCTCACGCTGGCGCGTGGCGCCCATTTCGCCAAGCTCGATTAAGCTTCGCTCAGTTAGGGAACCTCTGATTAAGTCCCACGCAGTTGCGACGGCGGCTTTCCGGGATGGGATGCGCGAAGCGAGGCGCAGTGAATGGTTGACCCCCCTTCACAAGCCGAGCGACAAAGCAGACCGCAGGGACAAGCGCTCCGGACTCGGACTCGCGTAGCGTGGAGCGGGAAGG
>DATDGC010000059.1:0-38647 GCA_036522275.1 Burkholderiales bacterium | reverse complement strand
GCACTTCCTGGCATAGCTGTTGCTGCATAAAGGGCAAGGAGAAATCAGTAAGTGGATTCGCGAGCAGCAAGTGGTTTCGATGATTCAGATCTGATTGCTCCCGCTGATTGAATTACGGCGCAATAAGCAAATTTGACCATGGTAAGTGTTGTTTTTAAGCAGGGCGGGTTGTTAAGAGAATATAAAGGGGACCGCCCGTCCTGCTTTTTTTTATAGCGCCTTGACGATGTCCTCGATCACTTTCTTCGCATCGCCGAATACCATCATCGTCTTATCCATATAGAAGAGTTCGTTGTCGAGCCCCGCATAGCCTGTCGCCATCGAGCGTTTGTTGACCAGTATGGTGCGCGCCTTGTAGGCCTCCAGAATGGGCATGCCGTAAATCGGACTACCCGGCGTTTTCGCCGCCGGATTGACCACGTCATTGGCCCCGAGGATAAGCACCACGTCGGTGGTGCCGAATTCATTGTTGATGTCTTCCATTTCGAACACCTGGTCGTAGGGCACGTCGGCTTCGGCGAGCAGCACGTTCATGTGTCCCGGCATGCGCCCGGCTACAGGATGGATCGCATAGCGCACATTGACGCCTTTGTCGTGCAGCTTCTCCGCCATTTCCTTCACCGCGTGCTGGGCGCGCGCCACAGCAAGACCATAGCCCGGGACGATGATGACCGATTCGGCGTTGGCCATGAGGAAGGCGGCGTCATCGGCGCTGCCGCTTTTCACTGTTCTTTTCTGCGCCCCTGCCGCGGTCGTGCCTTCGGCCGCGCCGAAGCCGCCGAGAATCACGCTGAAGAAGGAGCGGTTCATCGCCTTGCACATGATGTAAGAGAGGATCGCGCCGCTTGATCCCACCAGCGAGCCGGAAATAATCAGCATGTTGTTGTTAAGCGAGAAACCAATACCCGCCGCCGCCCAGCCGGAGTAAGAGTTCAGCATGGAAATCACCACCGGCATGTCGGCGCCGCCGATGGGGATGATGATCAAGAAGCCTAGGATGAAAGCAATCGCGGTCATGATGATGAAGGACTGCCACTGATAGTCGGGAGCAGCGAAAAAGAAGGCCAGGCCGAAGCCGATCATGACGATGGCGAGAATCAGGTTGAGCCAGTGCTGCCCCTTGAACACCGCCGGTGCACTGGAAATCTTGCCGGAGAGTTTGCCGAAAGCAATGACCGAACCGGAGAAAGTGATCGCGCCGATAAACGTGCCGATAAACAGCTCCATGCGATTGCCGCGGGGCAGCGGCACCGGAATGTTGAACGCCGCAGGATTATTGACGGCAGCAATCGCGATCAACACCGCCGCCAAGCCCACGAGGGAGTGCATCGCTGCGATCAGTTGCGGCATTTGCGTCATCTGCACGCGCCGCGCGACGATTGCGCCCACCGTGCCGCCTGCAGCAATCGCCAGCGCGATCAGCGGCACACCTCGGGTAATGGCAAGCGTGGTCAACACCGCCATCGCCATACCGACGATGCCGAACAGGTTGCCGCGCCGCGCCAAGACCGGGGAGGACAGGCCTTTCAGCGCCAGGATGAAAAACACCGAGGCGACGAGATACCAGAGAGCGAGTTGGTTTGCGGTCATTTCACTTCACCCTTCACGCCTTCACCCTTCGCGGGCCTTTTCTTGAACATTTCCAGCATGCGCTGTGTCACCAGAAAGCCGCCGAAAACATTTACCGCAGCCAGCGCCACCGCGACAAAACCAACGATCATGCCGAAGTCCATTTCAGTGGAGCCGGCAGCGAGGATTGCGCCGACGATGATGACGCCGGAAATCGCGTTGGTCACCGACATCAACGGCGTATGCAACGCCGGAGTGACGTTCCACACCACGTGGTAGCCGACGAATACCGCCAGAACGAACACGGTGAGATTGATGATGGTAGGGTCAATCATTCTTGCTCCTTAGCAAAACCGGCAAAGAGTAAGGGGTGAGGGGTAAAAACCCGCTTGCTTTGATATACCTCATACCTTAGCCTCACTCCTCACGTTTTTTTAACCACCTCTCCGCCTGCGCACACCATTGTGCCGGCGATGATTTCGTCTTCGCGGTTGATGTTGAGCGCGCCGGTTTTTGCATCGAGCATGAGGTTCAGAAAGTTGAGCAGATTGCGCGCGTAGAGGGCGCTTGCATCCGCCGCCACCAGCGCCGGCAGGTTGGCGATACCGATGATGTTGACACCGTGCTTCACCACGATTTTGTCCAACTCCGACAGCGGACAATTGCCGCCCGCTTCCACCGCCATATCCACAATCACTGAACCGGGCTTCATGGCTTTTACCGTGTCCTCTTTGATCAGCACCGGCGCGGGCCTGCCCGGAATCAGCGCGGTGGTGATGACGATGTCGGAAGCGACGGCGCGCTCGTGTATCAATTCTGACTGGCGTCTTTTGTAGTCCTCCGACATTTCGCGCGCATAACCACCCGCGGTTTCCGCCTGTTTCTTTTCCTCTTCAGAAAGCGGCACCTCTACAAACTTCGCTCCCAGGCTTGCTACCTGCTCTTTCACCGCCGGGCGCACGTCGAACGCTTCGATCATGCAACCCAGACGTTTCGCGGTGGCGATCGCCTGCAGGCCCGCCACGCCCGCGCCCAGCACCAGCGCGCGCGCGGCTTTCACTGTGCCAGCAGCGGTCATTAGCATCGGGAAGAAACGCTGATAGGTGTCGGCTGCCAAAATCACTGCCTTGTAGCCGCCGATGTTCGCCTGCGAAGAGAGCACGTCCATGCTTTGCGCGCGGGAGATGCGCGGCAAAAGTTCCATCGCGAAAGCGGTGAGCCCGTGTTTGGCGTAAGCCTCGATTTGGGACACCTGCTGCGGCGTCAGCAAGCCTATGAGAATGCCGTCCTTGCGCATCATCGCCAGTTCCGGTGCTTCAGGCCCGCGCACCTTCAGCACGATTTCTGATTGCGCATACACTTCAGCGGCGCTGCCGGCAATGCTCGCGCCGCTTGCCGCAAATTCGGAATCGGGAATACTGGCTGCAATGCCGGCGCCGGATTGCACCAGGATTTTATGATGGCCGGCGGCGGTGAGTTTTTTGACCGTTTCCGGGGTCGCCGCAACCCGCTTCTCTCCGCTGTGTGTCTCCGCAGGAATGCCGATGTGCATTGTTATTGCTCTCCCAGTGTTCTTAAAGAATCGAGCGGATTGAGAATTATAATCGAAAAACCTTGTATACTGGATATCAGTTTTCCCGTTCTGCACATGTCCGCAATCCGTGTATTACCCGATTTGCTCATCAGCCAAATCGCCGCCGGCGAGGTGGTGGAGCGTCCTGCTTCGGCGCTGAAAGAATTGCTGGAAAACAGCCTGGATGCGGGCGCCGGCGAAATCTCAGTGCAGCTGGAACATGGCGGAATCAAACTCCTGAAAGTCCTTGACAACGGCAGCGGTATCGCCAGGGAAGATTTGGCCCTTGCGCTGGCGCGCCATGCCACCAGCAAAATCATCACGCTCGATGACCTGGAGCGCGTGGCAAGCCTGGGCTTCCGAGGTGAAGCGCTTGCCAGTATCGCGGCGGTATCCCAGCTCGTGCTGGTAAGCCGAAAACCGGAAGACAAGCACGCCTGGAAAATCGAATCGGCCGGCGGCGCAACAGCGTCTGTCGAGCCGGCGGCATTGAGCCGCGGCACCAGCGTCGAAGTGCGTGATCTTTATTTTAATACCCCGGCGCGGCGGAAATTTCTCAAGACCGAAGCCACCGAATTCGCGCATTGTGAAGAAGTGTTCAAGCGCGCCGCGCTGAGCCGTCCCGATGTGAGTTTCACCTTGCAGCATAACGCGCGCAAGCAGTTGCAGCTCGCCGCACAAGATGCACAAAACCGCGTCAGCTCGGTGCTGGGTGAGGATTTCGCCGCGGCCTCGGTGATGGTTGATGAACAATCCGCGGCGCTGCGCTTGTGGGGCATGGCAGGACTTCCCGCCTATTCGCGGGGCACGCGCGATGCGCAGTATTTCTACGTCAACCGCCGCTTCGTGCGCGACAAGCTGGTTGCGCACGCATTGCGCGAAGCCTACCAGGACATCCTGCACCACGATCGCCATCCGGCGTTTGTGCTGTTCATGGAAATTGACCCGGCGGCGGTGGATGTCAACGTGCATCCCACCAAAATCGAAGTGCGCTTCCGCGATGCACGCGCAGTGCATCAATTCGTGTTCCATGCGCTCAACAAGGCGCTGTCGGCCTCGGTGGTGGAGCACGATGCGTCTCGCGCCGCGCGTGTCAATCCTTTTGTTGCGCCGGCTTATGCAGCGCAAGCTGGCATGAACCTCGGCGTTGCGCAACCGGCAGCGTTCTACGAAACCCTGTTTGCCAACCAGGCGCGGCCGCAAATCCGTACCCCGCTCAACGATGCGAAACAGGAAATCCCGCCATTAGGGTTTGCGCTGGCACAATTGCAAGGAATTTATATCCTCGCGCAGAACGACAAGGGGCTGGTGATCGTGGACATGCATGCGGCCCATGAGCGGGTGATGTACGAAAAATTGAAAAATGCGCTCGATACCGGAACCACCGCGATGCAGCCGTTGTTGATCCCGGTCACTTTTAATGCCGACAAGCTGGATGTCGCCACCGCGGAAGAACATGGCGCGTTGCTGCGCGAACTGGGGTTCGAAATCGCGCCGCTCGGACCCAATGCCCTTGCGGTGCGCGCGGTTCCTGTCACGCTCAAGGATGCAGACGCGGCGGACCTCGCGCGAGCCGTGCTCAAAGACATCCGCGAATTTGGCGCAAGCCGCACGCTCACCGAACGGCGCAATGAACTGCTCGCCACCCTCGCCTGTCACGGCGCGGTGCGCGCTAACCGTATTTTGAGCGTGAACGAAATGAACGCTCTGCTGCGCGAAATGGAAGCCACCGAGCGCGCCAGCCAGTGCAATCACGGCCGCCCGACTTGGTTTCAGATAACGGTTGGAGAGCTGGACAAGATGTTCATGCGCGGCAAATGAAGAACCGCGTCTTTCGCGCCAATACTGCGTTGCTCGGCTTTCCGCGATGCTCACATACTACTCATGTATGCTCCGCTCGCAAAAAGCCTCGCGCCTTGTCTTGACGCAAAATACTTGTTTTTCACGTCACACTGAGTTTTTGTCGCCACATGTCACAGAATTCCTACCCGCCGGCCATTTTTCTCATGGGCCCCACCTGCAGCGGCAAGACCACAGTTGCGCTTGAGCTCATACAGAAACTGCCGTGCGAAATCATCAGCGTAGACTCAGCGCAGATTTACCGCCACATGGATATCGGCACCGCCAAGCCCGACCCGGCAACCCTGAAACGGGCGCCGCACCATCTGATAAACATTATCGAGCCAACTGAGCGCTATTCTGCGGCGCAATTCCGCGAAGACGCATTGCGGCTGATGGCGGAAATCAGCGCGCGCCACCGGATACCGCTTTTGACGGGCGGCACCATGCTTTACTTCAAGACGCTGCGCGAAGGTTTGAGCGAGTTGCCGCAGGCCGATCCGGCAATCCGCGCGGTGATAGACGCCATGGCCGAACGAGCGGGCTGGCCGGCATTACATCAAGAATTGGGGCGCATCGATCCTGCAACCGCGGCACGCCTCGAGCCCACCGATTCCCAGCGCATCCAGCGCGCGCTGGAAGTGTTCTATGTCACAGGCCAGCCAATGTCGCAGATATTGCGGCAAAGCGAAATCACCGCGTTGCCTTACCGCGCGGTCGCGATTGCGCTGGTACCGGGTGACCGCGGGGCCTTGCATAAACGCATTGCCGCGCGCTTTAACCGGATGCTGGATTCGGGTTTAATCGAGGAAGTGAAATGGCTGCGCAGCCATTACGCCTTGCAGCGCTCCTTGCCTTCCATGCGCTGTGTCGGCTACCGCCAGGTATGGCAGCATCTGGATGGCGAACTCGATTACCAGGGACTTCGCGAAAAAGGCATCGCCGCCACCCGGCAGCTCGCGAAACGCCAGTTGACGTGGCTGCGCTCGATGGAGAAGGTGAAGACTTTCGATTGCCTGACTGACGATTTGCCTCAGCAGGTGCTCACGCATCTACAACAACAATTCAACGCGTAAAGTTATTTATCTGCTGCTGCCATCAGCCTTTGTCCGTCACCCGCGCTCTGGCTGTTCCCTTGGCGAAAGTCATTTTGACTTCATCACCGCCGGCAATTTGCGCGCTGTCGCGAACGATTTTCCCTGCCGCGTTTTCCACCACGCTGTAACCGCGCTCCAGCACCGACTGCGGGTGAAGATGTGCAAGGTGCGAGTGCAGGTTTTGCAGGCGCGTGCTCACGGTTTCCATATAGCGCGTACCAGCCCGCCTGAGGCGTTGCGCCAGATCGGATTGGCTTTGCAGCAAGCGCCCCGTTTCCGGTGCTCTCAGCCGTTGCCGCAACTCGCGAATACGCCAGCGCCGGTTATCGGCCAGCCTCGACCACCCGGTTTTGAGGCGCAGAATCAATTGCTGCAAATGCACGCGCTGGTCCTGCAGGCGCGCCGCGGGATGTTGCAGACGCCGTGACAAGTAATCAAGCTGCTGCATGCGCGTTTCCAGTGCGCGTGTAATAACGCGCCGCAAGCGATTATTGATCAGCGCAAGGCTCGCCAGGAGTTCCAAACGGTTGGGGCTGGCCAACTCCGCCGCCGCGGTTGGAGTAGGTGCGCGCTGGTCGGCAACGAAGTCGGCAATGGTGAAATCGGTTTCATGCCCCACTCCGGATATGATGGGAACCGGGCAGGCGCTGATTGAGCGCGCCACGATTTCCTCGTTGAACGCCCACAAATCCTCGATGCTGCCCCCGCCGCGGCACAGAATCAGCACATCGCATTCAGCGCGACAGCCCGCGGTATGGACCGCCTCGCTGATTTTTTCCGCCGCACCTTCCCCTTGCACCGGAGTCGGATAAATGATGACTGGAATTCCCGGCATGCGCCGGCGCAGCGTGGTGACGACATCGCGCAGCGCTGCTGCCGCCGGCGAGGTGATGATGCCGATGGCGCGCGGGAAAGGTGGCAGGGATTTTTTGCGGGCGTCAGCAAACAGGCCTTCGGCTTCCAGCTTTGCCTTAAGCTTCTCGAAGGCTTCGTAAAGCGCGCCCAGGCCCGAGCGGCGCATGGTTTCCACGTTGAGCTGGAACTCGCCGCGTGCTTCATACAGGGAGACCAGCGCGCGCACATCCACCTGCATGCCGTTTTCCGGTTTCCAATCAAGATGCAGGGTTTTTTGGCGGAACATCACGCAGCGCACCTGCGCTTGCGCATCCTTGAGGGAGAAATAGTAATGCCCGGAAGCGGCACGAGTGAAGTTGGAAATTTCTCCTGCGACCCAGGTAAGCGGGAAACCCTGCTCCAGCAATTCGCGCGCGCTGCGGTTGAGCTCGCTGACACTGATCACGGATGGGCGCGGCGCGAATTCAGGCGAGCTGGACATGGCAAGAATTGTACTCCAAGCAAATTAATCACGCGCTAAGCCGCGCCAGTATTGGAGGCGCCGGAAAAACCCCAGCAAGGGCGCGGAATTCCGCGCGGTTTCGCGTGGAATCCCTTGCCAGACGCGGCCCCACGCACGAACTTCATCCACAATTACTGCAAGTGTGCAAATTTCACAAATTGCAATCTCATCGTTCTCCCATGTAGTTTTTATAACACCATGATAATTAGGTCATAATATCTCGGTCTAAAATTTAATCGAACAGGAAAATCTCTTTACAGGGAAGCCAGTTAGGAATGTTCCCTTCACGCTATGCACAGAGTTACCCACAGAGAATGTGGAGGAAATAAAAACACCTTTTGCGCAACGCCTTAACGCCGGCACACCGGGCACAATCCGGCCCGCACTTGCCGAAAAATACGATGCAAGATAAAGTTACGCCTTTCCACCGGGGATAGTTGCGTGTTAGCCATCATAGATGCAGCAGGCTGGCCGATTTGGCTCATTATCATCGCTTCCATCATCGCAGTCGGAATCATCATCGAACGCGCATTTTCGCTAAGGCGCAATCTGGTCGCCCCCAAGAATCTGCTGCCGGGGCTCATCAACGATTACAATCAAAATGGCGTGAGTGAGGAAATGCTCACGCGCCTGGAACAAAACTCGTTGCTTGGTCAATTATTCGCAGCGGGGCTCAAGAACGTCAAAAGCTCCAGCGAAGTAATGAAAGAATCCATAGACGAAGCGGGCCATGCGGTGGCGCATGAACTGGAACACTTCCTCCCCAGCCTCGGCACCATCGCCGCTATCAGCCCGCTTCTGGGTTTGTTCGGCACGGTAATCGGCATGATCGAAATTTTCGGCTCACAGACGCCGACCGGCGGCAACCCGGTGCAGCTCGCCCATGGCATTTCGATTGCGCTCTACAACACCGCCTTCGGCATCCTGGTGGCCATTCCCAGCATGATTTTCTACCGCTATTACCGCGCCAAAGTGGAAACACTGGTGATTGAAATGGAAATGCAGGCAATCAAACTGGTGGAAATCGTCCATGGCGAGCGGCGGGATTGACAGTGGTATGAATTTCCGCCGCGGCTACCAAAAAGAAGAACCGGAAATCAATCTGGTCCCGCTGATTGATGTGTTGCTGGTGATTCTGATTTTCCTGATGGTCAGCACCACTTACACCAAGTTCGCCGAACTGCAAATCAACCTGCCCAAGGCGGACGCCGAAAAACAGCTAGACCGTCCCAACCAGATCAACATTGCCGTGGATTCGGCGGGCCGCTATGTAATCGAAACCACACCGGTCAACACCAGCGACCCGGAAGTGCTGAGCGAGCAAATGCGCAAGGCGGCGGGCAATATGGACGACCCGGTGATCGTTATCAACGCCGACGCCAATGCCACGCATCAGGCGGTGATAAGAGTCATGGAAGCCGCGCGTATCGCAGGCTACAGCCATATCACGTTTACTGCCGAGACCAGAACGGCAAGATAAGCGTTTTGCCGTTACTGTTCAACCAGGAGGTAAAGTGCACTGGCTGGAACAATACTGGTACCGATTAACGCCTTGGCATGTGTTGTTGCTTCCGTTTAGCCTGCTGTTCGGAATCCTGGCGAGCCTGCGCCGCTTTCTCTACATACTGCATCTCTTGCCGGTGGTCAAACTGCCGGTGCCGGTCATCATCATCGGCAACATCACGGCGGGCGGCACGGGCAAAACACCCCTGGTCATCTGGCTGGCAAATTTTCTGCAAGAGCAAGGGTTCAAGCCGGGTATCGTGAGCCGCGGCTACGGCGGCAGCAATATAGGACCGCTCGAGGTGACCCGGCAAAGCAGCCCGGCCCTGGTGGGAGATGAACCCGTGCTGCTGGCGCGGCGCTGCAGCTGCCCGGTCTGGGTGGGGCGTAAGCGCCCCGCCGTCGCCAAAGCCTTGCTCGCCGCGCACCCTGATTGCAATGTGGTGTTGAGCGACGACGGCTTGCAGCATTACCGCCTGCATCGCGACGTGGAAATCGCGGTGATTGACGGTGAACGCAAATTCGGCAACGGTTTGCCGCTGCCCGCAGGGCCGCTGCGCGAGCTGACCGGCAGGTTGCTCTCTGTGGATGCGGTGGTCGTCCATGATGGCGAACCAGCGGCGAGAGCCACAGCAGGTTCGTTCAACATGCACCTTGCAGGGGAAACTTTCTACAATTTGCTGAACCCCGATTTCAAGGCGAGCGCCGCTGATTTGCGCGGGAAAAAAACCTACGCGGTAGCGGGGATCGGCTATCCACAAAGGTTTTTCCGCCAACTGCAAACGCTTGGCCTCACTGTCGCCGCGCGCCCGTTTCCAGACCACCATCCTTACCAGCCGGAAGATTTGTATGCGCCTGATGCAGAAGCTATCATCATGACCGAGAAAGATGCGGTAAAATGTGGCTCATTCGCGGATGAAAAATACTGGGTGCTTGCGGTGGATGCGCAAGTGCCTCGTGAGCTTGGCCTGCTGATTCTGAAAAAACTGAGGAACCATCATGGACCCCAAACTGCTTGATATTCTGGTCTGTCCTCTATGCAAGGGCCCGCTGCTTTACAAAAAAGCCGAGCAGGAGCTGATTTGCAAACCCGACCGTCTCGCCTATCCCATCAAGGACGACATTCCGGTGATGCTGGAAGAAGAAGCACGCAAGCTTCCCCCCGAGGAGGAAGTGTGAGGGGTGAGGGGTCTAAACCCTTTATTGTCATTCCTCGGCTCCTCGCTTCGCTCTCCTCACCCCTCACCTCTCACTGAAATGGCCCCTTTCATCGTCGTCATTCCAGCGCGCCTCAATTCCGCCCGACTTCCCGGCAAACCGCTGCTGGATATTGCAGGCAAGCCGATGGTGGTGCATGTCGCTGAAAAAGCGGCCGCCAGCGGCGCGCAGTCGGTTTGGGTGGCGACAGACCATCAACAAGTGGCGGATGCCGTCAAGCATCATGGATTCAACGCCTGCCTGACACGAACGGAACATGCATCCGGAACCGAGCGCATCGCCGAGGTCGCCGGGCAAAAAGGCTTTGCCGACGGCATGCTTATCGTCAACGTGCAGGGCGACGAGCCGCTGATTGCGCCCCAGCTGATTCGCGAAGTAGCGCAGCATCTCGACGACCACACCGAAGCGCAGATGGCAACCGCCTGCCATCCTATTCACCAGCGCGAAGAACTGTTTAACCCCAACGTGGTGAAAGTGGTGCTGGACAGCGAGGGCCACGCGCTGTATTTCTCGCGCGCGCCGATTCCCTATGCCCGAGATGCGTTTGCCCAAAACGCGTGGCCCGAAAAATTGCCCGCGTACCGCCATATCGGCATCTATGCCTACCACGCCGGATTTTTGAAAACCTACGCCAGGCTTGACCCCTCACCCCTCGAGCAATTCGAGGCGCTGGAGCAGTTGCGGGTGCTGTGGCATGGCTACCGGATTAGCGTTGTGATTACACGCCACGCTCCTGGGGCAGGAGTGGATACGCCTGAAGACCTGCAAAGAGTGCGCGAACTGCTCACGCGCGCCTGACCCACTGCTAATTTTCCCCGATTCCAGTAAAATGTCAGGCCTGCGCGACGAAGCTCAAGCGGCGCACCACTCCTCAGTCTTCAGGGCTAAATAATTCATGCGACTAATTCTACTGGGGGCTCCAGGCGCGGGCAAAGGCACCCAGGCGGCCTATATCGCGCAGAAATACGGCATCCCGCAGATTTCCACCGGCGATATGTTGCGCGCTGCGGTCAAGGCCGGAACAATACTCGGCATGGAAGCGAAAAAGCACATGGATTCAGGCGGGCTGGTGCCGGATGATGTCATCATCGGCCTGGTCAAGGAACGCATCAAGCAGCCCGATTGCGTCAAAGGTTTTCTGTTGGATGGTTTTCCCCGCACTATTCCACAGGCGGAAGCGTTGAAAAAGGCGGGAGTAGACCTGGATTATGTATTGGAAATTGATGTGCCTGATGAGGAAATTATCCGCCGCATGAGCGGGCGCCGCGTGCATCCTGCTTCCGGCCGCACTTACCATGTCATCTTCAATCCCCCTAAAGTCGCAGGCAAAGACGACATGACCGGCGAAGAACTGGTGCAGCGCGAGGACGACAAGGAAGAAACGGTTAAAAAGCGCCTTGCCGTTTATCATTCGCAAACCAAGCAGCTCATTGATTACTACTCCAAATGGGCGGCGCAAGGCAAGAAGCGCGCGCCCAAATACGTGAAAATTCACGGCGTCGGCGGGATTGAAGAGATTTGCGACAAGTGTTTCGCAGCATTGAAATAAAATTTTACCGCTGAGGACGCAAAGGACGCTGAGGAAAACCTGCTGAACAAAAATTCAGTTTCCGTGGGAAATATTTGTGGAATGAGCGTGTTTGACAATTTTCGAAAGCTTTTGAACTCCTCCGCGTCCTCTGCGGTTAAAGGGTTTTACGAATGAAACCGAAAAACGCTTTTTACGCACAATCAGGCGGGGTCACCGCCGTCATCAATGCTACCGCCTGCGCAGTGATTGAAACCGCGCGCAAATACCGCACCAAAATCGGCAAGGTCTATGCCGGTAGGAACGGCATCATCGGCGCGCTCACTGAAGATCTGATTGACACCAGCAAGGAATCGCGTGCGGCCATCCGCGCACTGCGCCATACGCCTTCGGGCGCGTTCGGTTCCTGCCGCTACAAGCTTAAAGGGCTGGAACAAAACCGCGCTCAGTACGAGCGGCTGATTGAAGTATTTCGCGCGCACAACATCGGCTACTTCTTCTATAACGGCGGCGGCGATTCAGCGGATACCTGCCTCAAGGTGTCGCTACTCTCGGAAACAATGGGCTATCCCATCATCGCGGTACACGTGCCGAAAACGGTGGACAACGACTTGCCTGTTACCGACTGTTGTCCCGGCTTCGGCTCGGTGGCGAAATATGTCGCAACCAGCATCCGCGAGGCGGGTTTCGACGTCGCCTCGATGGCCAAGACCTCGACCAAGGTGTTCGTGCTGGAAGTAATGGGCCGCCATGCCGGCTGGATTACCGCGGCGTGCGGGCTCGCGGCGGAAAAGGAAGGCGATGCGCCGCAGGTGCTGCTCTTTCCAGAAATCACTTTCAATGAAGAAAAATTCCTCGCCAAGGTAAAAGAATCGGTGGAGAAATACGGCTATTGCGCGGTTGCCGTTTCCGAGGGGCTTAAAAACGCCGAAGGAAAGTTCCTCTCCGAATCGGGACTGCGCGACGCTTTCGGCCATGCGCAATTGGGCGGCGTGGCTCCGGTGATTGCCAATCTGGTGAAAGAAAAGCTCGGCTACAAATACCACTGGGCGGTGGCGGACTACCTGCAGCGCGCAGCGCGCCACATCGCCTCGAAAACCGATGTCGAACAGGCTTACGCGGTGGGCAAAGCCGCAGTGGAGTTCGCCATTAAAGGACACAATTCAGTGATGCCCACCATCGTGCGCAAGTCCGGCAAACCCTACAAATGGACGATTGGCATGGCCAAGCTTGAGGACGTGGCGAACCGGGAAAAAACGATGCCGCGCGACTTCATTACAGAAGACGGCTTCGGCATCACCGGGAAATGCCGCGCTTACCTCGAACCGCTCATCAAGGGCGAGGATTATCCGCCCTACAAGAACGGCCTGCCGGATTACGTCAAGCTCAAAAACGCGGCGGTGCCCAAAAAACTACCGGGGGAGTTCAAGATTTAATCAACGTAGTGCAATCAAGTCCCGGCGTTATGGCATAATTGCGTGACATTAAGGGGGAATCATGACAGGGGCTCTTGCTTTTGCACTCATCTGCGCAATCCTTGCCATTATCTATGGCGGCGTTTCAATCAAGTGGATACTGGCGCAGCCGAGCGGCAATGAGCGCATGCGTGAAATCGCCGCGGCGATACAGGAAGGCGCTTCCGCCTATCTCAACCGCCAGTACACCACCATCGGCATCGTCGGTGCCATCCTGTTCTTCGTCATCGGCCTTGTATTGTCGTGGAAAACCGCTTGGGGATTTGCCATTGGCGCGATACTCTCGGCCGCAACGGGCTACATCGGCATGAATGTTTCGGTGCGCGCCAACGTGCGCACCGCCGAAGCCGCGCGCACCGGCCTCAATGAAGCGCTGACCGTCGCGTTCCGCGGCGGCGCGATTACCGGTTTGCTGGTGGTAGGCCTGGGCCTGCTTGGAGTTGCAGGCTACTACGCCCTCCTCCTCGGCAGCGCAGAACACGGCGCGGCTTTAAGCAACATTATCGGCCCGCTGGTCGGCCTGGGCTTTGGCGGCTCGCTGATTTCAATCTTCGCGCGGCTTGGCGGCGGCATTTTCACCAAGGGCGCCGACGTCGGCGCCGATCTGGTGGGCAAGGTCGAGGCCGGAATTCCTGAAGACGATCCGCGCAACCCCGCGGTGATTGCCGATAATGTGGGCGACAACGTCGGCGACTGCGCCGGCATGGCAGCCGACCTGTTCGAAACTTACGCCGTGACCATCATCGCCACCATGCTGCTGGGTGCTCTGCTCTTAAATTCACCGGAAGTCGCGCCGAAAGCGGTGGCGTATCCGCTCGTCATCGGCGGCTTCTCCATCATCGCTTCCATCATCGGCTGCTTCTTCGTCAAAGTTCAACCCGGCAAGAAAATCATGAGCGCGCTCTACCGCGGGCTGATTGTTGCCGGCGTGATTGCCATCATCGGTTACATCCCGATTACCTGGATATTGATGGGCGACATCGGCACGCAATACGCTTATCTCAGTCCGATGAAGCTGTTCGGCTCGGCCATAGTGGGGCTGGTGCTCACCGCGCTGATGGTGGTGATTACCGAATACTACACTGCGACCGAATTCAAGCCGGTGCGCCACATAGCGCAAGCATCCACCACCGGGCACGCCACCAACATTATCGCCGGTTTGGGAGTCTCCATGAAAGCAACCGCGCTCCCCGTGCTGTCGGTATGCTTGTCAATCTGGGCGTCCTACACGATGGCGGGCATTTACGGCATCGCCATTGCCGCGACCTCGATGCTCTCCATGACCGGAATTATCGTAGCGCTTGACGCCTATGGCCCGATTACCGATAACGCCGGCGGCATCGCCGAAATGGCGAAAATGCCCAAGGAAGTGCGCGCAATCACCGACCCGCTGGACGCGGTGGGCAACACCACTAAGGCGGTAACCAAGGGTTACGCGATTGGCTCGGCTGGCCTGGCGGCTCTGGTGCTGTTCGCCGACTACACTCATGCGCTGGAAGCCGCGCACAAAAGCGTGGCGTTTGATCTCTCCGATCCTGCGGTGATTATCGGCCTCTTCATCGGGGGACTCGTGCCCTACCTTTTCGGCGCGATGGCGATGGAAGCGGTCGGCCGCGCCGCCGGTTCGGTGGTAATTGAAGTGCGCCGCCAGTTCAAGGAAATCAAGGGCATCATGGAAGGCACGGCGAAACCGGATTATTCCCGCGCAGTGGACATGCTGACGCGCGCGGCAATTAAAGAGATGATGATTCCATCACTGCTGCCGGTGCTGACCCCGATTGTGGTCGCGTTCGCCATCAACTGGATCATGGGTCCCGGCGCCGGCGTCAAAGCGCTGGGCGGCCTACTGGTGGGCACCATCGTGACCGGCCTCTTTGTGGCGATTTCCATGACCACCGGCGGCGGCGCATGGGACAATGCCAAGAAATACATCGAGGACGGTCATCACGGCGGCAAAGGCAGTGATGCGCACAAAGCGGCGGTCACCGGTGATACCGTGGGCGACCCTTATAAGGACACCGCCGGCCCTGCGGTAAATCCTCTTATTAAAATTATCAACATAGTCGCTTTACTTATTGTTCCTTTGCTGTAACAAATTGCGCATCATCCTAACCACCTCACTGCGCTTAGAGTGGGTCTGTTTGAATCCCCTGTGAGCTGCCGAGCAGCGCAGCACAAGCGGGGGAAGTCGGCGAGCACTGTCTGAGCGCGGAGCGCGAGTTGCACAGCCGCCCGCATGGGCGAGCAGCACAGCGTACCCCGAAGGGGCAGCGAACCGGGGTCGCCTTTTCTTTGGTGACTTTCTTTTGGCGAGGCAAAAGAAAGTCACCAGCCGCCGGGCTGCCCCCGGCGAATATAAAATTACCACTTCCTCTCCATCAGGGAGAGGATCGAGATGAATGCGAGCGGGAACCATCACGCATCGGGTTGGTCTTCCTTATATATTTATTAAATGAGGGTGTCATGAATAAATCCTTATTCCTCGTTTTCCTCTTCTCACTCTTGGGCGGTTGCGCCTTGACTCCGCAGAAAGTGGTGGTTAACCCCGACGTCCTGGTTATGGAATCCGAAACCGGGAAAGGCAAAACGGTCGCATTAAAAGTCACCGACACGCGTGCAGATAAAGTTTTGGGCTACCGCACTACTCGTTTAGATAAGGATTCGATCATCCTCACCGATTCGGACATCGCCAAGGTAGTGCAACAAAGAATTTTCGAGGGATTGAAAAAGTACGGTTTCAGCGTGGATGTAGCGTCTGCAGACGCACCACGCTTGCTGAGAGTGGAAGTTAAAACGCTTCAGTATTCCGCACCCACCGGCTCATGGACCGGCGGAATCCGCATCATCGCCACGCTCAACGCCGTCGTCAAAAACGGCGACACGACTTACGAGAACCTGTACCAGATAACGAACAATGAAACAGTGATTATCAAGCCGAGCCAGGGAAAAAACGAGGAACTGATTAACAAAACTCTCTCCGACGTGTTGCAAAGACTGCTGCAAGACCAGAAGCTCATCGCCTTGCTGACGAAGTAATCTTGGTTGACTTGCGCGTCAACCTCGTTGCGGGATGACGAAAGCCAGCACAAAATGCTGCAATATAAAGCCGCTTTTAGGCGGCTTATTTCATGTTAGCTGTGCCGGAATTGCGCCCTGAGCAGCGACGAAAAAGAGAAGTCGAGATAGTGAAAAGAACCTTTCCCTTATCCCGGGTCTACCGCCTGCTCGAGCCCGGGCCGGTCGTGATGGTCACGACCGCCCGAAAGGGACGAGCCAACATCATGACCATGTCGTGGCACACGATGATGGATTTCGAGCCGCCGATCGTGGGCTGCGTGATCAGCGATGGGAACTTCACCTTCGGCATACTGAAGGCGACAAAGGAATGCGTCATCAATATCCCGACCGTGGAGCTCGCGGCGAGGGCGGTAAGATGCGGGAACACATCGGGACGAACCGTGGACAAGTTCAATAAATTCCGTCTCACGCCGATGCCGGCATCGCGCGTCAAGGCACCGCTCATCGCGGAGTGCTACGCCAATCTTGAATGCAGGCTCGTCGATGCACGCCTGGCCGCCAAGTACAACTTCTTCATCCTTGAGGTGCTCAAAGCATGGATTGACCCCTCAAGGAAAGACCCGCGGACCATCCATCATCGCGGGGGAGGCAACTTCATGGTGGCGGGCCGAACGATCAAGCTGCCTTCCAGGATGAAGTAGCGTTCCTTCCGGCCTGAGCCGTTGGCCGATTGAGAAGCTCATCACTTTGCTTGCAAAGTAATCTTAATCGAGATGGCTTCGATTCGATAAAACAACCTTGCTTTCCCTTTGTGTCAACTTGGCACGTTTTTCGGTACTGTCTGGCAGCCGCTTGCCACTGCTAGCGGACCTGTGCATCATTGCGCAAACCGCTCGAAAGAAGGGAGCATCCGTTGACCTCGCGGCTGACAGAAGAGCATCGCAAGACGGCAATTCGCGCCGGGCTCACTTACGTTACTGATGGTGTTGCCGGAATCCGACGGCAGCGCGCCGGGACGGGTTGGATTTTCTACGCGCCGGACGGCGCACGCATCAACAGCCCGGCCCAGAGGAAACGCATCAATGCGCTGGTGATTCCCCCGGCCTGGAGCGATGTATGGATTTGTCCTGATTCCAAAGGCCACATCCAGGTGACCGCGCGCGACGACCGCGGGCGTAAGCAATACCGCTACCATCCCTTGTATCGCGAAGCGCGTGACCGCTCGAAGTTCAGCCGCATGCTCGAGTTCAGCGAAACCCTCCCGGAAATCCGGGAGCGGATTGAGAGCGACCTTCGCGCGCGCGACCTGACGCGCCGCCAGATTCTCGCCACCGTCGTGCGCTTGCTGGACAAGACGCTTATCCGCGTCGGCAACTACGAGTACCTCCGCGAGAACCGCTCTTTCGGGCTCACCACGCTGCGTGACCGTCACGTAGAGGTCAAAGGGGCAAAACTTAGCTTCAGCTTCCGCGGCAAGAGCGGAGTCAACCACACTGTGGCGATCACCGACCGCCGCCTCGCGCGCATCATCCAGCAATGCCAGGATTTGCCGGGGCAGGAATTGTTCCAATACCTCGACGCATCCGGCAAGCGCCAGGCTATTTCATCGGACGACGTGAACGCTTATCTGCGCGAAATAACCGGCCGCGACATCACGGCCAAGGATTTCCGCACCTGGGCGGGAACGATGCTGGCCGCCAAAGAACTGTGCGCGATGGGACCCGCAAAGAGCCGACGCGAAGCGGAGCGCAACATGATCCGGGCAATCGATGCGGTGGCCAAGCGCCTCGGCAATACGCGCGCCGTGTGCCGGAAATACTATGTGCACCCGGGGCTGGTGCTCGCCTACCTCCAGGGACTCACCGCCCCGCTCTCTTCCGCTCCGATGCCGAAACGCGAGCGCCGCGAACGGCCTGCTGCCGCACTGCGGCGCGACGAGGTCGCTGTGCTGCAATTCCTCCAAAGGTCAGAAAGGGCCAAAGACTAATTCTGATACAGAGGGATACTAAGAGGTCGGAGTTGCATTTTATCTGTGGAACGCAAAATGTCTGGAGTAGGATTTTAACCGCTTCAAAAATAATTTGTCTCTGATCCCAGTGTTGGCAATTTGACCAGTCAAATCTTGTCCTAACGTGCATACTGCCTTGAGAGAAGATACAGCGGACAAAGCATCTCCTATATCGATATCTCCCATCCATGCAAGCTGAATCCAGTTTCGCTCGCGAAGATAACGACTTAGAAATCCTATCCTAAAATTTCTCATGACCATTTTCTCTCCGACTTCCACGCTATCAAGCTCGGGTGGCAATGCGATGGTAACGACAAATGGAGCCGAATCTATCTCGTCGCCTATTACTTTAAACCCCTCGCTTACGAGGGCTTTGCGAATAGCGGAAGATAAAAAAATACGCCGCTCAAGGGTTTTCTCATCGAAACTATCAATTGCCGTAGCTAAGGCTTGAATAAGGTTGGAAGAATGCGTAAATGGGATACTCTCGTTCGCCGCATATAAAGCCAGATCCAGATATCTGGGAATCGCGCACCCACTGCGCAATACACCTTTCTTGTGAAATACAAAAGCCAGTCCGGGCAATGCTGCCAGTCCTTTGCCACTGACAGCTGAAGCAAACATTACATCTTGCAGATCCATCTCGACATTGCAGAATGAACTTATGCAATCGAGAATCGGATTGGCTCGCAACTTCTTGGCTAGGTGCTTGAATTTTGTCAAGTCGTTGAGAATTCCCGTTGAAGTTTCACAATGTGCCATCCAGATCCAACGCAAATTCTTGTTGCCGAAAAGTTGATGCGTCATAGATTCAAAGTCGAACGCCTTACCCCACTTTATTTTATGGAAGGTAAAGTCCAGATTTGCGCGCTTTACATGATCAATTAAACGATCGCCGAACTCTCCGTTTGACAGTACGACACCCTGGCCGCCAATAAAACGTAACTGCTGAGCGATTGCGTCATTTGCCAACGTGCCGCTGCCGAGCATTACTTGCACATCTTCGGCTCGAGCCATTTTAACTAAGCGCTCACGGCAGTTGTCGAGCACAGCTACAACATCACGTGACCGATGGGGTTGAGGTGCAGTGGCGGCTGCCCTGATCACATCAGGATGTACCTGCGCTAGGCTTGGTAGCACACATTTATACGAGTGCCCGGCGCCAAGAGTTGGTGCTTCGCCTTGCGAACCAATCCAAGTAACTTTTTCAGAAAACCGTTCTATTGATATACCCATGGGCTGGAAAAATGCGCCTGGTTTGCCTGTCAGCGGTCCGAAGGGTTCAAACCCAAGGTGTAGGTATAACTTGATTTGTCTAGTAGTCCCCGAAATCACTGCATAATCCAGATGACGTTGTCTACATACTTTAATGAGTTCATGCATCAGCCCCGGCAGAATTTGCCGGTGTCTGTACCCTTGTCGCACCGCTAAAAGCCGTATTTCACATAGTGACCGGTTTGGAGGGATGTACTGGTCAAGATCAGGAAGTTTCTCGTCAAGAGAAAACGGCCGGTTTGCGCGTAAAGCGATCATACCCACGACATTTGTACCCTCCTTACAAATAACATACTCATTCTCAGAGTGAAATCTATCAATCAATCTTCCATCCTCTTTTGGAGGATGCTGCGGAATTTCACTGGTGAAAGTTTGGTGATTTAAGCGAAATATCTGATCAAACTCATCGGAGGTTTTAGCCAACCCAAATTCCAGATTCACATTATTGCTTTTCATTGGGTACCTCCTCAGCCAGATTGACCATCACACATGAAAGCCCATTGCGATAAATCCAACAAAGAATTGCAAGGACACCAACGCAAAATGTCTTGAGAAAGTTTTACGGCTTCAAAAATAATCCGCCTCTGACCCTGGTGTTGTAGAAAATTAGAGATAGCGAGAGAGTGAAATTCATGGGCGCATGATTATCAGCGACGCAAACCCTGAGCTAATTGCTTTTACTCAACCGCCTGCGCTGTCAGGAACATGGCTTTCCCGAGAGAAACGAAAAAATCCTGATAAGGTTTCGGATCTTCAACAGGCCGAATGTTGAACTGAGCATTAGCCCGAACCAGCATCTGACTCGTGCCCCTCGGTCTCACTGAAACAGTCATCCTCAGCTGATAGCCCTTAAATTTTGTCGCACTGACTGTGCCTAATATTAAATCCGCTTTATCAATGATGAAGCCCAGGTCCTGGAGCGTTGCAATGACTGATCGCATCGTCAATTCCTTATCAGCCGTATCAAACACCCGGGACTGATAACTGCGTTTTTGCAGCTGGGTCTGATCTCCCTCGTCCAAGACACGTGCCGTAACATTCTCACAACCGGTTAGGGTCATGCTTAGCGCGATGGCGGCGGCCATCAAGACCAGCGTTCTCATATGGTTTGCCCCTCAATGAATACAGCTTTGGAAAGCTTGTCAAAGAAATGAGTGTAAAGCTCTGGTTCGCTCAGGCTTTCCATAATAATTGCTCCGTTCGATTGTTTCACAATACGCTGAAACGTAACCCGGACTAGATAGTCATCCCCGGCTTTGGCTAGGAGGGAGGGTCGAACCACCAAAGATACTCGTATTTTTTGATCCTTATTCCAGGGTATATAGATGCCAGTAAATGCTCCAACAATAACTTTGGCAATAATCTCTCCTGCGCCGGCCCCGCCTCTTTCTTTATTGGCAGTAATTACTCCCAACTTGGTTTCGCTTTCTTCGATGTTGAAACCCAAATCCTGCAGAACATTCGCTGACGCGGCCAGGATATCGGCTTCTTTGATACCTGTGTATTTTCGTATCTCGAGTTGCCTGCGTTGCAGAAGTTCCGGGGTTACAACAAGAGCGTCTGACGGAACCGTAACGCAACCGGCGAGACTGACAACCACTAACACCGCGACGAACTTTTTCATGATTAGAAGCTGGAAGTGTGGTAGGCAAAGTCACGGACCTTGCTGTTATTATCATACTTGATCACGATTGTCAGAGTCCGCTGGCTGCTTGAAGTCGCACCCGAACTCATACTTCCGTAAGGGACGGCAGCTCCTACAAAATTCCCGGTAAAACCAAGAATCAGGGTAGCAATTCCACCGCTGCTCGAGGAATAAACCGTCTCAGTAGCTACCTTGTCGTAGATCCATACCTCTCGACGATTTTCGTCTGTGGTTACGATGTTTGGCGATCCGAGCACTTGAGCGACTTCAGCACCACTCATACCGGTCCTTATCTCCTTCTGCACCTTGCCCACCGTGACGCGGTCGGTAGAATTATCCTGAACCTGATTCTTATGGTAGGTAGCCGTGCACGCAGCCAAACTCATTACAGCCAGTGATACTAATAAGTAACGACGCATATAACCTCCTTATAAAATGAACAAAATTTGATTAACCACGCCGACATCTTGACCCAGACCGACTTTCAAATGGGTTACATCTAGCTTACAAATTGATTACAAATTAGGTAGCGGCGCAACAAATGGCGCAGCGGAACACTGAGAAACTCGACATCAAGTTAGAAACGAAAGGGGATTAGCGAGAAGGAAAAAGCGTCAGGAGTTTTTACAAGTAGATTTTCTGAAATGTCTTTGGCGGACGGACACTAATGCTGCTGCATGAGCTTATCGTAGACTGCTCTTGTTTCAGGCGAAGGCTCAACGGCGAGGGCCCCGAGTAGTATTTTGCGACAACGATTGTAGACTTCGAGGGCCTCAGCGCGGCGTCCCAACTGTCCGTAGCAAATCATGAGATGGCGGTAAAAACCTTCTGCCTGATTGTCCGCTTCCAGGCTTTTTTGATAACAACTAATCGCCTTGTCCCATTCTCCGGCTTGCTCCCAATATCTCCCAATATCACTCATTGACCGCACGAATTTGTTGTGCAGGCGCTCTCTTGACGCGATGTACCATGACTGATCAGTTTCGTTGGCCATGAAGGGCCCGCCATAAAGAGCCAACATCTTTTCACCCAGCTGGGTGACTTTGTCTCCGTCAACGAGCTGGTGCTGTCCTTTGAATAGGGCGTCAATCTTGCCCTGAATTTCCTCAAAGGCCCACGTATCCAGCCAGCAATAACGGTCATCCAGTTTAAGCCGCCCCTCGCGCAGCACGACTGCTTTATCTTCCCCCAATAGCTTGCGCAATCTATGCAGTGTAGTGGTAAAGGAACGATGCGCGGAATCCCCTTCAATGCGGGGCCACAATGCATCGGTAAAATGCTCCTCGCTTACTCCCTTGCCTCCATGGGCGACGAGAACCTTTAGAAAGTCCATCGGCCGGTGTTGCGCCTTGCCGGAAAGTTCAATCGGCGCGTCATCTTTGAGCAGTTTGAAATGTCCCAAGGTAAAGATTTTGAAAGTCCACGGCCAATTATCAAGTTCAAGAGACTCGGAATCAGGGGGAAGATTCCGAGCACGGATCAGTTTCTTGACGTAATCAACCTCTATGTTTTCTTCAAGAGCGTGGCGACAAAGGCGAGCCATCGCTGACGGCTGCCACCCAAGGACGTGCATATAACCGTATTGCCTGCCCAGCGACAGGGCATAGCGCAACGCTTTAAAACCAGAACGCGGCCTTCCATACTCAAGCGCCAACTGGGCATAATTCAAGACGGACATGAACTCCAGGTGACGATTCTTGATATTGCGGGTTATGTCATGAACCTGCTGAAGATGTGATGCAATCTTCGCTTTGTCTCCGCACTCCAACAGAGTTTGTGCCAATCCTGTGCGGCATATCACCTCAAAGTACGGCATGCCAACTTCAATAGCCATTTTCAGCGCCTGCTTCTGCTGATGAAATGCATTTACTACATCTTGCTTGAGCATGGCTTCCCAGGCCGAACAGTAATGATACAAACACAACCCGAAACGCCCCGCTCCTTCCGGATGTGTTTCCATTTGTTTTAAGAGTCGAGCGGCAGCATCGAGGTCGCCGCCTCCCAGCGCTCCCATTGCTCCATAAGCCATCAAGTTGTGACTCCAGACACTAATACCGTTGGCTCGACCTAGTTCCAACCCCTCCTGTGCTGCTTTTACACTTAGCTTGTGCTCGGCTGTGAGCATGTAATACATCGTCTCAACGTGCTTCAACATGATCAGCGAGAATGGGGTCACCTCGGGAGATTGCGCTAGTTTTCGCATCGAACCAAGGAGCTCCAGCGTTTTCGGAAAGTACCCTACCCATACAATACTGATGGCTGTCAGTGCTTCAATGTATATACGCAGATTGGTGTCTTTCAGGTTCTGGGAAAGATTGAGGGCACGTTCCACCCAACGCTCAAGATCAGGGTGATGCGGTTGCCGCAGAACCATTGACATGAACATGCTGCAGGTCACTCGTGCCTCGATCGTCGGATCCGGGAATGCGTTATCGGTCCGTGAAAGTTCATCCACAATGGCTATCCAGCGGTCTAACAGCGCGAAGTCGTCCAACTCATACATGATTGAATTCATGACCCCGGAGCAAGAAAGAAACAGGCCTTTCAGGTTAGGTTTATCCTGGGATTTAAATAACTCGTAAGCTTGCTCATAAAGCAAGCGGCTTTCCCGCGGAGCAGAAGGAACGCGGCTCGCAGCAAGCCAGTAGAGCAACCACGGGTTCTGTTGCAGCGATTCCCTCGGCATGGATTCCAACCAGTCGGCCAGTGTTTCCCCGCGCCCCTGGTTCAACATTGCGACCGCATGTAGTTCTATGATGCGAGCCATTTGCTCCCAGTCACGGACGTCGCGCAGCATAGCAACAGCATCTTCCGTCTGATCGGCGGTTATCAGCAACTGCGCCGAGGCGCGCTGTAATTGTAAGTAAGCTTCCTCTGTCAACGACCCGCGCGCTCGCGACAATAAAAACTCTTTAAGAAGCGGGTGATACTGATATACCGGCTCCGGCTTTGCTTGTTTCAAAGCGACGAAGTAATTGTTCCGGGTTAGGTCGGCAAGAATGCGTTCCGCCTCGCTTTCTCCGGATACGTCCTGTGCCATTCGCGCAGTCATCTGCGATAGAAACGCAGTTTTGAGCAGAAACTCCTGGGTCCTTTTATCGAACTTCTGAAATATTTCGCCCGCTAAATAATCAAATATTAATTGAGGAGTAGATAAATCCTGTGTGCCCCCGACCGTTACCTCGGCGGCCCCTTCCAATATGAGTATCAGACCCGCTGCCCACCCTTGCGTCTTTTCATAAATGTCTACAAGGGCTTGTTCTGAGAGTTGCTTTCCGCGTAATTTTACAAACGCGTTAGATTCTTCCTGTGTTAACCGCAGCTCATTCCACCCTAATACCTCGATGGCCCGGTTAGCGCGCAACCGTGCCATTGCCGGCGGGGGGTCACTTCGACTGATCAACACGACACAAATTTCTGGAGGAATTTCCGACAAAGCATCTCGCATAACCTCATGAAAACCCGCTTGTGGCGGAACCTCATGGTAACTATCGAATACAATTACAAAGGGTGCGCCCAATCGTTGGTAGAGTGCCTGAAAATAACGGCGTGCAAAAACAGGTGTGCTTGCTTGATACTCTCGTGTCAGCGCGGGTAGATGATCATGATCGCTTTTCCCGTATTGGGCGGCTGCTCGCCCCAAGTAATAAAAAAACGTGGCGATATCGGCGTCACCCTCGTCCAGCTGGTACCACAGACAAGGAAGCTTGTAATAGTCGACATAACTTGCGACCAAGGTGGTTTTCCCTGCGCCAGGTGGGCCCGTTACCCAACAAATAGAACTTTTGCGACCTTGATCTAATAAACGATACAGCCTACCCCGCGGCAGGATACCGGACAGGCTGGGACGGGTTGTCTTCGCAAGTGAAATAGGGCTCGTGTCCATCTCTATCAACCTAGGTTAGAGGGACTGTTTATTTTGCGGGGGTTCCCCCCGAGAATATTACTCTCGTACGCCTGCGCTCACGTGGAATGTGAAAGATGCTGATTCACGATACGCCTGACATATGCTCTCTTAGATTACCGGCTTCCTGTTTCGCACCGTGATCGCGTAGTTTTGTGCGACGCAGCGAACAAAACCAATACCTGCAGTACCCCTTTGCCAAGAACATATCTCCACACCCCATCTGTTCGCCGGCGAACATTGTTACCGGCTTACTACCCTAAACCCATGATACTACTCAGTGGAATATTCCGCGACAACTCGATGATCGGTCTTGCCGGTCAGACCCCGGCTCAGAAACATCACAAGATTCGGAAAGAATTTCTGAAAATATCCCAAGAAGCTGATTACTTTGATCGCGAAGTAATGGTCCCGGATTCCATGTCGAACAGCTTTTCCATTTCCCGCCGAAAGCGCACCGCCGGATTATCTTCCTTCACCGCCACGTCATTCCAAGTTAAGGGTGCGCCTGCGCGGATTGATTTTTTCAGCTTTATCCCATGCGCAAGTCCAATGGGCAGGCCGGAAAACAGCAGCGAATCGCGGGCAGGCACGAGTTTGCCGTAAACCGTGTAGCCGCCTTCGCCGTCCAGCATTTCACCCGCTTTTAAATCGCGCTTGGCCACCGTCACCACGTCGCCGCAAAAATCTTTTGGTGCGCCGGTCGGCTCACTGCGCAGACCCACTGAAGCTACGCTGATGCTGAGCTCCAATCCAATCAGGTGATAAGGCTTGTACATAGCCGCGTAGCGCCCGCTGTCATCTGTCATCAAACCGTATTCCTTGAAGCAGCGCGCCACATAATCGGTCGGCGCTGCGAAAACTACATACACGCCCCAGCGCAAATCGCGCGCAACCGGCATGCCGTCGCGCTTCAGGCTGGAAACCACCTCCACCATGCCGGAATAATCAAGCACGCCTCCCGCCGATTTCGGTCGCAGCACCTGCGGCAATTCATCCGCACCGCATGGGGGAAAATTCAAGCCTTGCTTGGGCGCCGCAAGGCCGGTGGCGTTGGCCACCGCCGCCATTTCAATCGCCGATTTGGTGCCGTCCAGGAATGAATTGAACATTTGCGGGTTGAAATCGCCGTGCTTGACCATATCCTCGCTGAAGCCATAGTGGCCCCAGACGGTGTCGGGAGTGGAAGCGTGATATTCGGGCAGATACTTGGTTCCCTTTCCCGCTGCGACGACTTCAAAGCCGGCAGCGCGCGCCCAATCAACGAGTTCGCAAATCAGCGCCGGCTGGTCACCGTAGGCAAGCGAGTAAATAATCCCCGCTTCGCTGGCGCGGCGCGCAAGCAACGGCCCCGCCAGCGCATCCGCTTCGATATTGACCATGATGATGTGCTTGCCGTAATTACAGCAAGTCAATACATGCTGGATGCCCGCTGCCGGATTTCCGGTCGCGTCAATCACGATTTCCAGGCCGTCTGCTTCAATCAGCGCCATCGCGTCGTCGGTGACAAAAGTAGTGCCGCGCTTAGCTGCCTCGGAAAAACTTTTGGCGCCAAACTGTTCATCTGACCAGCCACAGCGGCGCAATGCTTCCTGCGCGCGCTCAGGCACAAGGTCGGCGATGGACACGAGATGCACTCCCGGCAGGCGCTGCGCCTGCGCGAGAAACATCGAACCGAACTTGCCTGCGCCAATCAATCCCACGCACAATGGCTTGCCGGATTCATGTCGCCGATTCAGCAAATGGTATAAATTCATGTAGCCATTTTAGCCAATTTAGCGGGCGGCGGCGCTATAATGGTGAAGCTTTAATGGCTCATTTAACCAACTCAAATAAACCATGGTATTTTCGCTCGGGGAACACAAAGTCAAATTCATCGGCGAGCATCATTTCATCGCTGACAACGCCGTAGTCATCGGCATGGTGGTCATGGAAAACAATACCAGCATCTGGTACAACGCGGTGGTGCGCGGCGACAACGAAATCCTCACCATCGGCGAGAACTCCAACGTGCAGGACGGTGCAGTGCTGCACACCGACAAGGGCGTCAAGTTCACCATAGGCAAATATGTTTCTGTCGGCCATCTCGTCATGCTGCACGGCTGCACCATCAACGACAACTGCATTATCGGCATCAACAGCGTGATTCTCAACCACGCGGTTATCGGCAAAAACTGCATCATCGGCGCGAACGCCCTGGTTCCCGAGGGCAAGGTGATTCCCGACGGCTCGGTGGTCATGGGCTCGCCGGGCAAAGTGGTGCGCCAGGTAACCGCTGACGAAATAGCGTTGATCAGATGGAACGCGGATGACTACGTTAAAAACTTCAAGCGCTATCAAAAGCAGCTCAAGGTTGATGCGCGTTAACTTTTAAGGGGTGCCCAATGCAAAAAAAAATCCTGACACTGGAAATGGCCAAGCGCATCGCGGTGGCGGCCGAAGCTAAAGCCAACGCCAACCAATGGCGGGTGGTGATCGCCATCGTGGATGACGGTGGGCACCTGGTTTACCTGCAGCGCGCCGACGGCACGCAGTTTGGCAGCGTGGAGGTGGCGATGGGCAAGGCGTTTTCGGCAATCGCATTCAAGCGCCCGACCAAGGGCTGGGAAGAGCGGCTTGCCGAAGGGCATCTGGGTTATCTTTCCCTGCCCGGCGCGGTATTGCTTGAAGGCGGGCTGCCGCTCAGCGCGGAAGGCCAAGTTATAGGCGCGATAGGGGTTTCCGGCGTGAAATCCTCCGAAGACGCTGAGATTGCTGTGGCGGGCGCAGCGGCGTTGTAGTAGCTTAAATAATGACTAAATTCGGTTTCATAATCAAAACCCGCAACGGGCTCACCGTGGATAACCTGGTAATCCACGGCAGGGACCAGGCTGACGCGGAACGCAAGCTCAACCAGATGTACCTGCACTTCGAAATCCTGGAGTGCCAAGTGATTCAGGAAAAAAAAGAAACGGCGGCTAAAGAAATAGCGGCTAAAGAAACGGCGACTTTTGAGGACATTGTGTCCCTTATCGCCAGCCAGGACAAACCGCACTAATCTATTGGATAAATCCACAAGCCATCAGCTCGCACAGCAGCGCGTGATAATCCTGCGCGCCGCGGCTTCCCGGCGCGTGCGTGAACACATCCTCATTGCAGGCCGGGCTCTCGGCCACGCTGACATTCTCTGAAATACGTGTCTCGCACAGCTCGGAACCGAACTTCTCGCTGATCTGGCGATAAATATCCCAGGACATTTTGCGCCGCGCATCGAAGCGTGTCATCACATAGCGCCGTTCCACGCGTTTTTTCAGCACATGTTCCAAGGCTATGAGAGTCTTTTCGACTTGCATCACCCCTTTTAGCGCCAGATAATCGGCGGAAATGGGCACCAGCACCCGGTCGGAAGCGAGAATGGCATTGAGCGACAGCACCCCCAGCATCGGGCAGCAGTCAATCAGAATCGGCCGGCCGGTGTTCAGGTTTTCCCTGACAATGCCCAAATTCAGCTGATTGAGCGCATTCGGCCCCTTACCGAACTGCGTATCCACCTTGGAGAGCTCCACGTGCGAGGGAATGATTTGCCAGCCGGCGCCGGAATTGCGAATCAGCACGGAGAGCGTGCGCGCATTATGGTAGAAACCGTAAATGCTGTCTGCGCTTGAAGCCACTTGCGCACCGCTGATGGCGGAAAGATGCGCCTGCGGGTCGAGGTCTATGGCCAGCGGCTCGCGTCCCTGCCTGGCCAGCGCCGCTGTAAGATTGAGCGTGGCGGTGGTCTTGCCCACCCCGCCCTTCTGGTTGAATACTGCGATTTTTGCCATGATTGGATAATTCGGTTTTTCTGCCGGAAAATATAATATCCACCAAATTTCGTAGTTTGGCAAAGGCGCATTTCACATTTTTAAGGGAACCTCTGATTAAGTCCTGCACGATTGCGTTGCTGGTAAAATGCGGATGGATGCGAGGCGCGCGACGAAGGTCGTTGCCAGGACTACGAAGCCGAGGAGCGCAACGACGCAGACGCTGCATTTTGCCGCAACCCGGAGGGACGGCTGCCGCGACACGGTCAGCGAAGCTTGGGGTGCGGGAGCGGCAGCATGAGCGCCCCACTTAACAGTGTTTCTTGCGGCAGCTTGCGCCCCTTCCCGCGCCACGCTGCGCGAGACCGAGTCCGGGGCGCCTTTCCGGGCGGTCTGCTTTGTCGCTCGGCTTGCCAAGGGGAGTGTCCATTGGCCGCACCTCGCTTCGCGCAGCCCATCCCGGAAAACCGCCGTCGCAACTGCGGGGGACTTAATCAGAGATTCCTAAGGAGGAAAATCATGCTGCTCAAGGGTTCTTGTCATTGCGGGGCGGCGCGTTTCACTGTTGAATCGCGCACTCCGTATCCCTACATGCACTGCTACTGCTCGATCTGCCGCAAGACCGCAGGCGGAGGGGGTTACGCCATCAACATCATGGGCGAAGCGGCCACACTGAAAGTAACCGGCCGCAAAAACCTCTCGGTGTACAGGGCGCGGATTGAAGATGAAAAGGGCAGAAAAATCCTCAGTACCGCACGCAGGTATTTCTGCAGGAAATGCGGTTCAGCTTTGTGGCTCGCCGACCCGCGCTGGAAGCAGTGGGTCTACCCTTTCGCTTCAGCCATAGACACGCCTCTGCCGGTCCCGCCCTGGCATGAGTACGTCATGCTGAATTACAAGGCGCCCTGGACGGAAGTGCCGAAAAGCAAGCGCGGCAGGTATTTCCGCGAATTTCCCAGGGAGGCGATTATCAATTGGCACAAGCGGCATGGTTTGTACGAGAGGGAATGAAACTTCAGCTGCGCGCCCAGCCCTTGGCGCGGCCAAGCGCTTTTCGCCATCTCGCCTGCAATTGTTGCGCCTCATCACGGCTCATTTTCGGTTCAAACCTGCGTTCCGTCCGCCATTGCGCTGCGATGTCTTTTCGGTTTTTCCAATATCCCACCGCCAGGCCTGCGAGATAAGCCGCGCCCAAAGCGGTGGTTTCAAAAACCCTGGGGCGCACCACCGGCACCCCGAGCAGATCCGCTTGAAACTGCATCAACAGATTGTTTTGCGTAGCGCCGCCATCCACCCGCAGCTCTGACAACCTGGTCTTGGAATCGGCCCGCATCGTATTGAGCAGATCAGAACTCTGGTACGCAATACTCTCCAACGCGGCGCGGGCGATATGCGCGGCAGTACTGCCGCGGGTCAGCCCCACGATGGTGCCCCTGGCGTAAGCGTCCCAGTGCGGACTGCCCAGGCCCGCAAACGCCGGTACCAAGTACACCCCGCCGTTATCCGGAACCGTTGCAGCCAGCGCTTCCACCTCGTTTGAGGAGCGGATGATCCCCAAACCATCGCGCAGCCATTGCACCACCGCGCCCGCGATAAACACGCTGCCTTCGAGCGCGTATTCGAGGCGGTTGCCGATACTCCACGCCACGGTGGTCAAGAGCCCGTTGCGTGAACGCACCGGTTTATGCCCGGTGTGCATCAGCATGAAACAGCCGGTGCCGTAGGTATTCTTCACCATTCCCGGCCTGAAACAGCACTGGCCGAACAGCGCCGCCTGCTGGTCACCGGCGATTCCCGCAATCGGGATGCGCGCGCCCAGGATGTCTGCCCGGGTTTCAGCGACGACCCCGCTCGATGGGCATACTGCCGGCAATAAGGAATGCGGTACGTTAAAAATAGCCAGCAGCTTGTCATCCCAGTTGCCGGTGCGAATGTTGTAGAGCAGCGTGCGCGAAGCGTTGCTGGCGTCGGTGACATGCGCGGCCCCGCCGGAGAGTTTCCAGATGAGCCAGCTGTCCACAGTGCCGAAAGCCAGATTTCCGGATTCGGCTTCTTTCCTCGCGCTGCTGACATGATCGAGAATCCAATTCAATTTGGTGCCGGAAAAATAAGGGTCAAGCAGCAGTCCGGTCTTGGCGGAAACAGGCGTATTAAGGCCTTTCTTTTTTAGATGGTCGCAGTATTTCGCGGTGCGGCGGTCCTGCCACACGATGGCGTTGCACAGAGGCTCGCCGGTTTTGCGGTGCCACACCACTGCGGTCTCGCGCTGGTTGGTGATGCCGATGGCGGCGATGCCGGATGCCGCAATTCCGGCCCGCTGCAATGCCAGGCGGGCCACGTTTAATTGCGTTGACCAGATTTCGTTGGGGTCCTGCTCAACCCAGCCGGGTTGCGGGTAGTGTTGCGTGAGCTCCTGCTGAGCTTGCGCCCGGATGGAGCCGGCATGGTCGAAAACGATGGCGCGCGAACTGGTCGTGCCTTGGTCTAAAGCCAGGATGAAAGACATGGGTTTATTTCTTCAAGTATTGCGGATAATCGGTAATCAGGCCGGCAAGGTTCAACCCGGCGCAATGCCGATGCTCAGATAGCGTGACCGCGCCGTAAACATATGAACGCCACCCTGAGGCCGCGGTTTCCCGCAGCATTTCTTCATCAAGGATATTGTAGTCCCAGATGATGCTCCTGATTTTCCGCCGATTGGTGTGAGGGTTCAGCAATTCCTGCAGTTGCACGGGACGATGCGCAACCAAAAGCCCGCAATCTACCTCCAGCGATTCCGCACAACGCACCACCAGCTCGTGCCGGAACGAAGTCACAAACAGCCGGCGGTTTTGCTGATAACGCCGCAGGATTTCAAGCGTTGCGGGAAGCGCATCAGGGGTTTTGATTTCGATGTTCCACAGGATGTCCCGGAAACGCTCCAGCGCCTCGGCCAGGGTCGGAACAGGGTGAGCGAGCGCCTGTTCAATTTCACGCCGGGTCAACTCCGCTACCTGTTCACGATTGCCAACCACCCGGTTATGTATCAGCAGTGCCTGCCCATCGCGGCTTAGGCGCACGTCGGTTTCGACTCCATCCAAACCCAGCGCCACTGCGGCCTCGAAAGCGGCGAGCGTGTTTTCCGGGGCGGACTGATGATAGCCGCGATGAGCTAACAACAACATGGCTTGTTCACTTGTGAAAAAACCCCTTTAAGGCCGATAATATTTTCTTTTATCCTGTATCTTAACCGAACCGCGGCTGTATTTCCCTGCCTCCTGTTGCGGCATTTTCCCGCTATCGGGAAAACGTCAAGCTGCATATAATAAGCGTTCATAACAATGGGACAGGCTGGGCACAGCTGGTGGGCGCTCCTGTCACGGTACACAATCGGAATCTGCAGAGTAGATTTGCGCAAATGAACCCGAAAACCATATACACCAAAACCGGCAAGGGCATGCTGGAAATGAAGAATAAATCACTGCCCAAGGACATAAGCCGGGTTTTGACGCTCATTGACGGTAAATCCAATGTCGGCAGTATTCTCGGCAAAGAAGACAAGTCCGATGAAGCCAAGCTCCGAGAAATGTTGAAAAAGCTCGAGAACGAGGGCTATATCCGCGTATTTTCCACCGGCCCGGAAACCATGTTTTCCGGCGACCTCGATTTCACCAAAGGTGTGGTTGTTTCAGAAATCAAAGCAGATGTTTACAACGAAGCCAAGGCGCGGCAACAGGCACAAAGCCAGCCACCTTCGAGACCAGGAGCAACACAGCCGCCTCCCAGGCCAGCAGCAACCCAGTGGCCTCCCAGACAGCCACTAAACCAGCCTTCCATACACGACATAGCCCTCATTGAGGCCGAAGCCAGAGCGAAAAAGGCAGCGGAGGAAAAACCAAGGAAAGAAGCTGAAGCGAAAGCGCGGGCAGAAACCGAAGCACGTGCTCGTGCCGAGGCAGAAGCCAAGGCCAAACGCGAAGCTGAAGCGAAAGCGCGGGCAGAAACCGAAGCAAGGGCAAGAGCGGAAGCAGAGGCAAGGGCGAGGGCGGAAGCAAAAGTGAGAGAAGAAGCCGCGGCCAAAGCGCGCAGGGAAGCGGAGGCCAAAGCCAAGGCAGAGGCGGAAGCACGCGCCAAGCTCGAAGCAGAAGCCAAAGCCAGAGCCGAAGCGGCAGCACGCGCCAAGCTCGAAGCGGAAGCCAGGGCCAGAGCTGAAGTGGCAGCTCGCGCCAAGGTGGAAGCGGAGGCCAAGGCCAAAAAGGAGGAGGCCGAGCTCAGGGTCAGGCATGAGGAAGAAGCCAGAGCTAGAATTGAGGCGGAGGCCAAGGCCAAACAAAAGGAGGCCGAGCTCAGGGTCAGGTATGAGGAAGAAGCCAAAGCTAGAATTGAAGCGGAGGCCAAGGCCAAAAAGGAGGAGGCCGAGCTCAGGGTCAGGTATGAGCAAGAAGCCAGAGCTAGAATTGAGGGGGAGGCCAAGACCAGAATTGAGGCGGAATCCAGAGCCAAAGGAGAAATAAAAGTAAGAAAAGAAACCGAGGCGAGATCAACAATCGAAGCAGAAGCGCGCCTGCAAGCCGAAATTGAAGCGCAACTCAAAGCAGGAGAAGAATCGAAGATCAAGGCGGAAACCGAGGAAAAACTCCGGAAAGAAGCGCGGGACAAGGCCAAAGCGGAAGAAGAGGTCTGGGCCAAGGCGGAAGCGGAAATCAGGGAGAGCATTAAAGAAAGCGCCAGGAAAGAAGAGAAGCAAAAACCCGCGTGGATGATAGTAGATGAAAAGGAAGAAGAACAAAGAAAAACCACAGAACGTGAGGAGTTCGAAGCCAAGGAAAGAGCCAAGGCCGAAGAAAAATCCAGGGCGGAAGCGGAAGCAACGCGCGCGGCCGAGGCAAAAGCCAAAGCCGAGGAAGAAACCAAGGCACAGAAGGAAGAAAAGAAGCAAGCCAAGGCCAGCAGGAAGCCGCGTAACTGGAAACCTGCTGCAATAGGGTTTGCGGTGTTGTTTGCCGCGGCAGTCAGTTTAATCCCTTTCATTCCGTTCAATGTTTATATTCCGGCTATTGAAAAATTAGCAGCCGAGACACTGCATGAGCCGGTCACCATCAATAGCCTGCATATATCACTGCTGCCTTCGCCGCAAGTCAATCTCGAAGGCTTCATAATCGGCAAGCTCAAAGATATCAAGTTTGAAACAGTGCGCGTATCCGGGCTGGATTTGGTGCTGGGCGGAAGCACTCGCTTGGGCGATGTGGAGGTAGATTCAGCCACGCTGGAACAGGGCGCGCTTGCGAGGATTGCGTCGTGGGGCAAGTCGGCAGGCGGCGCACCGGCGTTGCAAATCAGTCGTGTCAATTTCAGGAACGTGAGACTGGCGCTGAAAAATATTCCCCTGGCACCATTGCATGGGGAAATCAGCCTGGCCAAGGACGGAACTTTCCAGAAAGCCTCATTGCGGACTTCCGACAGCAAAATAAGCGCACAGGTGATTGGCAAAGGCGAGCAGTTCGAAGTCACATTAAGCGCCAAAGGCTGGCAACTACCGATTGGTCCGGAATTGGCGTTCGACTACCTGGATGCCAACGCCGTGGCTACCCGCGATGGAATGCAATTTAACAATATTGATGCCAAGCTTTACGGCGGCACGGCAAAAGGCACTGCCGTCATCAAGTGGGATAACGGCTGGGGGTTGAGCGGCGATTTTGACGCCAAGAACATGGAGTTGACCCCGGTGATTGTGATTTTCGCCCGCAATTTCCTTGCCAGAGGCACGCTGGACAGCAAAGGCCGTTACACCATGCAGGCGCAAACGCCGGATAAGCTGTTCGACGCTCCCCGCGTCGAGAGCAGCTTCACCGTCAATAGAGGCTCGCTCAACAATATGGATTTGACTCGCGCGCTGCAAGCACCAAGCAGGGAAGGCGTGCGCGGTGGCAAAACCCTGTTTGACGAATTCTCAGGAAATTTGTCGTTCAGCGACGGCCGCTATCAGTTGAGGGAAATGCGGCTCGTTTCCGGCCCCTTGAGCGCTACCGGCAGTGCCGATATTTCTTCGGGCAATCAGCTGGCAGGACGGGTAAACGTGGAACTGAAATCAGGCACGACCTTCATCAAGAATTCTTTCACGGTATCGGGCAATCTCAACGATCTGGTGCTGCGTTCCAACTAATCAAGATCACAGTACACTCATCCGCTCCCGCCCCCTGCCGTGGGGAAAACAATGAATTTCTTGCCCGCAGCCATGCGTGTGGTCGAAATTAGCGCTTATGGCGGGCCCGAGGTGCTGAAGCTCTCGAGCCGCCCGCTACCCGAGCCTGAAGCCGGCGAAGTATTGATTAAAATCGCGGCGGCCGGGGTGAATCGTCCCGACTTGCTGCAACGCAAGGGACATTATCCCCCGCCGGCGGGCGCCTCCGACATCCCCGGTTTGGAAGTCGCGGGCACGATTGCCAAGCTCGGCGAAAAGGTCAGCGGCTGGCAGATTGGCGACGAAGTGTGCGCGTTGCTCACAGGCGGCGGTTATGCCGAATATTGCGCCGCGCCCGCCCCGCAATGCCTGCCGGTTCCCAAGGGCCTGAGTCTTGTGGAGGCGGCATCCCTTCCCGAAACTTTTTTCACCGTATGGAGTAATGTGTTTGAGCGCGCGGCGATTCAACCCGCGGAGACGCTGCTCGTTCAAGGCGGCACCAGCGGCATCGGGGTTGCCGCGATTCAGATGGCGCGCGCCTTCGGCCACCGCGTGTTCGCTACCGCGGGCAGCGCCGAGAAATGCGCGGCTTGTGCCGCGCTGGGCGCTGAGCGCGCGATCAATTACAAGACCGAGGATTTCGTGGAGGCCGTTAAAAATTCAACCGCCGGCAAGGGCGTCAATGTGATTCTCGACATGGTGGGCGGCGATTATGTTCCGCGCGAACTGAAAGTGCTCGCCGATGACGGGCGCATAGTGTTTATCGCTTATCTCGGCGGCTCTAAAGCGACTGTAGATTTGGGAGAAATTCTGCGTCGGCGCCTGACGCTCACCGGCTCCGCTCTGCGCGCCCGCCCGGTCGAGATCAAGGCGCAAATCGCCAACGCGCTACGCGCCAAAGTCTGGCCGCTGATTGAGGCGGGTAAGATCAAACCCGTCATTCACGCCACTTTCAGGCTTTCCGAAGCGGCAAAAGCGCATCTGCTCATGGAAAGCGGCGCGCACGTAGGCAAGATCGTTTTGATTGTATGAAGTGAGGCGCTACCAAGCGCGTCGGTTGACTTACTTGTCTTCGCCGTTTCCAGTGTCGGTGTCGTCTTCGTCCGCTTCACACAAGGTTTTTGGCGGTTTGCGCCGCAACAGGGACAAATCACGTTTTTCTGCGATGGTTCTGGCAAAACGCATGTTGCGTTCCATTTCTTCAAGATACAGGTGTTGCCCGCCAAAATGGCGCTGCACATAGCGGTGGGCGCCGCCTAGAGATTCATCCATGCGTTTGCTGGCAACCCGGTGGAAATTCGGGGTCTTGATCACCAGGTCGTCGGCCGATTCAAAAACCACTTCCTCGCTGCCGTCCTGCTTGCGCTTGCGCGCAATCCCTCCGAGCACGAATTCCGGATACAGGCGCTCGTGGCATTTCTCAAGATAACAGCGGTCCGCCATCTGCGCGATGATGTCAGCGGAGCCGAGCAGATTGCCAAGCAGGCGAAAAATCAAGCCCGGAACTTTGATTTGCTGCACCGGTATTTCGTAGCCGGTGAAATGCACCAGCTGCGTCGCTACGCCCGCCAGGTCCGGCATGCCCACCTTGGGCAAGTACTCATTCAGAAACATGCCGCTCCGGGTGACGTGACGCAGCGTGTATTCCGCACCGTTATGATGACGAGTATCTTTCTTGTGGCGGATATACCCGCAGTCGTGAAACAATGCAGTGATAATTCCCAGCCGGAACAGCCTTTCCCCAAACGGTTCGGTGCCGTGCCGAGTGCGCTCGTAACCATCCATCATCCGCGCCATGGCCAGAGTCACGTCAAGTACGTGCTGAGTATCGTGGTAGGAGGTTTCGCACGACATATATCCCGGGTATTTGCCTTTGTAGAGGCGGGTGAGATCGGCAAATGCCTGGGTCAGGACTTCAGGATTGGGGTCGGGATAAAGCTCCTGGTAGATTCTGCGAACTTCAGTACTGACAGCAACCGCATCTGTTGTATTTACCTGATTTGTAACATCGAATTCGTTGCGGCGCGCCTGCATTACTGTCTCCAAAAACGTTAAGTCCTAGTTATGATTAGACCCGGATTTTCTGAACATATCAATAGCCCCGAAAACGGCTCTTGAAACGCATTAACTTTCATCGGCTTCTCTGCTCAAGCGCTATAACTAAATCATTGTTTAGGATAAATCCAATTGCAAATAATTCGAGACCCGGCTTGCCAATCTTTTGCTATAGTAAAAAGCATGGGGGAAATCTGACGATGGATGAAGCCGATATCGCAGCCATCAAGCGCAGAATCAATGAGCTGAAAATCGAGCATCGCGACTTGGATGCGGTCATCGCCAGGCTGTCTGAATCGCCCATGGTGGATCAATTGCAAATGCAGCGTCTGAAAAAACGCAAGCTGCAATTGAAAGACCAGATTTTCATGCTTGAAGGCCAGCTTACCCCTGATATTTCGGCGTAGCAGCCTGACCTGCTGCAATCAGTTTAGGACAAAGGTTCAGATGAATAAGAGGCACGATAATGGCTAAAGTCAAGGGCAGTATTGTAGTAGTGACGGGCGCTTCAAGCGGAATGGGGACGGCTATTGCGAAAGCGATGGCGAAAGCAGGAGGACACGTGGCGCTGCTTGCCCGCAGCAAAGAAGCTTTAGACAAGGTAGCGGCCGAAATCGCCTCTGCAGGTTCTGAGGCCAGAGCTTACCCGGTTAATCTGGCTGACGCCAGCGCAGTAGCTGCGGTAGCGAGGCGGATTACGTAGGAAATGGGGGCGCCGGATATCATCATCATCAACGCCGGCGGAGGGCGTTGGCTCTTCGTTGACGAAACTAGTCCCGAGGAGGCGGTGCAAATGATGGCCGTTCCCTACTTTGCGGCTTTCAATGTGACTCACGCATTACTGCCGGCCATGCTCAAGAGAAACAGCGGGCACATCGTTAATGTCAGTTCCGTGGGTTCGCGGTTTGTCTGGCCGGGCGCCACCGCCTATCTTGCCGCCCGCTGGGCGGTGCGGGGATTTACGGAAGCGCTGCGCGCGGATTTGGACGGAACCGGTATCGGCGTGACCTTGTACGAGTCGGGTGTAGTGCGCTCGCCCTACTGGGAACACAATCCGGGGAGCCGCGAACGCGTTCCGAAGATGGGAAATCTGGTTCCGGAATTAACAACCGAACAGGTCGGCGAAGCTATTGTAAAAGGTGTTCAACGCAACAGCCGGTTAATCGTGATACCCTTCATGATGAAAATGACCTACTGGCAGCACGCGGTGTTTCCCCGCGTGGTGCAGTGGCTGATGACCAAGACGGGATATCGCCGGTCTATCAAACCAAATAAACGGCCTAATTAAACCAAAGGGTCGGAATCGTATTTCTCCACTACTCCGGAAATAATTCGACTCTGACACCTTGCGGTCTCGGGGCATGGCTCCAAGAACTCGAAGGCAAGCCGCTTATTCAGATTTCGATTTCGATGCTATTGCCGGAAACCCTGACCTTGTAACAGGCAACACTTTCCATTGCCGGAGGCCCCAACACTTCGCCGGTTGTCACATCGAAAACTGCACCGTGCCAGGGGCAGGTCACTTCCTTACCCGCAAGCTCGCCTTCCGACAGCGGGCCGCCGTGGTGACTGCATGTGTCGGAGATTGCACAGTAGTCCCCATCCACGTTGAAAAGGGCAATCTTCTTGCCGCCCGCTTCA
>DATDGC010000058.1:0-26835 GCA_036522275.1 Burkholderiales bacterium | reverse complement strand
GGTCTTGGAGGATTGACTAATGGTGACGCCGTTCGCCAAGGCTCGTTTAATATCGGCAAAGGACCGTATGTCGCCCGGGCTTACTTGCGCGACCTCTGGCCTATGGGGGAAGAAATGGTTGACGTCACCCGAGGTATGGACCAGTTGCCCGGTGTCGAGCCCGCGAAGAGGATCGAAGTTAAGCTTGGCAAGTTTGCGGCCAATGATGACCTCGACCGCAACCGCTACGCTAATTCAACTCGTACTCAGTTCGAGAACTGGAGCCTGTGGAACAACACCGCCTGGGACTACCCTGCCGACACGCGAGGCTACACTAACGGAATTATGGTGGGCTATGTTTCACCCAAGTGGGCGCTGAGGTTCGGCATTTTTCAGATGCCCACTGTCGCGAACGGGCCGGATCTTGATCTGCCGTTAACCAAGTCTCGTAGCGAGAATGTGGAACTCACCTTGCAGCCCAATCACTACGCAACTGTGGTGCGGCTCCTTGCTTACCGCAACATTGCCAATATGGGGATTTACCGCGACGCCATCGCGAATGGCCTCGCGCAGGGTACCGTGCCCAACGTCGCCGCAGACGACCAGCCTGGTCGCAACAAGTATGGATTTGGTCTGAACTTGGAGCAACCGCTTGCCGATGGTGGGGAAACCGGGCTGTTCGCCCGACTGGGCTGGAACGACGGGAAGACTGAAAGCTTTGCCTTCACCGAGGTGGATCGCACCGTGACGTTTGGGGCGCAGGTGGCGGGCAATCATTGGGGGCGTAACGACGATCGATTGGGTATCGGGTTTGTGGTGAACGGGCTGTCCGCCGATCATCGAAATTACCTTGCTGCCGGGGGCAGTGGCTTTGTGCTTGGGGATGGTCGTCTCAATTACGGCTATGAGAAGATCACTGAGATCTATTATCGCGCCCAGCTGGGCAAATACGCTCAGTTAAGCCCCGATTTCCAATACATCGAAAACTCCGGCTACAACCGCGACCGCGGGCCGTCAATGGTTGTGGGAATACGCCTGCATATCGAATATTAAATCGGCTTGGCCGTTTGAATTATGGCGCAATTACAATCGACGAAAAGGAATAACAATGAGATCTGAACTGACAAAAGATAACTGGCTTAGGCGGTTCTTTCTGTCGCACAGGGAGAAGGCACGTCTTGCAATCTTGGAAATGATCGAGAGCAAATCTGTCAGGCCGGATGTAACCGCGACCGATCATCCGAGAAACCAGCTTATTGATGCGGCGCGTAATAACACCGTCACCGTTCTTGTCTCAGTGCGTTCATCTCTGAACGGTTTGAATGAGGATGAGGCGCAATCGCGGCTCAAAGAACATGGATTAAATGAAGTGGCGCACGAAAAACCGGCCACTTGGTATCGGCAACTCTGGCACGCCTACAACAATCCGTTCAATCTGTTGCTTACAGGGCTTGCATCCGTTTCGTTTGTAACGGAAGACATGAAAGCCACTTCGATTCTTTCAGTAATGGTGGTCTTAAGCTCTTTGCTTCGTTTTGTTCAGGAGTACCGCTCAAGCAAGGCAGCTGAGAAATTGAAGGCTATGGTCAGCACAACAGCCACAGTGCGGCGCACTATTGAAACGCAAATAAACACCAACAACTCATCCGAACCAACATTTGTCACTGCTTATTCTCGTAGTTTTGAAACGCAGGAAATATCACTTAAATATCTGGTACCCGGCGATGTCGTGCATCTGTCCGCCGGGGATATGATACCGGCCGACGTCCGACTGCTGTCAGCGAAAGATCTGTTTATCAGCCAGGCAGCGCTTACTGGCGAATCATTTCCGGTCGAAAAGAATGCGGATGCCGTTGTAAGTGAAATAGGAAACCCACTCGATCTACCAAACATCTGCTTCATGGGCTCTAACGTGGTGAGCGGCGCAGCCATTGCGGTTGTCATCACTACCGGCGTCCGGACTTATTTTGGTGGTCTTTCACAGCGGATCGTTGGTCATCGCGAGCCCACTGAGTTTGATAAAGGCATACATCGAGTCAGTTGGTTGCTGATTCGCTTTATGGTGGTAATGGCGGGCCTTGTGTTTTTGATCAACGGCATCACGAAGGGAAACTGGACAGAAGCAGCACTTTTTGCGATCGCAGTTGCGGTCGGACTTACACCGGAAATGCTTCCGATGATTATCACCGCCACACTTGCCAAAGGTGCGGTCATGATGTCTCGCCGAAAAGTAATTGTGAAGCGCCTCAATTCGATTCAAAACTTTGGCGCAATGGACATCCTGTGCGCTGACAAGACCGGAACGCTGACCCAGGACAAAATCATTCTGGAGAAGTACGTAAATATAGATGGGGACGAATATGAAGAAGTCCTGCGGCATGCCTTCCTCAATAGCCATTATCAAACCGGCCTGAAAAACTTGTTGGATAAAGCAGTTCTCAGGCACGCTGAAATTGCCGATGTGCTGAAGGTTGCAAGCAACTATCGTCTAGTTGATGAAGTCCCATTCGATTTCGTGCGTCGTCGCATGTCTGTGGTTGTTAATGAGCGTGAGGACCACAACGAACTCATCTGTAAAGGCGCGGTCGAGGAAATTCTTAACGTAAGCAGCCAAGCCAAGGTGGACGGGCAGGTGGTTTCCTTGGACGATGAATTAAAAACCAAAGCTGTGAATCTCGTCAAAGAATTTAATGAAGACGGTCTGCGTATTATCGCGGTTGCTTATAAGGAGACACCACCGAATCAGAAGAGTTACGGCGTCAAAGACGAGTCTGATTTGACACTAATTGGCTTTATTGCGTTTCTCGATCCTCCTAAGGAAACTGCGGGGCCGGCGATTACAGCGCTGAAACAAAATGGAGTTCAAGTCAAAATCCTAACCGGAGATAATGAAGTTGTAACATGCAAAATATGCCGTGATGTTGGCATTGATGCCAGCCGTGTTGTACTCGGTAGCGAGATCGACGGTTTGAGTAATGTCGAGCTAGGTGGACTGGCCGAGCGGGCATCAGTATTTGCCAAGCTCTCCCCGACCCAGAAGGAGCGGATTGTCAGGGTTTTGCAGTTGCAAGGCCACGTGGTGGGTTTCCTGGGAGATGGTTTTAATGATTCTCCCTCTCTTCGTACTGCAGATATAGGCATATCAGTTGACACCGCTGTGGATATCGCAAAAGAATCCGCAGACATAATTTTGCTGGAAAAGAACCTGATGGTGCTTGAGGAGGGCGTGCTTGAAGGCAGGAAAACCTTTGGCAATATTGTGAAATACATCAAGATGGCTGCAAGCTCAAACTTCGGAAATATGTTCAGCGTCCTCGGAGCGAGCATGCTCCTGCCGTTCCTGCCGATGTTGCCGATCCAGCTATTAATACAGAATCTGCTCTATGACATTTCGCAGATTGCCATACCGTTTGACGGTGTAGATAAGGAATATTCAGACCGCCCGCGCAAGTGGGAAATCGGTGCCATCGGGCGTTTTATGGTATTCATCGGCCCGATCAGCTCGATTTTTGATTATGTGACTTTTGCGGTGCTTTGGTTCGTGTTTTCGGCTAACGCGGTTGGGGTGCAATCTCTCTTTCAATCTGGTTGGTTTATTGAAGGCCTGTTGTCGCAGACGCTGATCGTGCACATTATTCGCACCGGAAAGATTCCATTTATACAAAGCAGGGCAGCATTGCCACTCTTGCTCATGACTATAAGTGTGATGGCAATTGGTATCTATTTCCCGTTTTCTCCCATCGCACATGTAGTGGGCCTGCGGCCACTGCCTGGCGTTTATTTTGTCTGGCTTGTGGGAATTCTTTTTAGTTACACTGTTTTGACGCAGTTCATCAAGGTTTGGTTTATACGCAAATATGGCTTTAACTAGAGTAGTGAGGTCTATTTCTTTTGCCATTGTGCCGGGGCGCTATGCGCACCTAAAACCTGCACAGGTTTGCGTGTAAAATGACGTAACGGTACGTCATGAATATTCTCGCGCTCGACACCTCCGGCGATTATTGTTCACTAGCCCTGTGGCTGGATGGGGAAGTAACTTCGCTCGAGGTGCTTGCGGAGCAAAATCATTCCCAAGTGCTGCTGCCGCTGCTCGACGGGCTGTTCGTTGAGAGCGGCGTTTCGCTAAGCAAGCTTGACGGCATTGCGTTTGGCGCGGGGCCGGGTTCCTTTACCGGATTGCGCATCGCGTGCGGGGTGGCGCAGGGGCTGGCGTTTGCCGCCGACTTGCCGGTCGCGGGCATTTGCACTTTGGAAGCGTTGGCGGAAGCGATGCCGGGCAAGCAGGTGATTGCCTCTCTGGACGCGCGCATGGGCGAGATTTATCATGCCGCATATGAAAAGCACGGTGATCGCTGGCGGCAGGTGAGCGAACCCGCCTTGTGTCTGCCGCAGCAGGCCCCGCAGGTTGCAGGCGGCGGCTGGATCGGCTGCGGCAATGGTTTTGCCGTCTATGGGAAGGAATTGCGGCGGCGTTATCAAGGGCAGCTCACTCAAGTGGTGACGGATGCCGTTCCCCATGCCAGGGAAATGGCGCGCCTTGCGGTTGCGGTGCTGGAACGGGGAGAAGGATGCAAAGCCGAAGCGGCAGCCCCGCTTTATGTGCGTAACAAAGTGGCGTTGAAGACAGTCGAGCGATGAGCGCGCAACTGGAGCAGGCACCGCTGTTGCGGCCGATGCACGCGGCCGATCTTGACGCGGTGATGCGCATCGAGTGCAAGATTTATTCGCATCCATGGACGCGCGGCAATTTTCAGGATTCGTTGAATGCCGGCTACAGTTGCTGGATCTACCAGTTTGCGCAAAGCATCGTCGGCTACGCGGTGATGATGGTTGCCGCCGATGAAGCTCATCTGCTGAATCTCAGCATAGCCGCAGAGTGGCAGCGCCAGGGGTGGGGCAAGAATCTGCTGCAGCACGTGTTACCTCTGGCCCGCCAGCATCGTGCCCGAGTAATGCTTCTTGAAGTCCGACCTTCCAATGCTGCGGCACTTGGGCTGTACCGGGGCTTTGGCTTCAAACGGATTGCGCTGCGCCGCGGGTATTATCCTGCGGGTCCTGCCCGCGAGGATGCGGTATTGCTGGAGCTGCGGCTATGAGCGGACGGCGCGAGGAAATTCTCAAAGAGCTGGGCCTGTGGCCACAGTGGCGGCTCAAGAGCGTCAATGAAAGCCATGACACATCCTCCGCGATAACCGATGATCGGCGTACCCGCATCCTGCGCATGGATTGGCAGGAACTCAAAACCAATGTGGCCGCTTGCAAGGCATGCCCATTGCACGAGAAGCGCACGCAGGCGGTTTTCGGTGTCGGCGACGAGAATGCAGACTGGCTGTTTATCGGTGAAGGACCTGGAGCGGAAGAAGACGCGAAGGGAGAGCCTTTTGTCGGTCAGGCAGGCAAACTGCTCGACAGCATGCTGGCGGCGATCGGACTGAAACGCGGCGACAATGTATATATCGCAAATGTGGTGAAATGCCGTCCGCCGGGAAACCGTAATCCCGAACCGCAGGAAGCGCAACAATGCGAACCCTATCTTGAGCAGCAGATTGCTTTGATTCAACCTAAGCTGATTGTCGCGCTGGGTAAGATTGCGGTGCAGAACCTCCTCAAAGCGGACGCCACCATCGCCAGCCTGCGCGGACGGCTGCATGATTACCGAGGTATTCCGCTGATCGTGACCTACCATCCGGCCTATTTGCTGCGCAATCTTCCTGACAAGGCCAAGGCCTGGGCGGATTTATGTTTCGCCAGAAAGACCATGCGGGAGTTGTAATCGCGAATTTCGCCCCCACGTGAGGACACAAACCAATCCTGAACAGGAGAACTCCATGCATAGAATATTGGCTTACCCGTTATTACTGTTGGCCGCTTTAAGCCTTGGCGGCTGCGGTTACAATACCTTGCAATCCACCGATGAACAAATCAAAGCGGGCTGGGCGGAAGTGCTCAACCAGTACCAGCGCCGCTCCGATTTGGTGCCGAATCTGGTGAACACGGTGAAGGGCTTCGCACAGCAGGAAAAAGACGTGCTGCTGGGCGTGACCAACGCCCGCTCCAAGGTCGGAGCAATCCAGGCTACCCCTGAACTGATTAACGATCCACAAGCGTTTGCCAAATTCCAGCAGGCGCAAGGCGAGCTGACTTCCGCCTTGTCGCGTCTTCTGGTGGTGGCGGAAAATTATCCACAACTCAAGTCCGACGCCAATTTCCGCGATTTACAGGCGCAGCTCGAGGGAACGGAAAACCGCATCACGGTGGCGCGCAACCGCTACATCAAGGCGGTGCAGGAATACAATGTCACGGTGCGCTCCTTCCCCAGCAACCTTACGGCGATGCTGTTCGGTTTTCAGGTGAAACCCACATTCACTATAGAAAACGAAAAAGAAATCGCCAAGCCGCCCAAGGTTGATTTTTCCGCGCCGGCGCCCGCGAATAAATGATTCGGGCTTGGGCGCAAGCCTTATTGCTGCTGGCTCTGGGTCTCGGCATTGCCCATGCTGAGGTTGCAGTTCCTCCGCTTAAAGCGCGGGTCACCGATTTAACCGCCACCTTAAGCCGCGAACAGCAAGCGCGCCTGGAACAGGAATTGCAGGATTTCGAGGCGAAAAAAGGCAGCCAGCTTGCGGTTCTCATCGTGCCTACTACGCAGCCTGAAACCATCGAACAATACGGCATCCGCGTCGTCGATTCCTGGAAGCTCGGCCGCAAGGGGATAGATGATGGCGCGCTGCTGTTGATCGCCAAGAATGACCGCAGTCTGCGCATCGAGGTGGGTTATGGCCTGGAAGGCGCGCTGAATGACGCAACGGCGAAGCGTATTGTGAGTGACATCATCGTGCCGCGTTTCAAGGCGGGTGATTTTTACGGCGGCATCGAGGCAGGCATACAGAGCATTATAAAGGTGATCGAAGGCGAACCCTTGCCACCGCCCAAGCATTCCACATCTTCCTCGTCCAGTTTCAAGAATATCGAACCGCTGTTATTTATCGGCTTCATGCTGGTTATCGTGGTAGGCGGAGTGTTGCGCGCCGTGTTCGGGCGTTTTGCCGCCGCAACCATCATCGGAACAGTTGCGGCTTTGCTCGCATGGCTGATAATCGCACCCTTGATTGTGGCGATAATCGTAGGTGTCATTGGTTTCGTGTTCACGCTGCTGGGTGGCGGCCGCGGCTGGTACGGCGGACCGGGTGGTTACAGTAGCGGCGGTTTCAGCGGCGGAGGTTTTAGTGGAGGAGGAGGCGGCGGCTTTGGCGGCGGCGGCGCTTCCGGAAGCTGGTGACGATGAATCTAAAGCGCTTATTCAAACATCTAGTTACCGGTCACTTGGCGGTGAAGCGCGTTTTGCCGCCGCGCGCCATGCGCGTGATAGAGCGGACGATTCGCGAGAGTGAAGCTAGTCATGGGGGGCAAATCCGTTTTGCAGTCGAACCCGCATTGGATTTTGCGGCGCTAATGCGCGGACAGAGCGCACGTCAACGCGCCATTGAAGTATTTTCGCAGTTACGAGTATGGGATACCGAACACAATAACGGCGTGCTGATCTATCTTTTGCTTGCCGACCGCGATGTGGAAATCGTCGCCGACCGCGGAATACACGCAAGACTCGGAAATGCGGGCTGGGAAACCATCTGCCGTGAAATGGAACAGGTTTTCCGGCAAGGGCGGTTTGAAGAGGGGGTCATCGCCGGAATCAAGGCAGTGGGAAACCATATGGAGCGGCATTACCCTTCTCGGCCGCAGTCCAATGAGCTGCCGGATAAACCGGTCGTGCTATAAGGAACCTCATCAGAGGTTCCTTAGGTTTCAACTTTGTCGTGCGCGTGCCTGCGGTAAAGATAGGCCATTGTTCCACAGATGAATAAACCGAAAATAATTATCACCGTAAAAACTGAGAAGCCCAGTCTGTCCAATACCGCGTAAATACCCAGCATGGCGAGGATGCTCAAATTCTCGTTGAAGTTCTGCACCGCTATCGAGTGACCGGCACCCATCAATAAATGTCCGCGGTGTTGGAGCAGCGCGTTCATCGGCACGATGAAGAAACCCGAAAACGCGCCGATGATGAGCAGCATGGCGATGGCAAGGTACAGGTTGCTGATAAAAATCATCAGCATCAGGCTTAAACCCATAGCGATGCCGACGGGCAGGATGCGCACCGATTTTTCCAGCTTCACGAATTTCGCGGCTATCACTGAACCGACCGCGATACCGAGCGCGACCACAGCGGTAAGCTGTGTTGCTTTGTCCAGTCCAAATTTAAGCGCCACTGCCGCCCAGGCGAGTACGATGAGCCGCAGTGCCACGCCCACGCCCCAAAACAGTGTGGTGACCGCCAGCGATACTTGGCCGAGCGGATCACGCCACAACAGCTTAAAGCAGTGCCAGAAATCACTCAGAATGTAAAACAGGTTTTTTTTCGGCAGCTTGTGGTCGAGAGCCACCTTTGGAATATACAGATTAAATGCCGCAGCGATGATATAAATGCCGAGAATAACCGATATGGCGAATTCAGGCGGGGTGTTAATTCCGGTTTCAATACCGGGTATATCGAACAGTTCCAGATAGTGGTTCGCGATTGACGGGTTTACCAGGAGACTGCCCGCGACAGCCCCCAAAATAATCGCAGCGACGGTAAGGCCCTCCATCCAGCCGTTCGCCAGCACCAATTTTTGCAGAGGCAGATATTCGGTGAGAATGCCGTATTTCGCCGGTGAATACATTGCTGCGCCGATGCCGACTATGCCGTACGCATAAAAAGGGTGCATCCCAAATAGCATCGCGATGCAACCCATGGATTTCACCGCGTTGCCGATGAACATCACATTGCCCTTGGGCAGGGAGTCGGCGAAGGGTCCGACAAAGGGCGCAAGCGCGATGTAAGAAAATACGAAGAACTGATTCAATACCGGCCTTTGCCAGTCTGGTGCATCCAGCTGCATGAGCAGGGCAATCGCCGCAAACAGCAGGGCATTATCTGCAAGAGCGGTAAAAAATTGCGCCGCAAGAATGATGTAAAAGCCGCGTTTCATCCTCTGGAGGGGATTATGCGAATGTAATATTTTTCTGAGCTGGTGCTCGTCGATAAGTTTAATTTTGGCAGCTTTATAACATGAAACTGCGAATACCGCCATGTATTTACCGCCGGCTCTACCCGAAGCGGGTAATTTATGTTTGAATAGCACGCTGTGCTTCGCGCCATCAAAATAGAACCTACTATGTCCCGTCCGCTTCAGGCCCGCATTAACCTCTCCGCGCTGCAAAACAATCTTGCCGTGGCAAAGCAGTGCGCGCCCAATTCGCGCATCATGGCGGTGATCAAAGCGAATGGCTACGGCCACGGCCTGTTGCGGGTGGCGCGGGCGCTCGCCGGCGCTGAAGGGTTCGCGGTAATTGATATCAATGATGCTGTTGATTTGCGCGATGCGGGATTCAAGCAACGCGTGCTGCTGCTGAACGGGTTCTACAGTCCTGAAGAATTGCCGGTGATCGCGGAGTACAGTCTCACGTCGGTGATTCACCAGCAGGAGCAGCTGGATAGGCTCGGCTCCGCTGCGCTGCCGGTCAAGCTGGATGTATTTCTCAAGCTCAATACCGGGATGAACCGTTTGGGCTTCAAGCCGGGGGCGTTTCACTCCGCTTTGAGTGCGCTTAAGCAAAGCCGGATCGTCTCCGGCATTACCTTGATGACGCACTTTGCCAGCGCCGACGACGAGCAGGGCATTGCCGGGCAGTTCGAGCAATTCAACAAAATAGCAGCAAGCGAATCCTTGCCGTGCAGTCTTGCGAATTCCGCAGCGCTGCTGCGCTATCCGGAAACTCACAGCGACTGGGTGCGCCCGGGCATCATGCTCTATGGTTCTTCGCCTTTTGCCGAGAAAAGCGCAAAGCAACTTGGCTTGCAGCCGGTTATGACTCTGCAGAGCCAGATCATTGCGACACAGGACTTACAGCCGGGTGACAAAGTGGGTTACACCGGCCTTTTCACCGCGGAGAAAGCGATGCGTGTCGGCATAGTCGCTTGTGGTTATGCCGACGGCTATCCGCGCCACGCGCGCACCGGCACGCCGGTTTGCGTGGAGGGCAAAATCACTCGCACCCTCGGGCGGATTTCGATGGATACTTTATGTGTGGATTTGAGTGAAATTCCAGACGCCGCGGCCGGCACGCCGGTAATACTCTGGGGCGAAGGCAATCCGATCGAGGAAGTGGCGAGAGCCGCGGGCACGGTAAATTACGAATTGTTCACTAAATTGAATTCACGGGTACCCGTAATAGAAACCAATGGCTAAACCCAAATCAGTCTATATCTGCACCGAATGCGGAGGGCAAGCGCCGAAATGGCAGGGGCAGTGCCCGCATTGCGCGGCATGGAACACCCTGGTCGAAACGGTGGTTGAAGCGGTTTCCAAAAGCCGCTTCAGTTCTACCGCACCGAGCAAGCTGCAATCCTTGGGTGAGGTTGAAGCGCAGGAACTCCCGTACCAGCCCACCGGAATATCAGAGTTTGACCGCGTGCTGGGCGGCGGGCTGGTACAGGGCGCAGTGGTGTTGTTGGGCGGCGACCCGGGTATCGGCAAATCCACTCTGCTGCTGCAAGCGCTGTGCCATATGGGCGCGCAGCACAACGTGCTTTACGTGAGCGGCGAAGAATCGGCACAGCAAATCGCGCTGCGCGCGCGGCGCCTCGGGCTCGATGCCAAACCGCTGCAATTGCTCGCGGAAATCCAGCTGGAAAAAATCCTCGCCACATTAAGCTCGCAAAAGCCAGAAGTGGCGGTGATGGATTCAATTCAGACCTTATATTCCGAAGCGCTGCAATCGGCGCCGGGCTCGGTGGCGCAGGTGCGCGAATGCGCGGCGCAGCTCGCACGCTACGCCAAGCAAAGCGGCACGGCGATTATTTTTATCGGGCACGTGACCAAGGAGGGAACATTGGCCGGACCGCGCGTGCTGGAGCACATTGTGGACACCGTGCTGTATTTCGAAGGCGACACCCATTCCAGCTTCCGCTTGATCCGCGCGGTGAAAAACCGTTTTGGAGCGATCAACGAGCTCGGGGTGTTTGCCATGACCGAGAAAGGATTGAAAGGCGTCAACAATCCTTCAGCGCTGTTTCTCTCGCAACATGGCCAGGAGGTTGCGGGGTCCTGTGTGCTGGTGACGCAGGAAGGCACGCGGCCGCTGCTGGTGGAAATCCAGGCGCTGGTGGATGATGCGCACGCGCCGAATCCGCGGCGTCTCACCGTAGGGCTCGAGCAAAACCGTTTGGCGATGCTGCTCGCGGTGCTGCACCGTCACGCCGGCATCGCATGTTTCGACCAGGACGTGTTCGTCAACGCCGTGGGCGGGATGAAAATCGCCGAGCCTGCCGCTGATTTGGCGGTGTTGCTGGCGATCGTTTCCTCGCTTAAGAACAAGCCGCTGTCACACAAGCTGGTGGTGTTCGGCGAAGTGGGATTGGCCGGCGAAATCCGGCCGGTGCAGCGCGGCCAGGAGCGTCTCAAGGAAGCCGCCAAGCTCGGCTTCAAGCAGGCGCTGATTCCCAAAGCCAACAAGCCCAGGCAGCCAATTGACAGCATAGAAGTAATCGCAGTGGAGCGGGTGGAGGACGCGGTTTCCAAAATCCGTTAGCCAATATATTAGCAACCGTTGCTATTCGCGGGGCAAGCGGGTAAATTCATTTCGAGTTCGTCAATCGGCAGTACATTTCTCTTTTCTCGCCATTTAAGCTGATGAGGGCAGCATGACTCGAGTCAATCCGTATAACACCGACTTGGACAAAAATCCCGCGAATTACGTGCCCCTTTCGCCGCTGAGTTTCCTGGAACGGGCAGCTTATGTCTATCCCAGGCGTATCGCCACCATCCAAGGCGACCGCAAAATCACCTGGGCTGAAACTTACGCGCGCTGCCGGCGTTTGGCTTCCGCCCTGGCAAAGTGCGGCATGGGTACCGGCGATACGGTGGCGGTGATGTTGCCGAACATCCCTCCGTTGTTCGAAGCGCATTTCGGTGTGCCGATGGCCGGCGCAGTGCTGAATACCTTAAATACCCGGCTGGATGCGGAAGCGATTGCCTTCATGCTCAAGCACGGTGAGGCGAAAGCGCTGATATCCGACCGCGAGTTCTCCACGACCATCGCCAAGACCCTCGCCATGCTGGACAAAAAACCGCTGGTTATTGATGTTGACGATCCCGGGTTTAAAGGCGGCAGACTTTTGGGCGAGATGGATTACGAAGCATTCCTTAAAACCGGGGATGCGGATTTCGTCTGGTCGCTTCCCGAAGATGAGTGGGATGCGATTTCGCTTAACTACACTTCCGGCACCACCGGCAATCCCAAGGGTGTGGTGTACCACCATCGCGGAGCGTATCTCAACGCGGTGAGCAACATCATAGATTGGGGTATGCCGCACCATTCAGTTTATCTATGGACGCTTCCGATGTTTCACTGCAATGGCTGGTGTTTTCCCTGGACCATGGCGGCGAATGCCGGAACCAATGTGTGCCTGCGCCGCGTGGATGCCAAGCTTATACTCGATGCAATCCGCCAGCACAAAGTGACGCATTATTGCGGCGCGCCGTTCGTGCACAGCATGCTGATCAACGCCCCCGCCGAGCTTAAAGCCGGCATCAACCACACCGTCAACGGCCTGGTTGCGGCAGCGGCGCCGCCTGCGGCGATGATTGAGGGCATGGAGCGCCTGGGCTTCAACATCACCCATGTGTATGGACTCACTGAAACCTACGGACCGGCATCGGTCTGCTCCAAGCATCCGGAGTGGGATGAGCTGGATATTTCCGCGCGCACCGAGCGCAACGGCAGGCAGGGTGTGCGTTATACCATGCAGGAAGGGATGACAGTGATGGATCCTGAAACCATGCAACCGGTGCCGTGGGACGGGCAGACCATGGGCGAGATCATGTTCCGCGGCAACATTACCATGAAAGGCTATCTCAAAAACCCGAAGACAAGCTCGGAAGCGTTTAAGGAAGGCTGGTTCCATTCCGGAGATTTGGCGGTGATGCAGCCTGATGGCTATGTGAAAATCAAGGACCGTTCCAAAGATATTATTATTTCCGGCGGTGAAAATATCTCCTCGCTGGAAGTGGAAGACGTGCTCTATCGCCACCCTGCAGTGATGATGGCAGCGGTAGTGGCGCAACCCGACCCAAAATGGGGCGAGATGCCCTGTGCGTTCGTCGAATTGAAAGAGGGGGCCAAAGCGACCGAGAAAGAAATCATCGAGCACTGCCGCAGCAACATGGCGCGCTTCAAGGTGCCGAAGAAGGTGATATTCGGCGTGCTTCCCAAGACCTCGACGGGTAAAATACAGAAATTCATGCTGCGCGAGCGCGCCAAGTCCGCTTCGGCAATCGAATAAGGTGCGTGATGCCGGGTGATAAGCGATTTAACTGCAGTCGCCCGGTGCTGTAAAAAGGAGTAACCATCATGACAACCTTGATCTGGATACTCGTTACCCTGGCGCTGGCCTGGGGACTGGCCTACCATCGCGTCCCCGGTTGGGTATGGAGCGTGAGCGCTCTCGTGCTTGCGGTCGTAACAGTCAGAGCCGCCCCCGTGTTCAGCGTGTTATTGTGGATAGCGTTTGTGATATCCCTTGCGCTTAATCTTCCTTCAGTGCGCTCGAGGTTGATCAGCGAGCCGCTTCTTCACTGGTTCAAGAAAGTGCTGCCGCAAGTTTCGCAAACCGAGCGGGAAGCTTTGGATGCCGGCACCGTATGGTGGGACGGCGATTTGTTCAGCGGCAGGCCCGACTGGAGGAAACTCCTCGCGGTGCCCAAGCCCCAGCTCACTTCAGAGGAGCAGGTGTTTCTCGACGGGCCGGTCGAGCAACTGTGCGCGATGCTGAATGAATGGCGCATCACCCATGAGCTTTACGATTTGCCGCCTGAAGTCTGGCAGTTCATCAAGGACCAGGGTTTCCTCGGCATGATCATCCCCAAGCAATACGGCGGCAAGGGTTTTTCCGCTTTGGCGCATTCCGCGGTGATCACCAAACTCGCTTCCCGCAGCGGCACGGCAACCGTTTCGGTGATGGTGCCCAATTCCCTGGGTCCGGCGGATCTGCTTTTGCACTACGGCACCGAGGCGCAGAAAAATCATTATCTGCCGCGCCTGGCGCTTGGACAGGAAATTCCGTGCTTTGCGCTGACCGGGCCCGAGGCCGGTTCAGATGCGGGCTCGATTCCGGATTACGGCGTCGTCTGCCGCGGCGAATTCCAGGGCGAGCAAGACGTGCTGGGAATCCGCATCACATGGGAGAAACGCTACATCACCCTGGGTCCGGTGGCGACGCTGCTGGGTCTTGCATTCAAACTTTATGATCCCGACCGTGCGCTCGGCGGAAACGAAGAGGTCGGCATTACGCTGGCGCTGATTCCGACCAACACGCCGGGCGTCAACATCGGCCGCCGCCATTTCCCGCTCAATGCGGCTTTCCAGAACGGCCCCAACTCCGGCAAGGACGTGTTCATTCCCATGGATTGGGTTATCGGCGGGGTGGAGCGCGTCGGCCACGGCTGGCGCATGCTGATGAATTGCCTGGCCTCGGGACGCTCGATTTCGCTGCCGGCAAGCAGCACCGGAATGGCCAAGCTCGCGGCCCGCGCCACCGGCGCCTACTCGCGGGTGCGCGTCCAGTTTAAAACCCCAATCGGCAAATTCGAGGGTGTGGAAGAAGCGCTGGCGCGCATCGGCGGCAACACTTATATTATGGACGCGGCACGCGTGATGACCGCAGGTGCGGTGGATCTCGGCGAGAAACCTTCGGTGATTTCGGCCATTGTCAAATACCACCTTACTGAGCGCGGCCGCCAGGTCATCAATGATGCGATGGATGTGCACGGCGGCAAGAGCATTTGCATGGGCCCCGGCAATTATCTGGCGCGGGCCTATCAGCAGCTTCCCGTCGGCATTACCGTCGAAGGCGCGAATATTCTCACGCGCAGCTTGATTATCTTCGGCCAGGGCGCGATCCGCTGCCATCCTTATGTGTTGAAGGAAATCGCTTCAGTAAACGAAGCCGACGTGGAAAAAGCGCTGCCCGAATTCGACGCTGCGCTGTTCGGGCATATCGGCTTTACTATAAGCAACGCCACGCGCGCGCTGTTCCTGGGATTGACCGGTGCGCGCCTCGCGAGCGCTCCCGGCGCAGCGGATAGCGCCCGTTATTATCAGCAGCTCACGCGCTTGAGTTCCGCGTTTGCTGTGCTCGCCGATGTGGCAATGCTGGTGTTGGGCGGAGCTTTAAAACGCAAGGAAAAACTTTCGGCGCGGCTGGGCGATGTGCTGAGCCTGCTTTATCTTTCTTCCGCTGTTTTGAAGCGCTACGAAGATGAAGGCCGGCAGCGTGCCGATTTGCCTTTGCTGCATTGGTCTTTGCAGGACGCGCTATGGCGCATGCAGAACGCCATCGATGGGATACTCGAAAACTTTCCCCGCCGGGTTATGGCGTGGTTGTTGCGCAGGATAGTGTTCCCGCTGGGCAAAACCTTCAGCCCGCCAAGCGATGAACTGGGCCGGCAAGTGTCGAGTTTGCTGCTTGCGCCTTCGGCCACACGTGATAGGTTGACCGCCGGGATTTATGTCCCGGTCAATGAGGCTGATCCGGTGGGACGCCTCGATATCGCGCTGCAGAGCGTGCTTGCCGCTGAAGCAATCGAAGCGAAAATCCGCGCCGCAGCGGAAGCCGGGCGCATCAAGGGGAAAACCTTCGAGGAAACCACAGCCCAGGCTGTGCAGCAAGGCCTTATCAGCACGGCCGAAATGGAGCTGCTGGCGAAAGCGAAAGCACTGCGCCGTGAAGTCATCATGGTGGACGATTTTCCGCCCGATTTCGGCAAGGGTGTGTCGGCGAAAGGCGGGATTACGCAGAAGGAAATGTTGTCCACCGGCAGGAAAACAGCGTGACGCAAAACATCCTGCTCTCGGTCGCCGACTCCGTTGCGACCATCACTTTCAACCGTCCCAAGGTGATGAACGCGCTTGACTGGGACATGATCGTGCGTTTTGGCGAGGTGTGTGAGGAAGTGCGGCGCATGGAGGCGGTGCGCGCGGTGCTCATGCGCGGCGAGGGGCCGGCGTTCCTCGCCGGCGGTGATGTCGCCATGTTTCACGCCAACCTCAAGCAATTGTCGGAACTGATTGTGAAAGGCGCGCGCGAACTGCACAACGCGATACTGGCGCTGCGGCACATGAACAAGCCGGTGGTGGCAAGCGTGCACGGTGCGGTGGCGGGCGGCGGCATGAGTGTCATGCTATCCGCGGATCTGGTGATTGCGGCGGATGATACCCGATTCACCATGGCCTACAGCCGCATCGCCACCAGCCCCGACGGCGGCAGCACTTATTTCCTGTCGCGCATGGTGGGCTATCACAAGGCGATGGAACTGGCGCTGCTCTCCGATACGATAGACGCTGAAACCGCGAAAAGTCTCGGTATCGTGAATTTCGTGGTGCCGGCCGCCGAGCTGCAAGACAAAACGGCCAGACTCATGCAGCGCCTAGCCCAGGGTGCAACATATGCTTATGGCGAAACCAAGGCGCTGATGAACCAATCGATTAACTCGAGCATGGAAGAGCAATTGGAAGCGGAAGCGCAGGCGTTCTCCCGCTGCGCCCGCACCGCCGATCTAGCCGAGGGCGTCACGGCGTTTGTTGAAAAGCGCAAGCCGGCGTTCACCGGCAAATAGGCAATCTCATGTCGCTCAAAGGCAAAACCCTGTTCATCACCGGCGCCTCGCGCGGCATCGGGCGTGCAATCGCGCTGCGCTGCGCGAGCGACGGTGCGAATATCGTGATTACCGGCAAGACCGCCAAGCCTCATATTAAACTTTCCGGCACCGTTCATAGCGTGGCGGAAGAAGTAAAAGCGGCGGGAGGCAAGGCGCTTCCGATACAGCTCGATGTGCGTGATGAGAGCGCAGTTTACGCGGCAGTGGTCACGGCCGCTGAAACTTTTGGCGGAATTGATATTTTGGTGAACAATGCCAGCGCCTTCAGCCTCACCGATACGCTCAATACACCAATGAAGCGCTTTGATCTGATGTTTTCAATCAACGTGCGCGGCACTTTTTTAAGTTCTCAGGCGTGCATCCCTTACCTCAAGCGCGCTGACAATCCGCATATCCTGAATATGGCGCCGCCGCTCAATATGTACGCCAGTTGGTTCAAGGACCATATCGCCTACACCATGTCAAAATACGGCATGAGCCTGTGTACCTTGGGCATGTCTGCGGAATTGGCGGGCTACGGCATTGCGGTCAATTCGTTATGGCCGCGCACCACCATTGCCACCGCCGCGATCGAAATGCATTTCCCTGACGAAGTTTTCAAGGCGAGCCGCAAGCCGCAGATCATGGCGGATGCGGCTTATGTGATTTTAAACAGCGACAGCCGCAGCACGACCGGTAATTATTTTATTGATGAGGATGTTTTGCGCGGCACGGGCGTAAACGATTTTTCAGCGTATGCAGTGACACCAGGAGCTAAGCTCGCCACCGATATGTTTGTAGATTAGGAACCTTTGAACAAGTCCACGGTGGGCGCGATGGAGGCTTTCTGGGATGAGAAGCGCGAAGCGAGGCGCAGCCAAGGGTTAATCTCCTTGGCAAGCCGAGCGACAAAGCAGATCGCCCGGAAAAGCGCCCCGGACTCGGTCTCGCGGAGCGCGGTGCGGGCAGGGGCGCAAGCTGCCGCAAGAGGCATTGTGAAACGGGGCGCTCATACTGTCGCTCCCGTACCCCAAGCTTCGCTGACCGTGTCGCGGGCGCCCCGGACTCGGACTCGCGCAGCGTGGAGCGGGAAGGGGCGCAAGCTGCCGCAAGAGACATTGTGAAACGGGGCGCTCATGCTGCCGCTCCCGCACCCCACAAGCTTCGCTGACCGTGTCGCGGCAGCCGTCCCGTCCGGGTTTCGGCGCAATGCGGCGCTTGCATCGTTGCGCTCCTCGTGCTTAAGCTACGGCTAGGCACCTTCGTCGCGTGCCTCGCAATCATCCGCATTGCGCCAGAAACGCGCTCCATCGGAGATTTGTTCAGAGGTTCCTTAAGCAAGGATGGCCGGGCGGAGTATCGCAGGTAAAACGTCATCAGGGAATATTTTGCGAATATCACGAGCTTGAGTAAAAATTTGCCAGAAACGGATATCATTCCAGTTGCAACGGCGGGCACTATAAGCGGGCTTTTTCGCGAGCGCGTCAGGCGCACACCGGATGCCGTTGCCTATCGCGATTACAATCAGCAGCACGGCAATTGGCGCGATTACACCTGGGCGCAAATGCAGCACCAGGTAGTGCGCTGGCAGGCGGCGTTGAGGAGCGAGGCGCTGATGCCTGGCGACAGAGTGGCTATAATGCTGCGCAACGGCCCGGCCTGGGTCATTATGGATCAGGCGGCTTTGGGTTTGGGGTTGGTGGTGGTGCCGCTTCACTTCGTGGACCGCCCGGACAACGTGGCCTACATTTTGCGCGACGCCGGTGTCAAAATGCTGCTCCTCGAAAACCGGGAGCAATGGAAGCAGCTCGAAGCGATACGGGAGGAGTGGGAAGACTGTGGTCTGCAGCGCATTGTGGTGCTCAATGGCATCGACGCCGCTGACAGAAATGATGCGCGCCTCGCTGCAATGGAAGACTGGCTTCCCGAAGCAGGCGCGCAGGAAATGGAATCAATGGGGAAAACCGACGAGCTTGCCACCATCGTCTACACTTCCGGCACCACCGGGCGGCCCAAAGGCGTAATGCTCTCCAACATGAACATCTTGTCGAACACTTACGATTTACTGCAGGCTTTCCCGTTGCGCACCGATAATTTGCTCCTGTCGTTTTTGCCGCTCTCGCACACCTTAGAGCGCACCGTCGGCTATTACCTGGCGGTCATGGCGGGCGCGACGGTTGCTTATGCGCGTTCCATACCACAGTTGGCCGAAGACCTGCAGAGCATCCGTCCTACTATCCTGGTCTCGGTGCCGCGCATTTATGAAAGGTTTTATGCGGCAATCAAGACCAAGCTGCAGGAGGGGTCTGCATTCAGGCGGCGCCTGTTTGATTTGACCGTGACGGTCGGCTGGAGCCGCTTCGAATACAAGCAGAAGCGGGGCCCGTGGCGGGTTGCGCATTTGCTGTGGCCGCTGTTAAATCATCTGGTGGCAGCCAAAGTGTCGGCAAGATTGGGGGGTAGATTGAAAACCGCGTTGAGCGGCGGTGCCGCGCTGACGCCCGAAATCTCCAGGATCTTTATCGCAATGGGCGTGCCGATTATCCAGGGGTATGGTTTGACCGAGACCAGCCCGGTGGTGTGCACAAACCGCATACATGGTAATGTTCCGGCTAGCATTGGACCTCCCTTACCCAATGTAGAAGTGCGAATCGGCGAAAACAATGCGTTGCTGGTGAAAGGGCCTAACGTCATGCTCGGTTACTGGAACAACCCTGAAGCCACCAAGGCAATGATAGCCCCTGATGGTTGGCTCAACACCGGGGATACCGCGCGCATTGATGAGGCGGGCAGGGTCTACATCTCCGGCCGCTTGAAAGAGATCATCGTCATGTCGAACGGCGAAAAAATCCCGCCGCTGGACATGGAAGCGGCGATCGCCCGTGATCCCCTGTTCGAGCACACCATGGCAATCGGTGAGGCGCGTCCTTATCTTGCCGTGCTTGCGGTGCTGAATGCTGAGCAATGGAAAAAAGCCGCGGCGGAGTCGGGCTTTGATGCGCAGGCCGCTTTGCACAGCGAGGCTGCCGAACAGCTGGTGCTCACGCGGATTGCGCGACAACTGCGGGATTTTCCTGGCTATGCGCAGGTGCGGCGCGCGGCGCTCACGCTGGAGCCGTGGAGCGTTGAGAACGGCCTGCTCACACCCACTCTGAAGCTGCGCCGGTTAGAGGTGATGGAGCATTACAAAATGCAGATTGCCAAGCTTTATGAAGGGCATTGAAATATGGCTGATATCGAAAAAGTTGCGCTGCCGCATGACAAGCAGCCCGCGTTGCGGCTAGTGCCTATGCCTTCGGATGCGAACTTCGTCGGTGATATCTTCGGTGGCTGGATCATGTCGCAGGTGGATATCGCAGGGAGCATTCCTGCGATACGCCGCGCGCGCGGGCGGGTGGCCACGGTGGCGGTGAATGCGTTTTCGTTCAAGCAGCCGGTTTTTGTAGGCGATTTGGTAAGCCTGTACGCGGACATCGTGCGCGTCGGGCGCACGTCGATCACGGTTGATGTTGAAGTATTTGCACAGCGCCATCCGCTGGACATCGAATGTGTGAAGGTGACCGAGGCGACGCTGACTTACGTGGCTGTGGACGGGAACAGGAAACCGCGGGTCGTGCCGCCGGAATGATGTTTAACAGGATTTTTAATCCATGAAGCAACTGTATTAAGATGTCCGTTGAACTTGGCCGACGGGCCTTTCAAGGTCCTTGCGTAGGGAATCAAAAATGAAAAAAACAGGTATTTTATACAAATCAGCTACTGCTGCCGGTCTGGCCGCGATGTTTGGCGGATTGGCAGGTGGCGCCTTCGCGGCAGGTTTTGCCCTGAACGAGCAGAGCGGGAGCGGGGTGGGCGTCGCTTTTGCTGGCGGCGCGGCAAGCGGCGAAGATGCGAGCACGGTTTTTTACAACCCTGCGGCCATGGTCCGGATATCCGGCACCCAGTTATCGGTGGGCGTTCATGGTGTCGTGCCCGATCTGAAATTCAACAATCAGGGCTCATTCACCACGGGAGGTCCCCTGACCGGAGGCAATGGCGGCGATCCAGGCAATGGGTTGGTGGTTCCCAATTTTTATCTGGTTACCGATATCACGCCCAACCTCAAGTATGGTTTCGGCGTGAGCGCGCCGTTCGGGTTGAGCACGCAGTATAACGGCGACTGGGTGGGACGCTACCAGGCGCTGAAGAGCGAGATCAAAACATACAATCTCAACCCCAGCCTGGCGTACAAGGTGAACGACCGAGTATCGTTCGGCGCAGGTTTCAACGCCCAGTACCTCAACGCGAATCTCACCAAGGCCATCGATTTTGGTTTGCTTACGCCGGGTGGCACACCGCAAACGGCAGACGGCGCAGTCGGAGTTTCGGGACACAGCTGGGCCTATGGCTACAATCTTGGCGCGCTGTTCCAGTTTCCCACTGATACTCGTGTGGGCATCGCTTATCGTTCGACGGTTCACCAAACGCTGGAAGGAAGCGCATCCTTTACCAATGTGCCTGCTGCCTTATCGGCCGACCCGCGCTTTGCCAATAACAAAATGACAGCGGCGGTGACGCTTCCGGACTCCATTTCCTTGAGCGCGGTTCAGGAGATCGGCAATAAATGGGAATTGTTGAGCGATGTGACTTTTACCCGCTGGAGCTACTTCAATCAACTTGCAGTCGTCCTTGCCAACGGGCAGACCAGCGTGACGACGGAAAACTGGCGCAATACTTTCCGCGGCTCGCTTGGCGCGTCTTACCGCTACAGCGATAGCTTGAAACTCCGCGGCGGTGCCGGCTTCGACCAAAGCCCGGTCAGGAACGCATTCCGCACAGCGGCCATTCCCGACAACCACCGTAAGATCCTCGCGGCGGGCGCGAATTACAAGGTTTCCAAGGTCGATTCGGTGGATTTTGCCTACCAGCACCTTTTTGTCAACGACCCCTCGATCAACAACAACCAACTTGCGACCGGCGGTGGACAATTGATCGGCAGCTATACTTTGGACGTGAATATCATGAGCCTGCAGTACAACCACGAATTCTAGAGCTTAAACCGGCGGCGCAGGAGCAATCATGTCACAGGACCCGCCTTTTATTGTGCGCAAAGTGGCGGTGCTGGGCGCAGGCGTGATGGGTGCGCAGATTGCCGCGCACCTGGCAAACGCAAATGTCGAGGCGGTTCTGTTCGAGCTGGCCGCCAAAGAGGGCGCGCCTGACGACAATGTGCAGAAAGCGGTGGACAATCTCAAAAAGCTCGAGCCGAGTCCGCTGTCAACGGCTTTCCGCGCGTCTTATATCCACCAGGCCAATTACGACCAGGACCTGGAGCTGCTCCAGGATTGCGACATCGTGATCGAGGCGATTTCCGAGCGCATGGACTGGAAAGCGGATTTGTACCGGAAAGTCGCGCCTTACTTAAGCGAGCAGACGATTTTTGTCAGCAACACCTCAGGCCTTTCCATCAACAGGCTGGCTCAGGCATTCCCGGAAAATATCCGCCACCGCTTCTGCGGTGTGCATTTCTTCAATCCGCCGCGTTACATGCATCTGGTGGAGCTGATTCCCTGTGACTCGACTGCCCCGCAGTTGCTCGACCAGCTGGAAAATTTCCTGGTGACAACTCTTGGCAAAGGCGTGATCCGGGCGAAAGATACGCCGAACTTCATCGCCAACCGCGTCGGCGTTTTCGGCATGCTGGCGACAATACATTACACACAACAATTCGGGCTTGGATTTGATATGGTGGATGCATTGACCGGTCCGCTCATCGGCCGCCCCAAGAGCGCGACTTACCGCACCGCCGATGTGGTGGGGCTCGATACCTTCGCACATGTGATCAACACCATGCGCGATACGCTGCCGGATGATCCCTGGCACAAATACTACGAAGTCCCGGCGTGGCTGAAGGGTCTTATCGACAAAGGCGCGCTCGGGCAAAAAACCAAGGCCGGCGTGTACCGCAAACTCGGCAAGGACATCCACGTGCTGGATCTGGCCAAAGGCGGCTACCGCTTATCGGAGGGATTGGCTGATGAAGAAGTCCGGCAAATTGTGAAAAACAAAAACGTTCAGGAAAAATTCGTACAGCTTCGCGCAAATCCTCATCCGCAAGCGCAGTTCTTATGGGCTATTTTCCGCGAAGCGTTTCATTACTGTGCGGTGCATCTTGAGAGTATCGCGGATAACGCGCGCGACGTGGATTTGGCGCTACGTTGGGGTTTCGGCTGGGAGCGCGGACCTTTTGAGATCTGGCAGGCGGCAGGCTGGAGCCAGATCGCAAACTGGATAAACGAGGATATCGCTGCGGGCAAGACCATGGCTTCGGTGCCTTTGCCTGAATGGGTGCTGGAACCCGGGCGCACCGGCGTGCATGGACCCAAAGGTTCATATTCGCCCGTGCAAAAAACCATCAAGCCCCGCTCCATGCTCCCGGTTTACCGGCGGCAACTCTTTCCTGATTCGCTGCTCGGCGAAGAACGAAAATACGGCGACACCATTTTTGAGACCGACGTTGTGCGCATGTGGCACACCGGCGACGACATCGCCATCGTCAGCTTTAAGAGCAAAATGCATACGATCGGCGATGACGTGCTGGAGGGCGTGCTGCAGGCAGTCGAGGAAGCCGAGCGCAGCTACAAGGGGCTGGTGATCTGGCAGACCGAACCGCCGTTTTCCGCGGGTGCGAATTTGACGAAAATGAGCGGCGCGAAGAGCGGGGAAAAACCCTCGGCGTTCGGCGCCATGCTCAAGAATTTCAAACGCACCACATCGTCACTGGTTTTAAAAGCGGCACATAAGTTACATGTCGCGGATGCGCTGATGGCGGGCAAACTGTCCCAGGTCGAAGCCATGGTGGCGCAATTCCAGGAGACCACGCAGGCGCTGAAATACTCGACCATCCCCACGGTGGCGGCGGTGGATGGAATGGCGCTGGGCGGAGGCTGCGAGTTCATCATGCATTGCGACCGTGCGGTGGCGTCGCTTGAAAGTTATATCGGATTGGTGGAAGCAGGGGTGGGACTGCTGCCAGGAGGCGGCGGCTGCAAGGAATTTGCGTTGAGGGCGGTAATGGATGCCAAAGGCGGCAATGCCTTCCCGTTCCTGCAAAAGTACTTCGAGGCAGTTGCCATGGCGCAAGTCGGCAAGAGCGCCGAACACGCGAAGGAGATTGGCTATCTTCGCGGCTGCGACAAGGTGGTGATGAACCGGTTCGAGCTCTTGCACGTGGCCAAGGCCGAAGTGCGCGCGCTTGCCGAAGCGGGTTACCGGCCGCCGCTCAAGGCAGCGAATATTCCCGCCGCAGGGAAAAGCGCCATCGCCACCTTTAAGATGGCGATGACTAATATGCTTGAAGGCGGGTTCATTTCCGAGCATGACTATTTAATAGGGTCGAAAATCGCGCACGTGCTGTGCGGCGGTGATGTCGAGCCCGGCAGCCTGGTGGATGAGCAGTGGTTCCTGGATTTGGAGCGCGAAGCGTTCATCGAACTACTGGCGACCGAAAAAACACAGGCGCGCATCGAGTACACGCTGAAAACTGGCAAACCATTACGCAATTAAAAAGCTCTAACAAGCTGGAGGCGGTTATGGCCAAGCAAGTTCAAGATGCTTACATCGTAGCGGCAACGCGCACCCCGGTGGGCAAAGCGCCGCGCGGCATGTTGAGGAATGTGCGGCCCGATGACATGCTGGCACATGCCTTGAGAAGCGTACTCGCCCAATGCCCGGGGCTCGACCCCAACACCATTGACGATGTCATCGTCGGCTGCGCCATGCCGGAAGGCGAGCAGGGGATGAACGTAGCGCGCATCGCACTGTTGCTCGCCGATTTCCCCAACCGCGTTTCGGGAATGACCGTCAACCGATTTTGTTCTTCCGGCCTGCAGGCGGTGGCCTTGGCCTCCGACCGCATTCGCCTCGGCGAAGCGGAAGTGATGATAGGCGCGGGGACCGAGAGCATGAGCATGGTGCCGATGGGCGGCAACAAAATCGCCGTGAACCCGCGCATTTTCACCGACGAAAACGTGGGAATCGCCTATGGCATGGGCATTACCGCGGAGAAAGTGGCAAGCCAATGGAAGGTGAGCCGGGAAAGGCAGGACGAATTCGCGCTGGAAAGCCACCGACGCGCGGTCAGGGCGACCGAGAGTGGGGAATTCAAGCAGGAAATCACGCCCTATCCAGCCGTCGAAACCATTCCCGATCTGGCGAGCAGGGAAGTGGAGCAAAAGACCAAAGAACTTGCAACCGATGAAGGCCCGCGCCGCGACACTTCGCTCGAAGCGCTGGGGAAACTTAAACCTGCTTTTGCGGCGAAAGGTACGGTGACCGCGGGCAACAGTTCGCAAATGTCCGATGGCGCCGCAGCGGTGATATTAATGTCTGAAGCGGCACTCAAGCGATTCAATCTCAAGCCCCTCGGCCGCTTTCTGGGTTTTGCAGTGGCTGGGGTGCCGCCTGAAATCATGGGCATCGGCCCCAAGGAAGCGATTCCCAAGGTATTAAAGCAGGTCGGAATCAAGCAGGACGATCTGGACTGGATTGAGCTCAATGAAGCGTTTGCCGCGCAAAGCCTGGCGGTGATTCAGGACTTGGGTCTCGACCGCACAAAAGTCAATCCCATGGGCGGGGCGATCGCGCTGGGGCATCCGTTAGGGGCCACCGGCGCCATCCGCACCGCAACTCTCATGCACGGGTTGCGCCGCCATAATAAGAAGTACGGCATGGTCACCATGTGCATCGGCACCGGCATGGGCGCGGCAGGAGTATTTGAGGCGCTTTAAATGCTGCTTTGATTTTGCGGTAGGATGACTCCATGCTTTACAAATCGCCGTATTTAAAAGCGGCTTGATGGCCTTAACAAGTGAAGAAATGGGGTCAGACTGAGCTGTCCTGGGTTTCTCGGACAGTGTAATTAAGATACACCTCTCAACCTCTCGAAGTTCGCTGGTGCCTGGTAGTCTAGTGTGGCATGCAGCCGCTGGCGGTTGTAGAAACACTCGATGTAATCAAAGATCGCGGTCCGCGCCTGCTCGCGGCTCGCGAAGTCGCAATGGTGCACCAGCTCGTTCTTGAGGCTTGAGAAGAAACTCTCCGCGCAGGCGTTGTCATAAGCGCTGCGCTTGCCACCCATGCTCGGGCGCACACCGTGCGCGCGCAAGGCGTCGCGGTAGGCGCGAGCACTATAGAGCGGCCCCTGATCGGTATGGTGAATGAGTCCGGGCTCGGGTTGGCGATGCATCACGGCCATCTTAAGCGCGCCCAAGGCCAGCGCGAGATCCGGCCGCTCGCCCATCGCCCAGCCCACGATGCGCCGCGAGTAAAGATCCAAGAGCATCGCCAAGTGCAGCCAGCCCTCGCGGGTGCGGATGTAAGTCATGTCGCCCACCCAGATACGGTTGGCCGCTACTGTAGTGAACTGCCGGCGCACCAGGTCAGGGGCTGCAGGAGCGGTGTGATGGTGCTCCACGGTGACGCGGAAGCGGCGCTTGCGGCGGGCTTCGATGCCGTGCAGCTTGCGCAGTCGCGCTACCCGGTGCTTGCCGCAACGCACGCCCTCTGTATTGAGTGCCCGCCACGTCTTCAGCGCCCCGTAGGCCTGGCGCGAGCGCTCATGCACGGCGCGGATCACATCGAGCAGCCGCTCATTGACCAACGCCCGGGCACTCCGCGCCCGCCCCCGCCAGTGATAGAAGCCGCTGCGCGACACGCCCAGAACTTCACACAGGCGCTGAACGCTCAACCGCGCCTCGCGCGCCTGGATAAAGGCGTACTTCACCTGCGCCCCTTCGCGAAGTACGCCTGCGCTTTTTTTAAAATGTCGCGCTCCTCGGTCACGCGCTTGAGTTCCCGCCTCAGCCGCTCGATCTCGCTGCGCTGCGCAAGCGGACGCGCTCCCGAACCCGGGAACGCCCGCCCCTCACCCTTGTCCTTAAGCTGCTCGGCCCACTTGTAGAGAGAATTGCGCCGCACGCCCAACTCCAACGCCAGTTGCGTCGCCGACTTCTGCTCTCGCTTAAGCAGCCTTACCGCTTCCAGCTTGAATTCCCGCGTATAGCGCTGACGCCGGCGCTCCGGGTTGACCTTCTCCACCTTGCCCATTTGACACCTCCAAGCGTATTGTCTACGTTTAAAA